>NZ_JBVHDI010000008.1:239746-345677 GCF_055563465.1 Amycolatopsis sp. NPDC000009
CCCGCCCGGCCGGTGGCGGGGGGGGCCGGGGGGATCCACGTTGTCCACGGTTTTGGCGGGGGGGCCCCCCCCCCCCCCTGGCGGGGGGGGGGGGGGGGGCCCCCCCCCCCCCCCCGGCCCGCTCAGGCGGGATAGGAGACGTACCGGTCCGCCCAGTAGCCGTCGAAGTCGACCGGTTTACCCGCCATGTCCCAGCCGAGGATGTTGTCCTCACCGGTACTCACCAGCAGCTCCAAGAGGACCTTCGTCATCGGCCCGGAATGCTCCTCGTGCCAGGAGTCCCGGTCGTTGTAGGCGACCGCCCACTCGTCCGGATCCGCCGGGCCGGGAACCCACCAGAACGATCCCCCCGCGCCGTTGGTCCCCCATGGGTAGATCCCGCCCGGCTCCGGGAAGAGCCGGTACGGGACACCCCGCAGGTATTCGAGATCCTCGTCGCCGAAGATCTCGAGCAGTTCGGCGTTCTCGTTCTTGACGTTCGCGCACGCATCGACACTTTCGGCGGGATTCGAGAAGGAGACGACGCCGCGGAATCCTCCGGAGGGAAAGCGGGTCAGCAGTTCCTTGTAGTCGCCGGGGAGCGGTGTCCCCAGTTCGCGTTCGACGGTGGTCCAGTCCGTCCCGGGCACGAAGTCCCCGGGCCGCCATCCGACGAGCTCGCAGATTTCGTCGACGTACGACCGTTTCGGCACGTCCGTCCTCCGTTCTCTTGATCGTCAGGCCGTCCGGAAGGCGGGACAGGTTTCCTTGACGAGGTTACCGGTGGGAATGTTCTCGATCTTCGCGAAGCACTTCGCGCCGTTCGAAGCGATCGCCTCGATGAAGATCCACCTCGGCATCGCGGCGGTCTTGGTCGCGTACTGCACGTGGACCTCGTAGATGACCGAGACGTCTTGACTGGGATACCGGTCCAGCATGTCCCCCACCGCGTTCTCCACCTTCTTGACGTCGGAGAGGTTGACCTTCGACCACTGGGTCACGATGTTGTCCACCAGCATGGAACCGTGGAGCCTGGCGGGCACCAGGTGTCCCTTGTGGACAGCCGTGCCGTTCAGCTTCGGCGGCGAGGTGTCGGGGTGTCCGACGGGCGCCGCCGGTTCTCCCGATCGTTTCGCCGTCTGGTTGACGCAGACGATGCCTCCCGTGGCGCGTTTGGCGTCGTTGCCGAGCCAGGTGAAGTCCTCCATGGGGTAGTTGAAGGAGATGTTCGCCGGGATCACGCTCTTGAAACAGCCCTCCACCTCCCGCTGCCGGGCGATGGTGCTGAGCCGCTGTCCTGGTTGAGGACTGACCGCGGGCTGCTTCTTGTGTTCGTCCTCCACCTTCTTGCGCAGTGCTTCCCTGTCCACGACCTGGCAGGCGGGCGGTGCCGCCGCTGCCGCCGCGGCGGGGTTCTTGCATCCCTTGAGCTGCCTGATCAGGTCACGCAGGTTGTCGGTGATGCGGCGGCCGAGCATCTTCACGTCCTTGAAGGTGCGGATGCCCTTCACGATGCGCACGGTCGCCCCGACCGCGTCCGGGATCTTCCGCAGCACCGACGCGATCTTGAGGATCGGCAGCGCGTTGATCACGGTCATCACGCAGGAGATGAAGTCGCCTTCCATGAAGCACCGCTTCGCGTCGGTGTAGCCGATCAGGTCGAGGATGACCTGGCCGCCTTCGTCGACGATGAGGTCCATGAGGCCCCTGTTCGCGTCGGCACGGGCACGGTTGTACTCGTCGACACCCGCTTGCCCCTTCTCCGTGCGCAGCAGTTGCTCTTCCTCCGGCGTCAGCGCGGGAACCTCGCTGTCGTCGGTGATGGCCTGTTCGGCCTCGGCGCGTTCGCGTGCTTCTTCCTCCTGGCGGAGCAATTCCTGCATCTCGGCCAGCTGGTCCTGGATCGCCTTGGCGTCCGCCGCCGCGTTCGCCGCCCGGTCCTCCACGTTCTTCGCGTACTTCTCCGCGTTCGTGGCCGCGGAATCGGCGTCCCGGGCGTGATCCGCTGCCCGGTTCGCGGACTCGCGAGCGGCGTCCGCGTCACGCTGGGCCTGCTCCGCCGCTTGCTGAGCGGCGACCGCGTCCTGCTGTGCCCGGGTGGCGGCGGCGGTGGCTTCGTTCGCCGCGCGGGTCGCGTCGTCGGCGGCCTTCCTCGCCGCGACGGCGTCGGCCGCCGCCTGGTCGGCCGCCCGTCCCGCCAACGCGGCGTCGGCCGCCGCCTGATCGGCAGCCGCACGTGAGGCCTTGGCGTCGGCCTGTGCCTCGGCGTCGACGGCACCCGCCTCGGCCGATGCCTTCCTTGCCGCGGCCGCGGCCACCGCCGCGGCGGCCGCGGACTGCTGGGCCGCCGCCGCCGAATTCGCCGCGTTGGCCGCCGAAGTGGCGGCCGCCGCCGCGGCCTCGAACGCCGGCTTCACCTCGACCCCGGCGTTCCTGGCCGCCTCGGCGGCCCGGCTCGCCTGCGCGGCGGCATCGGCCGCGGCGGACTGTGCGGCCCGGACCTGGGTGTCGCCGACGTCCTTCGCCCGGTTCGCCACCATGAGCACGAAGTCCGCGTCCAGGTCGTCGCCGGTGAACGGGCTGACCAGGTTGATCGCCTGGTCGGCCGGGGCGGCGATCCCGGCCCCCGACAGTCCCGCCGCGACCGCCGCGCGGGTCGCGATCCCCGCCTGGGTGGCCGCGGTGGCGGCCTCCGCCGCGGCGGCGTTGGCCTCCTCCTGGGTTCGATGCGCGGCGGTGAGCGCGTGCTCCGAGTGCACCGCGGCCTCCTGCGCCAGGTTCGCCGCGTTGCGGGCGTTCTCGGCGGCACGCGATTCCGCGGCCGTCGCCTCCTCCGCCGACGCACGGGCCTTCATCGCCTCCGCGTGGACGGCGGAGGCTTCCCGCTCGGCGCGCGCCGCCGCCTCGTTGGCGCGGGCTGCCGCGGCTTCCGCTTCGTTCGCCGCCGTACGGGACTTCTCCGCCGCGACTTCGGCTTCCCTGGCCGCCGCCCGCGCCTGCGACGCCGCCGCCTGCGCTCGATCCGCGTGCGCCCGCGACCGGCCCGCGGCGGCCTGTGACTCCGTCGCCGCCGCACGAGCCGACGCCGCCGCCTGGCCGGCCTGGGTGGCGAGGCCGTCGGCCGCCTGCGCGGCGTCCCTCGCCGTGTTCGCCTCGGCCCGGGCCTGAGTCGCCGCGGCCCGCACCTTTTCCTTTTCCTCTTGGAGGATCTCCGACGACGCTTCCGCCCGCGCGGCCAGCTGTTCGAGCGCCTGGGCCTTCTTCGCGGTCGTCTCGGCCGACTGCCGCACCCGTGCGGCGTCCTCCCGAGCCTGGTGGGCCTTGCCCTCCTCGACACCGGCGTTCTGGTCGATGCCCGCCGCGATCTGTTCTTGACGCCGGGCCTCCTTGGCGGCGTCGGCGGCGATCTGTTCCTGTCCTTGGGCGGCGACGCGCTTCTCGGAGGCGATCCGCTGCTGTGATTCGGCCTCCTGCCGCTTCTGCTGGGCGATACCCGCCTCGCGTTTGGCCTTGTCCCGCTCGCTCGCGGCTTCCCGCTGCTTGGCCTCGGCCTCCTGCCTCTTGAGAGCCGCCTGACCACGCCACTGTTCGGCTTCACGCCGCTTGGCGTCGGCGATATCGCGTTCCCGCTCGGCGTCCGCACGTGCCTGCTTGACCTTCGCGGCGTGTGCCTTGGCGTTCTGCAGCGCGGTTTCCGCGTCGGTCTTCGCCTGCTGTGCCTGTGCCGCCGCTTGAGCGGCCGCCGCGGCCTGTTCACCGGCGGCCGTGGCCAGGCGCTCCGCCGCGTCGGCGTGGGACTGCGCGTTGGCCCGCCAGCGGCGGGCGTTCTCTTCCCTGGCCCTGGCCTTCTCCGCCGCGTCGGTGGCCGCGGCGTCGGCGGCGATCGCGTCGATCGCGTGCGCCGCGGTTTCGGCGGCCTGCTTCGCGGCGTTCGCGGCGGCCGCCATGCCTTGGACGACCTTCGCCCACTGGGTGCCGTGCGGCATCTGGTTCTGCACGAGGATGTCCACCTGAGCGCTCGCCAGCGCGGCCGCCGACTGGGCCTGCTGAGCATCGGTCCGCGCGTCCCGGACGAACCGGGCGGCGTCGTCCTTCGCCCGCTGGTACAGCTCGGGGTGATAGCTGTTCCCCGCCTGATCGGCGGCCAGCGCCCGCGCGGCCTCCCGGGACGCGTTGGCCGCCAGTGTCATGTCGTTGGCGGTCCGCTCCAGCGCTTGGACGCCGCTCACGTGCGCGGAGAGCAGGTTCTGCCGCGCCCGCATGACCCGCGCGATCCGTTGCGCCAGTTCCGAGTTCGCTTCGGCTTCCTTGCGCTGTCGTTCGAGTTCGGCGAGCCGGCTCTCACGGGCCTCCGCGTCGCGTTTGGCGGCGGCCAGGTACCCCGTCTTGAGATATTCCTCGATCGCGGCATCGCCCTGGGCCAGCGCGGCCTTCGCGGCGGCGGAGACCTCGGGTGTCCCCCGGTCCGCGGCGATCTGCACGTGGGCGCGCCGCCGGTCCCGGATCTCCTTCTCGTAGGCGCCGGAACGGCGATCCTGTTCCGTGGCGATGTCCCGCCCGAAGGCCAGGAAGTTCTCGCGGTCGTAGGCGTTGCCCCGCAGCGCGCGGTCGACGGCGGCGTTGAACGCCGGGCCGCCGGTGCCCGCGAGGGACTGGATCACCGCGCGGTTGCGGTCGTCGGCTTCCTGCTTACGGCGTTCCGCCCGTGCCTTGGCTTCCTGGTGCCCACGCTCGAAGAACGTCGTGATGGCCGCGTCGTCGCCGGCTTCGGCCTTCTTCAAGGCTTCCCGCGCCGCCACGCGGACTTCCTCATGCTCGTCCAGCGCCGCGATGTCGGCGAGCAGATCCAGCTGCAACTGCCGCAGCAGCGCCTCCTCTTCAGGATCGATCGTCGCCGTCGCCGGGGCGGGCGTCGCCGCGCCCGGCGGTGTGGCGGGCGCCTGCTGCGCGGCCACCACCACCGGGACGGCGGGCGCGGCGGCGGCGAGTTCCAACCCCGCGCCCGAGATGACCAAGGCCGTGGTCACGGTCAGCACGACCGCGCCGCGGCACCATCCGGAGGCGAGTGGCCCCCGTCTGGCGCGTCGCGTCTTCCTTTTCATGGCACACCACTCCCCAGTAGCGGAAAGATTTCGTTAATCGCGCACGAGAAGAATCCCGGGAGGGTTTCCGGGCACCGGAGAAAACGGGACGGGTGCAGCTGCCCGCCACCCCGCCCCGTCGACCGTCGATTACCCGTCTCGGCGTTGAATCGAGCACACCGGAGCCTTTTTCGAATTTACTCGAAAGAAAAGGCCTTCAGTGCTTGAAAAGAGATGCCCGGCTGAGCTCAGCCCGCGGGCGACATTTGGTCTCGATGCTCTTTCGCATGCTTTTCGACACTCGCCCAGTACTGGGTCTGCCCGTCGGCGAACGTGCCGTCGGCGGCCCAGTTGGCACGATTCTTGTCCGCCCTGGTGGCGATCATCGACCAGACCGGGTCGACACTGGCGTTCGCCCGGTCGATCACCGTCCGCCAGTACCGGGCCTGCTCGGCGCAGGCCAGCGCTTCGTTCTCCCAGACCGCGCGGGCTTCGTCGGCTTTTTCCCTGGTCGTGGCCCATGCCCGGGCGGCGACCGCGCGGGCTTGCTCCGCCGCGGCACCCTCGGCCGCGAGAGCCTCCCGCTCGGCTTCCTCCGCGTCCGCGATCAGCTGCGGGATCAAGGCGTAGAAGCGGACACCCGCCTCCTGCGTGCGGATCCGGTAGACCTCGACATCCGTCGCGGCCGCGGCCATCCACTCGGAGGCGAAGAACGCCCGAAGATGACTGTCCGTGCCCCCGGCCCGCAAGGCGTGCTGGGCGGCCAGGCGCACCTGCTCACCCGGATCGAACTCCGCCAGCAACCGAACGAACGCGCGATCCTGGTCGAGAATCTGCTGTTTGTGCTGCTCATCGGCCTCACGAGCGGCGTCGTCGAGCGCCTTCGCCGCCGCGAAACCCGTCCGGAAGAACTGCTCCTGCTGCGCGGCACTGCCCTTGTACGCCGCCGTGGCCTCGGCGTGCACGTTCGGCGAATACTGCGCGCTGTAGTTGGTCATGACCCGCCGCGCGAACTCCTTGTTCCGCGCGTGGTATCCCTCGGCCCGCTTCCTGGCCTCGAAGAACCCCGTCCGGACGAACGCCCGCAGCGCCGGCTCGCCCTCGTCCGACCGCAGCGCCTGCCACGCCGCCACCCTGACCAGATCCTCCGAGTGGTACAACGCGTTCTGGCGGACGATCGGATAGTAAATCGAATTCTCGATACCGGGAACACTCGAACCAATGGCCGTTTCCGTTACTCCATTCGCCGTAGCGACATTTGCGCCGATCCCGATGATCGACACCACGAGGGCGCCGAACAGTGCACGAAGTCTCATCCCCAGAACCCCAGACCCCAGAATTGCGTGCTCGCGCACGCCTGAGGACGACTATGGCACAAGGACACAACACCCGTAAAGGACGTGATCCACATCACAGTCGCAGTCTTTTTTTCGCCATTAACTGGTCTCCTATTCGAACTCGCGATGGAGACCGAATGACGGTCTCGCGCGTTACATCCAAGGAGAGGATGTCTTGAACGGATACTGGGGTCCCTCCGGCGTGCCATCGGCACGGCGAAGAGGGGTTTTCAAGAGATTGATCATCGCCACCGCGATCGTCGCGACGACGGCGGGCGTCGCGACACCCGTCACAGCCTTCGCCGCCCCGCCGTCGGCGCCGGCGGCCGCCGCGCAGTCCACGGACATCGACAAGGGCAATGCCGCCGCCGTCCTGAAGATCGTGGCCGGACCCGATCTCCTGGTCCTCAGCGACCGGGGCTTCGTCGCCGCGATGTACTACGCGGCCGACGACATCGACAAGCAGCATCCGCTCGAACCCGAGCACCAGAAGCTCAAGGAGACGGCCATCGCCGCGCTCGCCGCCGACGGCGAGGCGGCGTCCACGCAATGGATCAAGGTCGGGATCCACGACGCGCACCGGGAAGACGAGAAGATCGTCACCGACCGCCGTCAGCAGCAGGAGCAGGAACGCGCCGCCAAGGCGCTGGCCGCTTCGACCCTCAGCATCCCGGTGGACAACACCGTCCTGGCGAAATCGATCTTCGACTTCATCGTCCACTTGGAACTCAACGCCGACGGCTACAAGGACATGGCCGTCAAGGAGGCCGCCCGCACGGCGCTGCGGGGTACCGCGGACGATCAGTGGCGCTTCCTGACGGTTGTGCTCTTCGCCGAGCACAAGAAGGACGTGGACCGGGTCATCCAGGACGACGCGACCAAGGACGAAGCGGCCAAGGCCGCTGAACGGGCGAAGGCCGCCAAGGCGAACGCCGTGTCGCACACGCTGGGATCCGTCCCTCCGGCGCGGCTGGAGTACCTGGTCAACCTGAAGGACCGGGATTTCGTCGTCGAAATCTGGAAGTCGGTGCCCCGCGACACCGAGGTCCACGGCGCCGCCGAAGACGCCGTCGGCAGCCTCGACCCCGCCGACTGGGCCTTCTTCATCAACCAGGGCGCCGAGGAAGCGCACCTGCGGGACATCGTCAACGAGCTCAACAAGCGCGATCAGGAGTACATCCGCCTGATCACCGAACTGCGCACGCGCGCGGCGAACCAGCTGATCCGGCCGGCGCTGGTCGCCGCCGCGGACGCGGCGCTCGCCGCCAAGCGCAGCGATCGCGAGAAGTTCCTTCGCACCGGCCAATACGAGAACCTGGTCCAGACCTTGCGGGTCGACGCGTACAGCGGTGTCGACGTCTACCTGACCGACCGCAACGGCGACGTGGTGCTCGAACAGTGGCAGCCGGGCGACCGCCCGGAGGCGCGGTGGAGGATCGAGCCGGGGCTGAGCAATCCCGAGTGCTTCTCGTTCCAGTCGGTCAGCCGCCCCAACCACTACCTGCGCTGGCGTTCGGGAGCGTCTTCCGCGGCCGGCACGGCGATGATCCCTCCGCAGTCGCAACGTGTGCGGGCCTACGTCGACCCGACCGACGGCTCCAACGCCTTCAAGGGTGACGCGACCTGGTGTGTGCGGGGTGACGCCTCCAGCGTCTCCATCCGCCCTTCGCGCAGTTCCGGCAAGTACCTGTTCGTCACCGGCGCGATCGATGACGACTCCTACGCGATCGCGACGAAGTGGCACGCCGAGGCTCCGCTGGCCCCGCACCCGATCGACCGGCGCTACGCCGCGGAGCAGCCGCTGCGCGACAAGCTCGGCAAGCCCGTCGGCGACTTCGTTCCCGAAGGGACTTCCAACGGAGTCGGCCTCGGCCACCGGTTGTACGAACGGGGCAGGCTCTACCTCACCGCCGGCAACGACGGGACCACTCAGCGCTTCGCGGTGCAGGCGGTCTACAACGGACCGGTCCTCGACAAGCTCCTCGCACTCGGCGGGCCCGCCGGCGTCGGCGGCGCGATGACCGACCAGGTGCCCACCAAGGACGGCAACGGCCAGGTCCTGCGGGTCGTCAAACCCACGATGGGCGGGCCGAACCTCCACATCGTGTGGAGCGCGTCGACGGGTGTCCACATCGTCTTCGGCCTGATCGGGGAGATCTGGGCGAATTCGGGCGGGGAAACGGGCCCCTACGGCTACCCGCTCTCCGACGAGGGCACCGTCAGTGGCACGAACGTCCGCTACAGCCGGTTCGTCGCGGGCACCATCTACTACGTGCCCGGTAGCGCGATCCGGCAGGTCAAGGGTGAGATCCACCGGAAGTTCGCCGCCATGGGCTTCGAGGCGGGCATGGGCTATCCCGCGGCGGACGCCGGCACCTACGGCCCGGACGGCAGCCCCATGCAGCGCTTCACCTCGGGCTCGGTCTACATCACCCGTAACGGAACCGTCGCGATCAACGGTGACATCCACCGGAAGTTCGCCGAGCACGGTTACGAAGCCGGCGCCCTCGGGCATCCGACGAGCGATATCCGGTCCACTTCGGACGGTGTGGGCAAGGTCGTCGACTTCGCCACCGGTTCGGGCTCGATCTACTGGCATCCCAGCACCGGCGCACGCCTGGTCTACGGGAGCATCAGTGTGAAGTACAAATCGATGGGGGCCGAGCGTTCTTACCTCGGCTACCCGAAGTCCGACGAGACCGGCCTCCCCATGGGCAAGCGCAGTGTGTTCCAGAACGGCCGGATCGACTGGAGCAACGAGAACGGCGGAACCGTCGCCTACCGGGTCGCCGCGGTCCCCCACAAGACGGTCGACCTCAGGGGAGCCAAGTCGGGTCGCTGTATCCAGACGGCCGGTCTCATCGGGGAAGGCGCGTTGAACGACCTCGCCGGCATGGAGCTGTGGGACTGCGTCGGCGGCGTCAAGCAACTTTGGGACGTGACCCATCTCGGCAACAACGTCTACGTCCTTAAGAACCGCCACTCGGGCAAGTGCCTCGACCTGCGATACGGCGAACTGCACAACGGCAACTCGATCGTCCAGTACCAGTGCCACAACGGGACGACGCAGCAGTGGGAGTTCACCACCACCGCTGACGGCTCGGTCGCCCTACGCAGCGTGCATTCGGCGAAGATCGTCGAAGCCGCGGGTGGCGCGAACCCCAACGCCACCGCCGTCGTCCAGCAGGTGGACAGCGGTCAGGCACACCAGCGATGGACCGTCCACCCCTACTGATCGAAGACAACGCTTCGTGAGGAGCAAGTGCGATGACGGCCGCGACCCGAATCAAGGTCGCGGCCGTTCCGCACCGAAGGCCGTCACGAATCCCGGTGTCCCGCCCAGCGCGGCCGGGTCGCCGGCGCCGGGCCCGGTGGCCTGGCCGCCGCGCTTTCCGTCCTTTTGCGACCGCCCTGATCGGGTAGCTTCACACGATTGACTGGTCCGCGATGTCGAAGATGGACAAGAATGCGGGACACGGTTGTCTTCCGTTGATCGAGGCAGGCGTCAGGACCGTCGTGGTCACCCTGAGCCGTGGCCTCGCTCGGGCTCCGATCTCAACGACAAGGACCAAACATGTCGACTACACACCCCACTGTGGTCATCACCGGCGGGACCGGCGGCATGGGGCTGGCAACGGCAAGGCTCATGGGTCACCACCACCGAATCGTGCTGGCAGACCTCGATCGGACGCGCCTCGACGATGCGGTGCGCGAGCTGGCTGTGGCCGACGTCGAAGCAATCGGAGTGGTGTGCGACATCACCGACAAGGAGTCCGTCGAGCGAGTGTTCCAGCGCGCGGAGTCTGAAGGAGGTCACGTTCGCGCAGTGGTCCACGCCGCTGGAATCAGTCCGCACATGGGTACGGCGGAGCGCATTGCCCGCATCAACGCGACCGGCACCGTCAACATCGCGCAAGCCTTCCTCGCGCGGGCCGCGGACGGTGACGCGCTCGTCAATGTGGCATCGACCGCCGGACACAGTGTTCCCAAGATCCTGATCCCGCGCAGTGCATTCCGCCTCGCCGAGCAACGACCTGACGACTTCGAGAAGGCGATCGTCAGTCGCGCGAGGTTCGTCGGCCGGAAGCTGAAACCCGGACTGGCCTACGCGATCAGCAAGAACTTCGTCCACTGGTACAGCCGTTACCTCGCGGCCGAGTTCGGCGAACGGGGAGCGCGGGTCGTTTCCGTCTCTCCAGGGAGCTTCGATACCGCGATGGGGCGCCTGGAGGAGAACCACGGCGCGGGCGACCTGGTGAAGGCGGCAGCGATCAAGCGATTCGGCAAGCCCGAGGAGATCGCGACCGTGCTCGCGTTCTGCGCGAGCGAAGCACCCGGCTACCTGACCGGCATCGACGTCCTGGTCGACGGGGGCACCAAGGCCGGGAAAGAGTTCGCGAAGGTACAGAAGAAAGCTCTCTAGGAGGAGAGCCTCGCTCCGTCCACCACGTGGCGTCGTTGAGCGCCTTCTCGATGAACGGCACCAGCCTGCCGACGATCGGCGGCTTCATGACCGAGTAGTGGTCGCCGGGGAGCCAAGCCTTCTACACGGCTTCCGGGCACTGGTTGCGGAGGCCGGGCGCCGCCCGCGATGACACGGACGCCCTGCGTGCGTCGGGGCCCCGCGGCGGGTCAGTCGTTCAGCGCACGACGACGCTCGCCGTCGCGCGTTACGGGCAGCGTGAGGGCGACCGCAGCGACGGCCACCAGGAGCCCCGCGATGACCAGGAACGCCCGTCCGTAGTCCGCGGCCAGCGCGTCCGGGGTGTCGAGATCGCTTCCGGCGACGGTGACCAGCACCGCGAGCCCGAGCGCGCCGCCGAACTGTTTGGTGGTGTTCATCAACCCGGAGGCGGCACCGGCGTCCGCGGCGTCGATACCGGACGTGACCGTGGTGGTGATCGGAGTATTGAGCAGCCCGCTGCCGACCGAGAACACGATCGCCGGTCCCAGGATTCCGAGCAGGTAGCCACTGTCCGCGGTGATCCGGCTCTGCCACCAGAACCCCACGGCGGCGATCAGCGCACCGGCGACGATCACCACCCGGCCCTCGACGTGGCGCATCAGCCAGGGCGTCACGCGTACACCGACGACTATGGCCACCAAGGTATGCGGCAGAAAGCCCAGACCGGTCTGAAGCGGCGAGTAGCGCAAGGACTTCTGCATGTACAGGGTCAGGAAGAACCACATCGGGTTCAGGCAACCCCCGGCCAGCAGTAACGCCATGTTCCCCGCGATGAGCGCCCGCGACCGGAACAGGCGCAGCGGGATCAGCGGCGCACGGGCGAACCTCGCCTCCACCACCACGAACAGGACCACCGCGACGGCACCGGCGGCCAGGGCGACGATCGTCACCGACCCGCCCCAACCATGAGTGCGGGCCTGGGCGATGCCGTAGGTCAGCAGCGTGAGACCGGCGGTGGCCAGCGTCGCCCCCGCGACGTCGAGGTGGCGCCCCTGCCCGCGTCCATCGTCCTCGCCAAGGAAGCGGGCTGCCAGGAAGATCACGGCGGCGCCGATCGGGACGTTGATCAGCAGAATCGACCGCCACGTCAGGTACTCGGTGAGCACGCCGCCCACGAGGTTGCCGGCCGTGCCGCCCGCGATCCCCACGGCGGTCCACGTGGCCAAGGCCCGCGTCCGCGCGGTGCCTTCGGCGAAGGTGGCGGTGAGGACGGTCAGGGTGGCGGGGGCGAGCACGGCGGCACCCAGACCCTGCACCGCACGAGCCACGATCACCAGAGACGCGGAGCTCGCCAGCCCCCCGACGAGGCTGGCACCCGAGAACACGACGAGTCCGATGCCGAAGATCCGCTTGCGGCCGAAGAGGTCCGCGAGCCGGCCGCCGAGCAGAAGGAACCCGGCGAAGGCCAGCGCGTAGGCGTTGACCACCCATTGCAGCCCGGCCTCGTCGGTGCCGAGCGCCCGCTGGATCGAGGGCAGCGCGACGTTGACCACCGAGATGTCGAGCACCACCATGAACTGCGCGGCGCACGCCAGCGCGAGCACGACCCCTCCCGCAGTCCCCGGCTCGTCCTTACTCGTCGCGCCGGCCGGCAGCCGGCTGCCGGATGCCTCCCGCCGCCCCACTGATCCTCACCACCAATTCGACGACCCCGTTATGATACAGACGTACCATATACATGCGTATCATAAAAAGTGTCACCTGGCGGAGGGAGTACTCGGTGCCGAGGACGGTGGACCACGAGGAGCGTCGTGCGCAGATCGCCGAGGCACTGGTGCGGGTCGCGGGGCGGGACGGCCTGCACGCGGTGACGATGCGGGCAGTGGCCGCCGAGTCGGGGGTTTCGCTGCGGCTGGTGCAGTACTACTTCGCGACTAAGGCGCAGCTCATGCTCGGTGCGTTACGGCATCTGGAGCGGCGGAGTCATCAGCGCTGGGCGCAACGGCTGGCCGCGTTACCGGACCCGGTCTCGCCAAGGGCCTTCATCGAGGCCTTCCTCGCCGAGGCCCTGCCCACCGACGAGCAGAGCCGCGTATTTCACCTCGTCGGCACCTCGTACGCGGTGCTGGCCATGACCGACCCCGAGCTCGCCGAAGAACCCTTCGTCGCCGGGGTGGACAACCTGGATCAGCAGCTCGCGGACGCGCTGGCGCGGGCCCAAGCCGACGGCCTGCTGGCGCCGGAGCTCGACGTCGCCGCCGAGGCCGCGCGCCTGCTCGCCCTCAGCCACGGGCTGGGCACCAGTGTGCTGATCGGACAGCGCAGCACGGAAGCCGCTCACTCCGTGCTGCGCTACCACCTGGACCAGCTGTTTGGCTGAGCCCTAGTGGCTGCCGGGGAGTTCCCCGGAAAGCTTGCCGTGCATACGGGCGCTGTGCCGGCTGAGCCCGATGATCTCCACCGTCTTGCCACGCGCCTCGTACTTGGTGGCGATCACTGCATCGCCACAAAACTCGAGCCGATCCCTCACGCCCCCGCCGTCTCATCACCGCTCAGGGAATGGGATACCGGTTCGACCCGTAGCCCGCCGAGCCGATCGGCCCGGGAGTCCCGAGCCGATCGGCGGGTGATGCCGGTTACGGGAAGTACGGGTTGTCGTAGCCGTACTCCTTGCAGGAGTCCACCCCCGGCCGGATGTCCGTGCAGACCCGCAGCGTGGGACCGTAGATGCCGTTGGTGTCAGATCCCGCGATGCCCTTCCAGGTAATGGTCTTGTTGCAGCCCTCGTTGTTGTCGCGCCGCTTGCCCTGCCACTCGCTCGTCCACCCCTTGTTGATGATGAAGTAGAAGTAGACGGGGTTCCCGTCGCACTTCGCGTCCTTCAACGTGATGTCGGCTTTGAAGCTGCCACGGCCGGTCCACGTCAGCGTCCCGCTGAAGCTCGCGCCGCCGTCGGGCGACTTCCCGGAGATGGATTTCGACTGGTCCGCCGACGCGGATCCCGCGCCGACGAACGTCAGCGCGAGCACCATGAACGCCGACACAAGACATGCGACAAGCCTCGAACGAACTCTCATGACAATCCCCTCGTGATCTGCCGGCCGGGAGAACAGGCCGCGCTGGATCAGCAGATTACCGATGCCGGGTACCGATTTCTGTCAGGTGAACACCCGACAGCAAGGGGAAGACGGACGATGGATGAGCGCCCGCCGCCCCAGCCGCGGAGCGCGAGACCGCCAGAACCCTCCAGAGATGTGGGCATGGTCCCCCGAACCTTGTCCCGTACTGGTTCTTCCTACGACGACGCGGTTCACGGCAGTTCGTGTGGGTTCAAGTGAGCATCCGCAGGCCGGCGGCGGCGAGCGGCGCGACGGCGGTGCCGGCAAGCTCCGGCACGATCGGCGGACAACTACACCGCGCGTACCTGTCACCAAGCCGCCTCATCGGAAAGGTCATGTCGGTCCGGCACAGATCAGGACCTACAAGATCCAGGAAACACGCCCTGATGGTGAAGGCTATGGGCGGACGGCGACGGCGTCCACTTCGAAGAGCATGTCCGGCAAGGCCAGCGCCGCGACGCCGAGAAGTGTCTGCGTGGGTGGCCGCCCACCCCAGATCCGCCCGATGAGCGTACCGATGGTCTCGAGCTTGGCGGCGTCATGTCCGACGACGTACGTCCGAAGCTGCACGACGTGACTGAAGTCGAGCCCGACCTCCTCCAGCGCGATCCTCACGTTCTCCAGCGACTGTGTGACCTGGTCGGTGAAGTCGCCCGACGTGACGTGACCGTCGGCATCGGATGCGTACTGGCCGGCGATGAAGACGAGTTCACCGGCTGTGGTGGCGATGTGGCTGTAGCCGAATCGCACCGGGTCGTGCAGCCCGGACGGGTTGATGATGTCGTGCGCCATGAGTACGTCCTCCACCGAATTCCGACCTACTTCGGGGTAGGTCGCCGGCTGTCCGTGGCAACGAGCAACAGCGCCGTGCCGCGTGACACCCCCGCCCATCTCCATGATGCTGGATGCGACATACCCAGAAGGCGAGAACAACCCGCCGGCCATCCGTATTCCACTGGATGGCCGAGAGGGCTCGTACGCCGGTGACGCGGTCGGTGGCGCAGGCGATCGCTTATCCGGCACCGCCGTCGACAGAAGCACCTCACTGCCTTGCCCCGACGCGGAAAGCCTGGTGGGCCACCGTCCTTGCGATGACCCACCAGGCTTCGTCCCGCGGCCGGTGACCGCGGTGGCCGGTCAGAAGGTGACCGTGAACCCGTCGATCGAACCGGTGTCGAACTTGTAGACGTCCTGCGCGCTCAGCTTCCAGGTGCCGTTGGCGTTCTCCCCGGAGGCGTCGACCGTGTACGTCTCGTGGACACCGCCCGCGGAACCGACCCCGCCGGAACTCTTCAGCCGGTAGGCCTTGCCGCTCGGCCCGATCAGGTCGAGCACCAAGTCACCCGTGTAGGTGTGGCTGATGTCGACCTTCACCGGCAGCGACGAAGACGCCCTGCCGTCGCAACCCTCCTGCGTCAGCGAACTCGTCACCGCGGCGCCGGCGTCCGGAATCGCCACCGGGGTGGTGTTCGACTTCGCCCCGCACGTCGGCACCGGACCGCCGCCCCCGATGAACGACACGTTCAGCAGCTTGTTCAGCGAACCGCTGCCCGGATTCTTGACGACCCCGTCGGAAGCGTTGTTCACCAAGGCGTCGCGCACCTGCTTCGGCGTCGCGGACGGGTTCGCCGCCAGGTAGAGCGCGGCCGCGCCGACGACGTGCGGCGTCGCCATCGAGGTCCCGCTCATTCCCGCCGTCCCACCGCTGCTCGGGCTCAGCGACGTGATATTGCTACCCGGCGCGAAGATGTCCGTGCAGGGACCGTAGTTGGAGAAGCCGGACCGGTTGTCGCTGGAGTCCGTGGCGTTCACCGTGATGGCTTCCGGCACCCGGGCGGGACTCGTGTTGCACGCGTCGGTCGACGCGTTGCCCGCCGCGACACCATAGACCACGCCCGACGCGATGGACCGCTTGACCGCGTCGTCACCCACACCTGGCGCGTCCATGGTGAGACTCATGTTCGCCACGGCCGGCTTCACCGCGTTGGCCGTCACCCAGTCGACCGCGTCGATGATGCCCGAATCGGGGCCGGAGTTGTTGCAACCCAGCACCTTCAGCCCGACGATCTTGACCTTCTTCGCCACTCCGTAGGTCTTGCTGCCGATCGTACCGGCGGTGTGGCTGCCATGGCCGTGGCAGTCCTTGCCGTCACCACCCATGAAGTCCTTGCCGAGACTGGCTCTGCCTTCGTACTCGGGGTTGTCGGGATTGATGCCGCTGTCGAGGTCGTACGCGGTGACCCCCTCACCCTTGTTGTTGTAGGTGTACTTCTTGTCCAACGGCAGAGCTTTCTGGTCGACACGGTCCAGGCCCCACGTCGGGTTCGTCTGCGTGTCCGCGCCGCGGGCCGTACCGTCCTGGTAGACGGCCTTGACCGACGGGTCCGCCGCGAGCCGCCGCGCCTGCTTCTCGGTCATCTTCTTGACCGAGAAGCCGTTCAGTGCCGCGGACCAGGTGGACCGCACCTCGCCGCCGAAGCGTTCGGTCAGCGACGACGCCGACGCCTGCGCGGTCGCGACACCGTCCTTCAGCACGACGATGTACTGGTCGCCGTAGTGCTGTTTCGCCTGCACCACGACACCTTCGGCTTCGGCCGCGACGGCGTTTCCGATGCCCAGCGCCAGCAAGGGGGTCAGCGCGCCCAAAGTCAGCAGTAACTTACGCATGGATGATCACCTCAGGATTCTGGGAGGTCACTGGACGGTGAGCGTGTACGTGGCGGTCGAGATCTTGCCGGTACCGTCTTTCGCGGTGACGGTGATCGGGTAGGTGCCCGCCCGGTAGGGGGCGTAGATCCGCATCTCGGAACTGCCGCCGCTGGAGATGTTCTGCGGGGTGAAGAACGGGGCGATGGGCAGGCCCTGTCCCGAGGCCGAAAGAGCGATGGTGCCGCTGCCGCCGGTCGCGGAAACCATCGCGCTCAGGAATCCCGAGGCGCGAACGGTGCCCGACGCCGGGTTCACCGTCACCTTGAGGTCACCCGGCTGGCTTCCGCCCTTCCCGACGGTCAGCGTCAGCGTGGTGGTCACGGTGTCGGTCGTTCCCTTGCCGGAGACGGTGATCGTGTAGTCCTTCTCCGGGGTGTTCGCGGCGGTCTCGATCGTCAGTTTCGCGGTGTCACCGGAGTTGATGGACGACGGCTGGAAGGTCGCCTTGGCGCCGTCCGGCAGCCCGGACGCGGTGAGCGCGACGCTCTCGCTGCCGTTCTTGCCCGGCTTGCTCGTGATCGACGTCGAGATGTACTTGCCGGGGTCGGCCTTCACCGAGCCGGGCGAAGCCGCGAGGGTGAACTTGTCGGTGCTGGGCACCTCACCGATCTGCTGCTTGACCCAGTCGCCCATCTCGTTGTTGAGCCTGCTGTAGACGCTGTACCACCGGAAGTCGCTGCGGCTCCACGACGTGATGCCGACGACGACGCCGTTCACGATGAACGGGCCACCGCTGTCACCGGGAAGGACGGTCTTGCGGCCGTCGGAGTACCCGGCGCAGATCATCGTCTTGGGGTCGACGCCGTTCTCCACCCCGGTGCACTGGTTCGCGGGGACGATCGGCAGCGTCAGCTTCTGCAGCGTGACGTCGGCGGGGCTGTCGTTGTGGGTCTTCTTGCCGTAGCCCAGGCTGAAACCGTCCTTGCCCGGCGCCTCGAGGCCGGTGTCGGCGGAGGTGGCGACCTTCGCGTAACCGCCGGCGGGGACGGGGATGTCGGCGTCGGTGGTGATGATCGCGACGTCGTAGCCGTACCAGGGCTGGGTGAACTTCGGGTGGACCTTGTAGTCGACGGCCTTGAGCTGCGTGCCGCCGGCGCTCACCAGATCGTCGAGTCCATAGAGGACGGACTTCTCCCCGGCCAGTTCCTTGCAGTGCGCCGCGACCATCACCTTGCGGGGCGCCACGACGGAACCGCTGCAGCTCTGCCCCTTCGGCCGGGGACCGCCTTCACGCAGTGCCGCGATGGCGAAGGGATAGTCCTTCACCGAAGCGGGCACGCCGCCGATGCCCTGGGCGTGGGCGCCGTCGGGAATCGGGGCGGCATCGGTGGGAGCGATCGCCGAAGCGGTCGATTGGGGTGCCGCCCCGGCGGTTCCGCCGGCCACGGGGATCGACAGCGCCGCCACACCCAGTGCCAGCAGTCCGAGAACTCTTTTCCTTCTCACGGTGTTTCCTTTCAGCAGGGAGGAAATCAGAAGGTCAGGGCAAAGCTGTCGAGTACGCCGGTGTCGAACCGGTAGACGTCCTGGACACGCAACTTCCAGGCGCCGGAACGGTTCTCGCCCGAGGTGTCGACGGTGTAGGTCTTGAAGAGGTCGATGGTGCTGGCGCCGCCCGCCTGCTCGAGGTTGACGACCTTGCCGCTCGGCGTGATGAGGTCGATCTTGAGATCGCCCGTGTACGGGTGTTTGATCGCCACGGCCACCGAAGTGCCGGAGGTTCCCTTCGCGTCACAGGAACCGATGGTCACGGTGCTGACCACGGCTTCACCGGCGTCCGGGATCGCGACGTCGTCGCCGTTGGTGCCGCCCGCGCAGGACGGCGGGTTGGGCGTGCCTCCGCCGAGGAAACCGGTGTACAGCAGCTTGTTCGGCGATCCCTTGGCATCGGAGATCTTGCCGGGCGTGGTGTTGTCGAGAAGCGCCTTGGTGACCTGCGCCGGGGTGGCCGACGGGTTCTCGGTCAGGTAGAGCGCCGCCGCGCCCGCGACGTGCGGGGTGGCCATCGACGTACCGCTCATCTGCTGTGTACCGCCGCCATTGCGGGTGGAGGTGATGTTGCTGCCCGGTCCGAACAGGTCTGTGCAGGTGCCGTAGTTCGACGACTGGGACGAGTTGAAGATCGACCGCCTGTCCTGCGCGTCGCTCGCCGCGACCGTGATCGCCTCCGGCGTCCGAGCCGGCGAGACGTTGCAGGCGTCCTGCCCCTCGTTGCCCGCGGCGACCGTGACGGTGATCCCGGCCTGGACCGCGCCCCGCACCGCTTGGTCCACAGTGGACGTCGCGCCGCCGCCGAGGCTCATCGTGAGCACCGCGGGCTTCTTGGCGTTCTTGGTGACCCAGTCGATACCGGACACGATCGTCGACCACGGCGCGCTGGAATTGCAGCCGAGTACACGGACGGCGACGATCTTCACGCCCTTCGCGACGCCGTAGGTCGTGCTGCCGACGGTGCCCGCGACGTGCGTGCCGTGGCCATGACAGTCCGACGCGTCGCCGTCATTGTCGACGAAGTCGTAGCCGCTGCTCGCGCGCCCGCCGAACTCGCTCTGCCGATAGTCGGTCCCGGTGTCGAGGACGTAGACGGTGGCACCGTCGCCCTTGTTGGCGTAGCCGTACTTCTTGTCCAGCGGCAGATCTTTCTGGTCGATCCGGTCCAGTCCCCAGGTGGGATCGTTCTGGACGTCGGTCGCGTACGCGATGCCGTCCGGCTCGACCGAGGCGACCGCGGGATCCGCGGCGAGCCGCTCGGCCTGCGCTTCGGTCATCCGGCTCGCGAAACCGCGCAGTGCGGCGTTGTAGGTGCGGGTGACCTGCCCGCCGTAACCGGCTGCCAGTGCCTGGACGTTCGTGGTGGTGGCCTGTCCCGCCTTGAGAGTGACCAGGTAGGCGCCGGGTATCGTCGTAGGCCCCCCTTTCAGGATCGCTTGGCTCCCCGCCGACGCGGTGGCGGGAAGTCCGAGTGCGGTGCCGGAAAGGGCAAGGGCGAGACCGGCGACCACGGCGGCCCTTCGAGTGCGGAAACGTTCAGCCATCGGCATACTCCTCTGGAGCGGGGAAAGACAGGGAGAGAGACGAACGTGATCGCGACCACGTTGCGACAACTGTGAAATCTCAAGCCAGGGGAAACAATAGTGGTCCTCCCGCACCGGCTACTCAATTAAATAGCGCGAAGTCCTGACCAGGGGTTTTCTTCAGGAAAACAGCTACAACGCCGATCGCGGAAAAATATTCGGTACAGTAGCGAAAACAGATGCGGGAACCCACTTATTGGCGCGAGCACACAAATGCGGACCCGATTCTGCGATCATCGGTTGAGCGGCGCGGTCAGGCTGTCGTCGAGTCGTGTGGAAGGGAGAGCCGGGTGCGCAGCAATTCCTCGCTCAACACCGCACGCGAAGGCAGATCGAGTTTGCTCAGCGCCCGGCCGATATGGGTCTCGACCGTGCGCGCCGACAGGAAGAGCCGTTCCGCGATCTGGCGGTTGGTGAGATTTCGCGCCGCGAGGAGCACGACTTCACGCTCGCGGGGTGACAGAGCCTGGCCGTAGCCTCGGCGCCCACGCCGCGGGGTGCGGGGGTCCTCGCGGCGGACCAGGACCCGGCGGCACCGCTGAGCGTCCACAAGGGCCCCGAGCGCACGATAGGTCGTCTCGGCCGAGGTGAACGCACCCAGGAGTCGCTCCTGGTCATCGAGTTGAAGATGGCATTCACCGGCGAGTTCGTCCGCGCCCGCGGCGGCGTAAGGGCGCGGCAGGGCGTGATATGCCTTGGCCGCCTGGCTGAACAGTTCGGCGGCTTCGGCTGGCCGGGCGCGGGCGAGCAAGCCCTGGCAGAGTATCTCCGCGGCGTGCGCCAGTGGTGCGTCGCGACCGGCGATGCCTTGCCGGTACTCGGCCACAAGCTCCCGGGCGGCGCCGGCCTCCTGCCGGTCGAGCATGATCCGCACGGCCAAGGGCATCAGCTCCGCCGCCCAGACCCAGTTGTTCTTACGGCGCAGACTGTCCAAACCGAAATCGGCGAGCCGCCATGCCGCGGCGAGATCCTTTCCCGCGAGCAGCACCGCCACTCGCCCGGCGAACGCGGACGCCTGCAGCGGCGCGCTTCCACCGGCGAGGGCGAAAGCGGCGTCGAAATTACTCAGTGCCGACGCCCGATGCCCCAGCTCGAAATCGCGCCAGCCGAGTGCGAGCAACGGTTCCGCGGCGAGCGAGCTTTCGTGGCCGACCCGGTCGGCCAGGCGACGGGCATCGGTCTCCACCTGTGCCCACGCTCCGGTCGCGACATCGATCCGGAGACTGGCTCCGTCAGCCAGAGCTTCCAGATACGGCTGGTGCTCATCCAGGATCAGGCGGCGCGCCGTCGCGAGGTACGTCCGGGCGACCGGGTAGTGACCGTTCCACGCGGCCGCGTCGGCGAGATTGATGTAGGTCCGGCTGACCTGCCGTCGCACGTCCGCCGACGACGGCGAGGCCAGGAGGGCGCCGACGTCCTGCCAGACTCCGGGATCGGCCACCTGCATCCGGCTGGACATCCGGTTCGCGGCCACCGCGGCGAGCACCTCGACGTCGCGGATACCCTTGCTCGCCTGTTCTGCTTGGTCGAGCCAGCGCAGGTTCTCCTCGACCGGCACCGCTCCGACATGGGGTAGTGCCAGCGTGGCCAGGCCGCGGGCGA
The DNA here is from genome assembly GCF_055563465.1 of Amycolatopsis sp. NPDC000009. NCBI lineage: Bacteria > Bacillati > Actinomycetota > Actinomycetes > Pseudonocardiales > Pseudonocardiaceae > Amycolatopsis > Amycolatopsis sp. NPDC000009. Next base: position 261,053 of record NZ_JBVHDI010000008.1, read on the forward strand.
GCAGGGCACGCTTGCCGGAGAGGTCGCTGAGTGCGAGTTCGATCTCCGCACGCCCGGCGTCCACCTGCCCGGCCTGGTTGATCAGCACCCTGCCGAGGTTGAGCCGGATCTCGCCCCGTGCCGTCCTGGTCAGCGACCAGTCGCGCAGCGCGGTGCGGAGCAGCTGAACCGTGCCCTCGTCGACCAGGCCATGCACCATCTCCCTGCTGAGCCGGACGGCGAACTTCTCTCTCTCCGCCCGCGGTAGTCCTGGGCCCTCGATTACCGCCGCGAGCAACCGGACGGCGTCGTCCGGGCTTCCCTCCGCCATCGCGCTGTCGACGGCGACGGAGGTCCATCGGACCCACTCCGCCAGTTCACCCGCCTCGCGATGGTGATGAGCGATCCGTGCCGCGGCCGGTTCCGTACCGGCGGCGAGCAGCCTGGCGGCGCGCGTGTGCGACAGGCATCGACGCGGTCCCGGAATCGATTCGTACACGGTGTCGGCCAGCAACGGACTGCGGACTCTGTACCGGTCCTGCCCCAAATCCAGCAGGAATCCGGCATCCAGTGCGCACATCAAGGCTTCGACGATTCCGTCGTCGCCCACACCGGACACCTCCGCGAGCGCGCGGCTTCCCGACGGATGCCCCAGCACCGCCGCCGCTTCGACGAGCGACGCGCAGCCGGGCGAGGTCTCCGCGAGCCGCGCGGCCACCGACGTGGCCCAGGCCGACGGGAGAACGGACTCCGCGAGCTTCATCGCGGACCGCTCGTCCGCGACCTCCGCGATCGCCTTGACTACCGCGCCGACCGCGCCGGCGACTCCGCCGGTCCGCCGGTGGATCCGCTCGGCGAGTTCACGCGACCCCACCATCTCGGCGACATGCTCGATCTCCAGCGGCTCCAGAGTGAAATGTGCGGTCACCCCCGACCGGGGAGGCCACCAGGTGGCCCCGGGCACGGGTTGCCGCCGACCTGGCACCGAACTGGTCACCACAGCCAGGCGTGGTGAAGGGCAGGCCGCCAGATAGCGCAGGAGATCGCGCGTCTCCTCGTCGGCGTCGTGGACGTCGTCGACGAGGAGGACGGTGCGCTCGTGCAGCGTCAGCAGTTCACGCAACGCCCTGAAGACCAACGCACGCGGCGAACCGGCCGGCTCCAGGGGCGGCGGCAACAGGGCCTCGAGTTCCGGTAGCAGTGGCCGGAGACAGCCCGCGAGGGGTGACAGCATCGCGGCCGATGCGGCCCACTCGACGGTAGCTGCCTTCAGGGCCTCGAGTACCGGCCCGAACGGGACGGGATCGGCCAGTCGCGCGCAACGCGCCTCGATCACGATGGAGTCCTGGCGCTCGTGACTGCCGAGCCTGCCGAGCAACGTCGTCCGCCCGGCGCCGGGTTCACCCTCGACCACGACAAAGGCGGCAGGCCGGTCGACCTCCTTGACCACCTCGGGCCACTCCGGACGGCTCGTCATCAATGTGGCCGGGCAAGGTCGACAAGACAGTCGAACAGAACCTCCGCCGCGTCACGCACCGCATGCGAGGTGGCGTCGAACGTTCCGATGGCTCCGGAGAGCTGCTCCCAGGCAGGCCTGCCCACCGCCCGGGCGATCACGGCCCTGACCGCGGCCGGTTCGCCGGGCAGCGAGCGCAACGCATCCCCTCCCCTGCTGAGCCCGCTACCCGGCGCGAGTGCGTCGAGGCACCGCGCGAGCACCTCGCCGATGAGCCGGAGCGCCACCGGACGTGAGGAACCCCGTAGGTACGGGGCGACGTCCGGCATGGTGGCCATCCGGTGCGCCACACCCGCCACCATGCGCTCCCTGACCAGGTGCAATTCGAGAGGGGACACCACAGTCTCCTGGACTCGCTTCGACACGGTCTTCCCTTCGGCAGGCAGTCCCCTACACCTTCTACCCGGACAATGGCACTGACCAGAAGAAAGGCAATAAGTAAGGGCCCTGAGCAATCCGGGTTTGGTCGCCGGCGAGGTGACAGTGCAACCACGCGGTCACCGCGCCCACCAGCCGGTAGCGAGTCTCCCCCTGCCGGACGTGCGTGATGCCCTTTGGCCGGCCGGACACGATCGAGGACACATCCAATCGACCTGCCCCTCGACGCCACGGTGACCACACCGAACGGCACTCGTGTCACCCTCGAATCCATGACGGACGAGGCCGCCGTTGTCCGGATCGAAGAAGCCCCCGCACCGCCGGGCGCTGTTCCCCCGCCGCCCCGCGGACCTGTTGGTGGTACTTCTGCTGGTGAGGCCGAAGAACCCGGTCCGCCGAGAGGTTGTTCGCGCCACCTGTTCCGATATGCGGAGACGACCCGGACCGGGCTAGGCTCGGCTCCCGACCGGTTGGTGAGGCAGGGAACGGGTGAATTCGTCGGCGGAGCCCGCGGCATCACGGGGAGTCGTATCGTTGGTCCATCGGACCAGCTACATCGGCCGTGAGCGCTTGACGAGGCAGGCCGTGGCATCGCTGGACACCAGCCCGGTGATCACGTTGACCGGCGCGGGTGGGGTGGGCAAGACGCGGCTGGCCGCGGCGGTGGCCGATACCGTCGGCGGGAAATACCCCGATGGAGTGACGCTCGTCGAGCTGGCGGAGGTCCAGGACGACGGCCTCGTACCCAACGTAGTGGCCGAGCGGCTCGGGTTGTACGACCAGTCCGCGCGCCCGCAGCTGGAGGTGGTCGCCGGCTTCCTGCGATCCCGGCGGCTCTTGCTCGTGTTGGACAACTGCGAGCACGTCCTGGAGGCCGTCGCCGGTTTCGTCACCGCGCTCGTCGCTGCTTGCCCGGAATTGAGCGTGCTCACGACGAGCCGTCAATCCCTGGGAATCCTAGGAGAGCAGGTACTGGTGGTACCTCCGTTGTCGGTACCGGACGCCGAAGCGGCCAGTACCGCGGCCGAACTGGAGGCCTACGAAGCCCCGCGGTTGTTCGCCGATCGGGCGCGCGCCGTAATGCCCGCCTTCGAGATCGGTGACGGGAACTTCCGGGACATCGCCACGATCTGCCGCGGATTGGACGGACTGCCGTTGGCCATCGAACTGGCCGCGGTACGACTTCGCGTGCTGTCGGTGTCGCAGCTCCGTATCCGTCTGGCCGATCCGCTGGCCTTGCTGTCACGGGGACGCCGAGGCGGCCCGGCCCGGCACCGGACCCTGCGCGCGATGATCGACTGGAGCTACGCGCTGTGTTCTGAATCCGAGCAGCGTGTCCTGGCCCGCGCTTCGACGTTTTCCAGAGGGTTCGCGCTGGCTGCCGCGGAACGGGTCTGCGCGGGCGACGGGGTCCTGGCCAAGGACGTACTCGACCTGGTGCACGGGCTGATCGACAAGTCCCTGCTGACCGCGGAGGAGGTCGGGGGCGAGCTCCGGTACGGCATGCTGGAGACGCTGCGCGAATACGGCGCCGAGCGGCTGGCCGAGACGGGCGAAACGGAACGCGTGGCCCGCCTGCACCGCGATTGGTGCGCCGACCTCACGGCTCGTTACGCGGCTGCCTGGATCGGGCCGGACCAGGTCGCCTGGCTACGGCGGATCTCCCTCGAACACGCCAATCTCCGCGCCGCGCTCGAGCGGTGCGCCGCCTCGCCGGACGAGGCGGTCGTCGGTCTGCGGATGATCAATCAGCTCGACGTGTACTGGTCCGCACGCGGACTGCTCAACGAAGCGCACCGATGGCTGGACAGGCTGATGGCCGCCGCGCCGCCCGAGACCCCGGAGTGGCCGCAAAGTCTTCTGCTCCGCACGTGGTACTCCGTCCTTCGTGGCGACGCCGACGCCGCGAAGGACGACGTGCGCATCAGCCGGGAACTGGCCGCGCGGACCGGCGGTGAGGTCACCGCCGCATACGCCGAAGCGATACGGGCGACCGCGGTCCTCTACTTCGGCACCGAGCCCGTCGACTGGTTGGGCTCGGTCAGGGAGGTGTTCGGGCGGCATGGGCTACCCGCGGCCGAAGCGTACGCCGAATTCCATCACCGGCACGCGACCGCGTTCGACGGCGATCTCGAAACGGCCAGGGAGCGGTTCGCCGCGAGCATCGCGGCCGCGGAGGCTACCGGCGAGCTCTACTGGCGGTCCTGGGACTGGTGGGCGTTGAGCGTGACGGAGGAGCTCCACGGTGACCCGGACGCCTCCGAGCGGGCCGCGCTGGAATCGTTCCGCTTGCAGCAGGTCCTGGGCAACCGATCGGCCGAACCCCATACCGTGGTCGCGCTCGGGTGCGCGGTCACCCACCGCGGCGACTGGGTCCGCGCGGCGACCCTGTTCGGCATCGGCAGCACGATGTGGGCGGCCATCGGCACCGATCCGCGGCATTTCGGCAGGTTCACCGCCCACAACGTCGAGGTGGCGGCACGGGTCGTCGAGACCCTGGGCCTCGACAAGGTCAAGCAGCACTACCGGTTCGGCAAGTCCCTTTCCCACCAGGACGCCGTGCGCTACGTGCTGGAGGGGTCGGCGGCTACGACGGCGAGGGCGTCGAACGGCCCCCTGAGCACGCGGGAATCCGAGGTCGCCGAACTGGTCACGCGTGGGCTGACCAATCGGCAGATCGCCGCCGAGCTGTTCATCTCGCCGCGGACCGCCGACACACACCTCAGCCACATCTACACCAAGCTCGGCGTCGGCTCACGCGCCGAACTCGCGGCCTGGGTGGTGCGCCGCGCCGATACGCATATCGGAGATCCGAATACGTAGTTTCCCGGATGGAGCCGGCCAGCCCGATCGTCCAGGCTCGAAGATCGTCAGGCAGGGCGACTTCAAAGGAGAAGACGATCATGAGCGCACGAAGGAGCCGGTTGACGGCGGTGCTCGGGCTGGCCATCGGTGCCGTGGCCGTGGTGGCGCCCACGGCCACGGCCACGCCGTCGGCGACGGCTTGCCCGGATCTGGACGTGGTCTTCGCTCGCGGGACCACGGAGATCCCCGGCCCCGGCGTCGTCGGCAAGCCTCTGATCCCAGCCGTTCAGCGGGCTCTTCCCGGCAAGTCGGTCAGCTCGTACGCCGTCGATTACGCGGCCTCGATCGACCAGAGCAGCGCGGGGCCCGGTGCCACCGACATGACGCGCCACGTCGTCCGCCTGGCGGCGGCCTGCCCGGGCACGAAGTTCGTGCTCGGCGGCCTGTCGCAGGGTGCCAGCGTCACCGACATCGCCATCGGCGTGAAAAGCGGCCTGGGTTCCGGTGAGACCGTTCCGGCCGGCCTCGCCGACCGTGTGGTGGCGGTCGTGGTCTTCGGCAACCCCCTCGGCGGTCTGTTCCGGCAGACGATCAAGGACACCAGCCCCGTTTACGGGCCGAAAGCGCTCGAAATCTGCAACCTCGGCGACCTCGTCTGCGGCGGACTCGGGACTCGCGGACCTGGTTTCGGGCATTTGTCCTACTCGTTCGACGGAAGCGTCGAGATGGCGGCAGGGTTCATCGGCCACAACTACCGCTGATCCGGAAAGGCTCGCACCTCCGAATGGACGCAAGCGCGTCAAGCTGATCATCCGTGTCGTGGAGCCGGATGCGGCTCCGAACGCTCCGTGTTCGACCGCATGGAGCAAGTCCCTGCCCTGCTCCAGACGAGGATGCCGAGCGGAGCCGGCCGAATGTTTTCCCTCCGGGGAAAAGAGGTGGTGAGCACGTCAGCCACCCTCGATCCTCTTGCCAGCGCCATACAGCGCGGTCACCAGTAGTCGATCGAGGGGAATCGCAATGAAAAACAGACTTCGGATGATGGTCCTCGCGGGCACCGTGGGGATGGCAACCTTGGCCTTCGCGGCGCCGGGGGTCGCCGCGGAGCCACAGAACTCGGGCGTGCCCACCGACGTCGTGATCGGGCAACCGGTGTCGGCCGCCGAAGCCGCCGCCCTCGACGTCTCGATCCAGGCCGACAAGCACGGCTGCAGCGGCAACGAGGCGTCGAACAACACCTACGTCCACGTCTGCTTCGTACGCAACGGCGACAAGATCTTCGTGAAGGACGACGAGGCGAACAGCCGTTCGGCCGTGGGAGCGCTCCGCTTCAAGGACGGAGGCACGTGGAAGACGCGTGGCTGCCTCAACCCGCACTCGCACGCCAGCGGTATCTGGGTGTACTGCAGCTTCTCCGAGGCCGATGAGAACACCACGGCCCACTACCAGGGGTTCGACGTGAACAGCAGTGGCACGGCTGACCACCACACCCGGTGGCATTCCGAGTCGACCAGCTGACGGGCCAGGCACACGGGGGACGGCCGGTCCCGCGAGGAGACCGGCCGTCTTTCACCCGTTCTGTGCGGACAGGTACGGGTGAGCCGTCGCGGTCGGTGCTCAGGCACAGCGAGCAGACCGTCTCGCCTGCCGCGGAGGCCGCCATGTCCGGCCGTTCGTAGAACCGGCCCCCGGTGATGGTCGCCGATCAACCGTCCATCCGGGCCGCCGGCGCTTCGCGCATCGCGAACCTGTAAAGCATCTTCGCACCACGACGGGACCCGACATCGCTGTCCGAGAACAGTTCGGTCACCTCGAGTTCGACGGCCTGATCCCCGGCGATCCTGCGCATGATCGCGGCCAGGACGTGGTCGTCGACCCCGACCGCCACCTCGAAGTACCGCACCCCGTCGCTCCGGACCCGCAGTGCCATGTCCGCCACCATCGCGTACGCCAAGTCCTCGGGAGCGGGACCTCGCCGGACGGCGGCCTGCCACACGAAACAGCTGGAGGAGTCGCGGGGTTTGACGTAGCCGAGCAGGAAACCGGCCAGTCCGGTCCTGTCGACGGCGACCAAGGACGTGGAAGCGAAATCCCGGCAAACGCGGACATAGGTGCCGGGCGGCTCGGCTTCCGTCCCTTCCGAGCGGCACGCGAGTTCGTACATCGAGGCCGCGTCGAGCACATCGGGTCTTCTGAGCACAAGGTCTGTCGTTCTCACGGCTGATTCCCGCACCACAACCCCCATTCGGTGATCGACTCCATGGACAGGTGTCAGTCTCCGATACCCCGCAGTACCGTCAGCGCGCCGGCGGCGGAACTGTCGACCTCGGTCTCGACTTCGGCGAGTTCATGGAGCGCGGCGCACGCCGCCGACACACGGGGCACCTCACGCGAACGACTCGCGGCGGATCGGAGAAGATACGGCAACCGCGACCATCGACGGGCCGCGGTACGCAGCACTCGACGTTGACACGCCCTCGTCGTCCCGAATCGAAGTTGCTCTCCGAGAAATCGGCAACGAAACAAATGGTGTTGCGCAGCGGTCCAGCAGCCGTGCAGTACGCCGGGATCGGAGGCGAGAACGGGTTCACGGGAAATCCGGTCCGCGAGACGATCCAACGCCGACGCACTGTCGTCGTTCCAGCGGTCCGACGATTCCACGATCGCGGCAGCCGAGCGTCTTCGGACAACAAGGTACCGCGTTCCGGCAGGCACCGGCGTCGCATATCCGAAGGCCATCACGGTGCGAAGACGATTCGGCGCGGAGCCACGATGAGGGACGGCCATAAGCTCCGCAAGGTCGCCTTCCCGGATCCAGTCGCGGAAAGGCGCGTCGGAACCTTCAGCGCCCGCCTCGACGAAACGATCCTCAACGTGCCAACTATGACCGTCGAGACCGTCGATGAGCAGGAATCCGGCTTCCGCGTCCGGTCGGCGCCACTCCCTTGGCCGGCGTCCCACCACCAGTGCACAACCATGCCGTTCGATTTCACGTGACAGAATCCGGCGAACCTGGGCGAAATCGGTGCAGCCGCCGTAAAGAAGCCGGGAACCGTCACCGAGGCGGTTGAGCGGGCAGTTGTGATGCGAAACCATGACGAGACCGTCGGCTCTACGCAGGTCCATATCGAACCTGATCGACGCCGCGAGCCTGCCTACCCGGTCAGTACTGCCGCAATGATCCAGATAGGCGGCGATATTGGCGGTGTAACGACTCAAACCTGCTTCTGCCGCCGGGCCAACCATCGACAACCTTCCGAACGCGAACGACTCGGCGGGCGACACGATTATCGTCACACCGGCCGAACATCGACTCGTCGCTATTCTGCCGCGCAGCGTATTCCCTTGCTGCGAATTGAGTCTGGCTCTCGCCGAGCATAGTGCACATCATGGGATGACCCATCCGCTGACCGGGTGACGACCGGCACTCGAACCCGCCTCAATTCTACGAATATCGTAGCCGCTACGACGATCATTGCGAGCACCCGAATAGAAGCTCGAATTTCGTTACCGATTTCCGTCCCGGCTTCCATAAGCGTAGCGCGGTAAGCGCTTGCGGCCGATTCGACGACGAGGACTCGCCCGGACCGGCCGCTGCCCGGCGTGATCGGCAGAACCCTCGAATGGCGGATGTACAGCGCCACCATTCGAGCGCAAGCCTGGAGTCGGCGACAGGAAATCGCCGGTTCGCAACGGCAAGTCGTCACGTCAGGACAAGTCCCTTGTGGACCAAGAAGATCTGTCCGGCAATGACAGGGCCGCCCACGTTCCCCTGGTGGCGCCATGCCCCTTGAGAACTCGGTCCGACCGGTCTCCTTTCCCGAGCCGGCGGCGGCGGTCGACGTAGCTGTGCCACCGATCGGTGGCGTTCGGAGACGTGATGCCCGAAGGATCCGTGGAAGAACTGATACTGGGAAGAATTCTCGAACAGCGCGCCGAGTCGCATCGGCACGAGCCGTTCCTGGAATTTCGTGACGTCACCTTCACTTTCGGCGAGGTGGACACCCGGACGAACCGGCTCGCGCAGGGACTGGCGGCGACCGGCGTAGGGGCAGGCGACCACGTCGCCGTGATGCTGCCCAACTGCCCGGAGATCGTGTTCGCCATCTTCGCGCTGGCCAAACTCGGAGCCGTCGCGGTACCGGTCAACACGGCCTATCGCGGTGACCTGCTGAGACACGTTCTCACGAGTTCCGAATGCTCTTCGGTCATCATCGATCAGCCACTCGCGAGCCGTCTTCCCACGGCTCCGGAACTCCTGCCGGATCTCCGCCGGGTGATCGTGCGCACCGAGCCGGGAGCCGGTCCTCCCGATGTCCGCACCTTCTGGGACACGACCACCCTGGCCGACCTCATGGTGCACCAGGACGTCCGTCCCGATCACGCCGCCTGCTTCTCCGATCTTCTGGCGATCATGTACACGTCGGGATCTACGGGTCCGTCCAAAGGCGCGCTGGTTCCGCACGCACTGGCACTGGCATGCGCGCAGGACGTCACGGACTTCGTGAACCCGGACGGCGAGAAGATCTATTGCCCGCTGCCACTGTTCCACGCGGCCGGCCTGTGGGACGGCATGATGTCGGCACTGCTGACCGGCGGGACGATCGCCGTCGTCGAACGTTTCAGCGCCTCTCGGTTCTGGGACGACGTGCGTCATTTCGACGCCAAGGTGGCCATCTCGGTGTTCTCGATGCTGCCCATCCTGCTCAACCGGCCGCCTACGCCACGAGACAGAGAACATCCGCTGAAGGTCTTCTACACCGGGAAGTCCGCTCTGGACGCGAAGTTCCACGAACGCTTCGGCGTCCGTTCGGTCGAGGCGTACACCAGCACCGAAGCGGGTGTGCCGATCGCGAGCCCGTTCGGCCGGTGGCGCACCGGATCGTGCGGGGTGGTCAACTCCAGACGCTTCGAAGCGGCAGTGGTCGACGACAGAGACCGGCCGCTGCCACCGGGTTCCGCCGGCGAACTGGTCCTGCGTCCCAAGCAGCCCTACGTCCTGACGGGCGGCTACTACGGACGGTTCGACGCCACCGCGCGCGCCTTCCGCAACATGTGGTTCCACACCGGTGATCGGGTCAGGCAGGACGATGACGGCTATTTCTATTTCCTGGACCGCATGGCCGACGCGATCCGGCGCCGGGGAGAGAACATCTCCGCGTTCGACATCGAATCGCAGGTGAACTCGCACCCCGCCGTCCAGGAGTGCGCCGTCTTCGGGGTTCCTTCGGACCTCGGCGAAGACGAGGTGAAGATCGCGGTCGTTCTCCGGCAGGACTCCGCACTGACCCATGAGGAGCTGCTGACCTACTGCCGGGAGAAGCTGCCGGGCTTCATGGTGCCCCGCTATGTCGAGTTCGTTCACGCGTTGCCCCGCACGGCGACCGACAAGGTGGCGAAGCACGAACTGCGGGCCGCCGGCGATCACGGGATCACACCATCCACTTGGGACAGTCGCGAACTCGCCCACGTGCCGGAACCGGCGACGGAAGGGGTCGGATGAACTGGGACGACTCCCCCGGGCAAGCCGCGTTCCGCGAAGAGGTACGGCGATTCGTCCGAGACCGCTTTCCGGACTCCTATCACCCCGATCCGGCCGCCGAGCAAGGTCTCGAACCAGAGGATGTCCGGGGGTACGACTGGATGGCCGACCGGCGCAGCGCGGATCCGGCCCGGGCCCGCGGAGCCCGCGAGTGGGCCTCCGCGCTGGCCGCGCGCGGCTGGATCGCGCCGCGCTGGCGCCGGGAGTACGGCGGAGCGGAGATGTCGGCGTCCGAGGAGTTCGTGCTCTACGAGGAGCTGATGCGAGCAGGTGTACCGGCGGTCAACGGGCTCGGCGTCTTCCTGCTCGGGCCGACACTGCTCGCACACGGCACGCCCGAGCAGCGGGCCACGCATCTGCCGCCGACCGCTCGGGGCGAGCGGACCTGGGCGCAGGGATTCTCCGAGCCGGAAGCCGGATCCGATCTCGCGGGCCTGCGCACCCGCGCGGTGCGGGAGGGCGGGCACTACGTGGTCGACGGGCAAAAGGTGTGGACCTCGCTGGGACAGCACGCCGACTGGTTGTTCGTCCTGGTCCGCACCGGTGACGACGCCGGGGCACCGCGCCACCGCGGCATCACCTTCCTGCTGATCGATGTGAAGACCCCGGGAATCACCATCCGCCCGATCACCGACATCCGGGGCGCGCGTCCCTATTCGGAGATCTTCTTCGAAGGTGTCCGCGTCCCCGTGGCCAACAGGGTGGGCGAAGAGAACCGGGGTTGGTACGTCGCCATGGACACCCTGAGTTTCGAACGCGCGGGTATCGGCGCGACGGTCAAGCTGGAGCAGGATCTCAAGCGCCTCGTCGAGTTTCTCAGGTCCCCGTGCGGGACCGCCTACCTGCGGCCGGAGTGGAGGCACGGCGCACGGGCCGCGGTGGCGCGTCGCTACGTCGAGATCAGAGCGCTGTACAACATCGCACGCAGTTCGGCGTCACCATCAGCCGCCGTCCCTGGCTACGAGGCCTCGGTCAACCAGGTGTTCGGCGCCGAACTGCAGCAACGGCTGGCGAGGACCGGAACCCGGGTCTTCGGCGGCCACAGCGTGCTGCGGCGCGGGGAGGCGGGCCGATCCGCACCACTCGACGGCGCCTTCACCCGCCTGCGGCTCGACGCGATCGCCTCCACTTTCCTCGGCGGCACTTCGGAGATCCAGCGCAACGTCATCGCGACCAGGGGCCTCGGGCTACCCAGGGGCTGAGCAGACGCGAGGAGGATTCGATGTACGACGGACTGAATGTGACGGTCAAGGATCGAGTGTGCTGGATCACCCTCGACAGGCCGGACAAGCTCAACGCGGTGACCCCGGAAATGATTCACGCCCTGCACCGGGTTTTCACCGAGATCGACGAAGACCCGGACGTCTGCGTGGCCGTACTGCGTGGTGCGGGCGACCGGGCGTTCTGCGCCGGGATGGACCTCCGATGGTCCGAATCACTGACGAACGCCGATCGCGTGGAGCAGGGCAGGCTCGGCTCCAGGACCTTCGCGATGATGGACCGGCTGTCGATCCCGGTGTTCGCGGCCGTGCACGGTTACGTCCTCGGCGGCGGTCTCGAGCTGGCGCTCGCCGCCGACTTCATCGTCGCCCACGAGGACGCGAAGCTGGGCTTGGTCGAGATCACCTTGTCGGCAAGGCCGCCGTTCCGGCCGAAGATGACCGAGGACGGCGACCCCGATCAGCCCGAAGCCGGCGGCAATGCTCCGGGATGGGGCGGCGTGAAACGACTGCCGGCACGGGTCGGACGGGCGCGCGCCAAGCAGATGCTGTTCACCGGGATCCGGTTGGACGCCCGGCGCGCGTTCGAGTGGGGACTGGTGAACGAACTGTTCCCGGCAGCGGATTTCGACTCCGAGGTCGCCGCGCTCGCCGAACGGATCGCCGCGATGAACCGGTACAACCTGCGCCTGGTCAAGGAACTGGTGACCGGCGGCTACGACTGGATCGAACCACACCCTGTCTGACTCCCGGAGGAGGGACCCGTGCTCCGTATCTATCGGATCGCCCATATCGCGGTGGTCACGCACGATCTGGCCGGGCAGACCGCGCTGATGACGAACGTCTTCGGCTTCCGGCCCCTGCGCACTTGGGACAACCGTCGTGACGGCGTCCGGGGTGTGAGCATGGCGGTGCCCGGCGCGCACGGCCAGTACTGGGTCGTTCTCGCCCCGTCCGGCCAGGACTCACCACTCCGGGTATGGCTCGACGAACACGGCGGCCGCGGCGGGCTGCACCACGTGGGAGCGGAAGTGCCGGATCTCGATGAGGCCGTGCTGGAACTGGAGCGGCACGGTTTGAAGATCACCGATTCGATACCGGGCCGGTGGGTGGAGGCCTCGCTGTCCCCACCACGTCACGAACCCGGTGTCCTGTGGCGCCTGCGCGGTCCGGGTCAGCCGGCGATGGTCGGCGACGACGAGACCACGGCGATCCCCTCGGCCGACACCGAGGGACCGGCGCTCGGCATCGTGGGCATCGACCACATCTGCCAGGCCTTTCACGACCGCGACGAGCTGGCGGACTGGTACGAGGAGCTGGCAGGCTTCGTCCAGGTCTGGCGGACACCCGACGACGAGATCCCGGACATGGCCGACCTGGTGCTCAACATCCCCGGCTCCACGATCTGCTGGGAGGTGATCACCGGTCGTGGCGAAGATTCCTTTGTGGACAGATTCCTGGCGCGGAACGGACCCGCGGCGCACCACGTGACCTTCGAGGTCTCCGATTGGGATGACGCCATGGCCGCCTGCGACGCGCATCGAGTGCCGACGTTCGGGCTCGACGAAGGTGTGAAGGACGGCGCCGCTTGGAAACACACCTTCATCCATCCCAAACACACAGGTGGTGTGCTCGTTCAGCTCTTCTGGGAAGCGGAGCCGGGAGTCTGGGCCCGTTCGGACAAGATTCCGCCTGCCAGGAAGAAGTGATCATGGACCTCACCCTGACCCCCGAGCAGGAGCTCATCCGAACCACCGCCAGGGAAGTGCTACGGGCGAAGACCGCGATGGCGGGAGCCCGCGCCGTCCGGTCCGGTGACGGCTTCTCCTCCGGGCTGTGGAAGGACATGATCGAACTCGGCTGGCCGGGACTGTCCATACCGGAAGCATTCGACGGCGTCGGCGAAGGGTTCTTGGAGAGTTGCCTGCTGTTCGAGGAACTGGGCGCCGTACAGGTTCCGAGCCCGCTGCTGACCACGACGGCCTGCGCCGGGATGCCGATCGACCGCTTCGGCACGGCGGGGCAACGATCGTCCTGGCTCACCCGGCTGGCCTCCGGCGGGCAAGTGACCTATGCGCCGGCCGCGGTCGGCACGGGTTCGATCGTCACCGCGGTCGCCGACACGGACCACTTCACCTTGAGCGGGACCGCCGATCTCGTCCCCTTCGCCGCGACGGCCGACGGATTCCTGGTGATCGCACGAACCGGTACGGGCTCGACGGCGTTCCTGGTCGATATCGCGCAGACGACGGGGATCACCGCGGACAGGCAGCCGGCCATCGGGCCGACCCCGTACTTCCGGGTCCGGTTCGAAGCTGCCCCGGTCCCCGCCGACGCCATGCTGGGACGAGCCGGGGGCGGACACGAGGTTCTCGAAACCGCCGAGGCGTTCGGCGCCGCCGCGACCTGCGCGGAGATGGTCGGCGGCGCGCGGCGCGTACTCGACATGACCGTCGAATACGCCTGTCAGCGCCATCAGTTCGGCAAGCCGATCGGGACCTTCCAAGCGGTGCAGCACCACTGCGCGAACATCGCCATCGACGTGCTGACAGCGAGATTCATCGCCTACGAGGCGATCTGGGGCCTCTCGTCCTCCCCTGCCCTCACCGACGACGTGGCGCTGACCGTCGCCTCCGCCAAAAGTTGGGTGAGCGACGCGTATCAGCGAGTATGCGCGCTGGGACATCAGGTGCACGGAGCCGTCGGCTTCACCGCCGAGCACGACCTGCACCTCTACCTCCTCCATGCGACGAGTTCGGCCCTCGCGTTCGGCGACGCCGACACTCACCTGGACCGCGTGGCGGACGCGCTCGGTCTGCCGCACTGACCGAATCCGACCGGGAGAACCGAGATGGGAGTTCTGAACGTGGATCACTCACGGCCGTTCAAGGTCCGCGACTTCTCGTCGCACGAAGACCTGCGCTTCGCCTATCTGAATCTCAAAGCTCATCCTCGTGGGGAAATGATGCTGAACCGGCTCGTCGAAGCCGGCTTCGTTCCCAGCCTGATCATCGAAGAAGACTCCCTGCTCGCCGAGAAGGGCCGCGTCTCCCAGCTTCGGAAGTTACGGCAGGCTGTCGGATTCGTCCCACCCAAGCCGACAGCGCAGCTCTGCGCCGAACACCGCATCGAACACGTGACGGTGGACGACCACAACAACGCGGCCACGCGCGAGGCGCTGCTCGAAGCGAACCTCGATCTCGGTGTACTCGGCGACACCCGGATCCTGCGGACCCCGGTGATGGACGCCGTACCGGGCGGGATCGTCAACGTCCATCCTGGACGGTTACCCGACGTCCGAGGCAACAACCCGTACATCTGGGCCGTCATCCACGGCCTGCCTCAGGGCGTCAGCGCCCACCTCATCGACGCGGGAGTCGATCTCGGCCCCCTGATCCTCGTCCACGATATGGATCCACCCCTGGTCGCCACGTTGCCCCAGCTGCTTCTCCAGATCAACGAGGCGTGCGGTGACGTCGTTGTGGCCGCCCTCGACCGGCTGGTCCGGGGCGAGGCGACCTTGACCGACCAACCGCGTGGCGGCGGGCCGGCCTTCCGTGAGGCCCGCCCGGAAATCTGGGCTCTCGCGGAGAAGATGCTGTCGGAGAAGGCCGAAGAACACGCTGCCGCGGCCCACGCCTACTGAGGGATGTGAAACTCGTGAACACCCGCAATGGAACACAGCTCCGCTTCGAGCCGCTGGACGCGCCGCTCGGCGCCCGCGTCGTCGGTCTCGACATCCGGGAGGTGCCGAGCGAGAGCGTCTCCGAACGGATACGGGCCGGTCTGGAGGAGTTCGGGGTACTTCTCGTCCAGGATCAGGAGATAACGCCGGATGAGCAGGTCCGGTTCTGTCGCGCCTTCGGCGAGCTCGATCTCCCCCCTCGCTTCGAAGACCGGCAGGCCGGGAACCCGGAGATCTTCGTCATCGGCAACCCCTCCGAAAAGGCCGTCCTGTTCGCCCCCGACGACGAGAACGGCGAATCGGACGCACGACAACTCGAGTGGCACGCGGATCATTCCCAGTACGCGGCACCGACCTGGATCAGCATGATGTACGGCGTCAAGGTCCCACCCGAAGGTGGTGACACCCTGTTCGCCTGCACGTACTCCTCCTATGAGGCGCTGGACGAGGTGACGAAGAAGCAGTTCGACGACGTGGTACTCCTGCACTCGGTCCGCGGAGTGAACGATTTCCTTCGCGAGCTGGGCAAACCCGAGATCATCAGCGCGGCGGAGCTGGAGCTTGAAAGGGAGCCGCCGCAACGTTGGCCCCTCGTCCGCACACACCCCCGAAGCGGGCGGAAAGCGCTCTACTTCGGCGCGCGAATGTGTGTCGGCGCGGTCGGCATGGACGAGCGGGAGGGTCGCGAACTCATCCGCACGGTGACCGAACACGCGTGCCGTCCGCAATTCGTCTATCGGCACAAATGGCGCCAGGGCGACGCCGTCCTCTGGGACAACCGGCGGGTGGTCCACGCCGCCACGAACTTCGACACCAAGAGGTACAAGCGGGTCATCCACCGAACCACCGTGAAGGAGGACATGCCGATCCGATGACCCGGATACGAACACGCACCGACTGGGCCGACGAAGACTTCGACGACACTCGGCCCGCCGGCACCGCGGGCTTGCTGGCACTCGCCACCGACGTCAACATCGAAGACGACCTTCGAGGGCTTCTCCCGTCCGCCATCAGGTTGTGCACGACACGGATGTCGAACACGAATCCGATCACGGCGGAGACCCTGCGTCAGACGGCGGACAGGATCACCCCGGCCGCCGCGGGCATCCTGCCGGGTCAGGATCTCGACGTCCTGGTCTACGGGTGCACGGCCGGGGCCGCCGTCATCGGCGACGACACGGTCGAGCGGCTTCTCCTGGCCGCGAAACCCGGTGCCAGATGCCTTTCCCCGGTGAGCGCCGCCGCTGCCTCGTTGCGGCACCTGGGGATCAGGCGCCTGTCGATCCTCACGCCCAACGTCCGGCCACTCAACGAAGCCATCGCGGATTATTTCGCGAACGAGGATTTCGACGTCGACAACATCACCGGTTTCGAACTCCGGCAGGATCCCGACATCACGCGCGTACCGCCGTCGGCGATCGTGGACGCGGCCCGCGAAACCTGCACAGCGAGCGCCGACGGGCTGCTGATCTGCTGCACCTCGCTCCGGGTGACACCGGTGATCGGGAAGATCGAGAGCATGATCGGCCGCCCGGTGGTCACCAGTAACCAGGCCCTCGCGTGGGCGATCGCCGACGCGCTCGGCCAGCGCCTTAACTGAGGCGGGCCGGTCAGAACGCGATGTCGCTTGGCCGGGCTCGGGCCTTCGCTGAGCGCTTCAGGGGGTCGTGTTCTGGTGCCGGTGCCGCTGTCGGGCCGCGTCCCTCACCGTGTGGATTTCGGGACATCAGATGTCCCGAAATCCACACACCCCGAACTGATGGACAAAGGTGGCCGATGGAGTCAGAACGCGTCGAGGCCCAGCTTGATCGCGAGCCCGACACCCGCCAGCGCGATACCGATCCGCAGCAGGTCGGTGGGCAATCGGCGTGCCACCACTGGGCCGAGCCAAGAACCGGCGAGCAGACCGATACTCAGCGGGAGCACCAGCGTCCAGTCCACCGGGCCGAACAACGCGAAACCGACCGCGGCGACCACGTCCGCCACGACCATCAGCACGTTCTTCAGCGCGTTGGCGCGAAGCAACGTCTCGCGCATGGTCGCGAGCAGCACGGCCAGCACCATCACCCCGGCCGCCGCGGCGAAATAGCCGCTGTACACCGAAACCGCGAACACGCCGCCGAAGGCGAGCCATCCGTGGCGATGCCCGGAACGCTCGTCCCCGGCGGTCTCCGTGGTCCGCCGTCGTATCAGGATCAGTATCGAGGCGCCACCGACGAGGAACGGCACGACCTTCTCGAAGAGACTGGGCGGGGTGAGCAGGACCAGCGCCGCGCCCGCCGCGCTGCCCAGCACACAGACCAGCGCGAGCCGCAGCAGGACCCGGCCCTGCCCGGACAACTCTTCGCGAGAACTGTGTACGGCGCCGATACTGCCGATGGCCAGCGAAATCGTATTCGTCACATTCGCGGACACCGGCGAAAGACCTGCGGCCAGCAACGCGGGATAAGAAAACAGCGACGCCAGTCCGGCGATCGTCCCGGACAGGCCTGCGGCGAATCCCGCACCCACGAGCAGAGCGAACACTTGGAGCGTCACGACTTCAGGCTAACAGCGACGATCAAGGGAAGCGACCCGCCGCTCACCATCCACGATGACTAAATCGGAACTCGCCGATTTCGAAATCGTGTCGAGCAATCATCGGAACTCTCGGCTTCCCGAACTAATGGACAACGGTGGTGTGACGGGTCTGGCTGACGTGCGTGGGTGAGCGACGATTCGGGTGCGCGGGCGTCCTCGTCGACTTCGCGAGGAGCCGACCGCCCTGGACGGCAGAATTCCGGACCGACTCGCGCCCCCCGTGCTAAGTGTCCACAAGGGATACTGCACGCCGATTGCCCAACCGGTTGATGTCGTGATTGTAACCGCACATGCCGTGCGCACCCGGGCCCGGCGCGGTCGCCGCCGAGCACTGATACATGCCGGGAATGCCGACGGAATAAGGGGATGCCGCGATACGCGGGCCGAAAACCAGCTGCCGCGCGTCTTTCGCGCCGGTGATGATGTCGCCGCCGACGAAGTTCGGGTTGCCGACGGCCAGTTCCGTGGTCGTGCGCACCTGCGTGCCGACCACCCGCTCGCGAAAGCCGGGGGCGAAGCGTTCGAACTGCGCGATGATCGCTTCGGTGGCGTCGCCGGTGTATCCGTGGGGCACGTGCGCGTAGCTGTAGACCGGGTGGACGTTTCCCGCCGACCGGCCGGGGTCGGCGAGGTATTGCTGACCTGCCAGCACGAACGGACGCTCGGGCATCCTCCCGGCGGCGATCTCCCGCTCTCCTGCCGCGGTTTCGGCGAAGGTGCCGCCGAGGTGGACCGTGCCTGCTCGGCGGGCCTCGGCGTTGGTCCAGGGCACGCCGCCTTCGACGGCGAAGTCCACTTTGAACGCTCCGGGGCTGCGCCGGAAACGAGTGAACCGGCGGGAGACCGCACGCGGCAAGCGGTTGCCGAGGATCCGGGCGATCGATTCCGGCGTGAGATCGAACATCGTGATGTCGGCGGGCGGAAGCTGGCTCGCATGTCCGATGTGGACACCGGTTTCGATCTTCGCGCCGAGGTCGGCCAGCAGGGCGGCCATCGCGTCCGGGATGGACTGCGACCCGTTTTCGGCGACCACCCAGCCGTTGCGGTGGCCGCCGGTGAGGATGCCGCAGCCAGGTCTGAGGAATCGACCGCCTTGTTATACGCCTGGACGAACCTTTCGGAGGTGGCGAGCATGTCACCACCGGACTCGGCCGCGCCGCCCCCGCCGTCGTTCAGGGTGACGACCAGCGCGGTCACAGCGCCACCCGCGAGACCGAGCACCCCCACCACGATGCCGACGATCAAGCCCGCGTTGGACTTCTTCGGCGATGATTCCTGCTGCCACTGTGGTTCGATCACCGCACGAACGTTAGTGCGCTCTGATGAAAGCTTGATGACAACGATCCAGCACGGCGAAACGCCGTGGCCGAAGCGATCGTCTGGTCAGTCAGTCTCTCCGGGTGGCGTGGACGATTTCACCGGGGCGGCGACCGCCGGCAGAGTGTGCATCGCCTTGACAGCAAGCATCGTGAGCGGCGTCGCTATCACCAGTACCGCCGCGGCCTGCACGGCGGCGATCGCGATCATGACGTCCAGGTCCGCGGTTCGCGCGGCGAACTGGAGGTAGTCCATCAGCGTCACGACACGCTGCCCCAGTGCGGTGAGCGCGAACAGTGCCAGTGTCGTCGACCAGGACACCGTGGCGCTTCGCCAGCTCATCCCGGGCACGCTCAAGTACATGACGGCGGCGACGAAGACAGCGGTGCAGACCACGCCTGGCCAGTCCACCAAGGCCGGAGCAGTGAAGGAGGAGAGCAGCATCGCGATCGTCAGGAGGGAGACACCGACCGGCAGCGCGATGAGCCAAGGCCGTGCTTTCACCGGTGAAGCCTGCCGGTGGAACGCGGCCAGCGCCAGCACCGGCACCGCGTCCACGAGGAGCCCGGTGACCCGGGAGAGGCCGTACGCCCCCTCGACGGTCGCGAAATCCACGGCGAAGAAGACCACGGATGGGGCCAGTGCCAGTGCCGCGAGCAGGCGCGCCGAGCGCCATCGCCCGGTCACCAGGGACAAATAGGCCGCCACCCACACCAACCCGAGCAGGGCCTGCACGTCGGCGACCTGATCGACGGCCACCACGTTCGTCACCCAGGGAGACCACAGGCCCGCCCCCAGACCGGCGAGAGCCGCCACCGCTTGCACGAGCAGCCCCACCAGCGCGAGCCGCCGCACCGTCTCACCCCAGGCGAGGTAACGGGGCGGCGAGCCGTCACCCCCGAGCCGCAGTCGCACCGCCAATGCCACGACACTGGCGACTTCCGGCAGGCTCGGCCGACCGTAGTCGGCGGCGAACTCCGCGTCTTCGGCGTCCTCGGGTTGCTCGCTCTGCAGGAAAGTGGCGACCATGTCCTCTTCCCACGCCTGCAGGTAGGAGGCGGGAAGCAGTCGCAGAACCCGCCGGTATCGGTCCTCCAGGCGGTTCATGCCAGGCCCCCGGTGTCCGCGGGCCGCCACGCGCGCAGCCGTTCCGAGGCGGCACGGGCGTTGGAGGCCTGCCGCTGGACCTCGGCCGCGAGGGCTGTGCGCCCGGTCTCGGTCAGCCGGTAGTACCGGCGGAGCCGCCCGTTGGCGACCTCTTCCCGGTCCGGCTCGACCAGGCCGTCCGCGACCAGCCGGTCCAGCACGCCATACAGCGTTCCGACCTTCAGCCGCACACGGCCGTCCGAAAGATCGCTCACCTCGCCCACGATCCCGTACCCGTGACGCGTCGTGTCCACCAGCGCGGTGAGGACGAAGAACGCCTGCTCCGTCATCGTTCGACCTGCCATGGAACCCAATATATCGCGAACCGATATATTGTGCCATGCGGAAGCCGGGGTACCGGCGTTGCCTGCCGCCGGATCGAAACACGGCATCGGCGAGCGCGTTCCCCATGAACGGCGCGTCGACCCGCGATCGAGCGGTACAGACTGGACCAGAGCGCTGCTACCTGCTCAAGGCCCCGGAGGTCCGGAGCTGATCGGCGCCGACCTCGGCGGCCCCCTGGGCGAGGGGAGCAAGTATCAGGCCGCAGCCCGTATTCGCCCGCCTTGTCCTCTGCGACCTGCCGGGCAAGGCAAAGGCTCGATCAGCGCCCGCACCCCATCACGTCCGGGAATACGAAGCAGGCCTCGCAGAGCCACTCCGATGTCCGGTAATCCTGCGACCAGCTCTGCCGGACTCCGGAATATCTCACGGCGATGTCACCCAAGATCAATCTCAAACTCGTGCCATGTCGGCTGCGGCGACCGGCCGGGCTCGCCCACGGGCTTGACGGGTCGCAGTCGAGTGGTTGCGTTGGGCGACGTGGTTGCGACATATCTTGCCTGTGGATGAGCCGACCTTCGTCCCAGCGCTGTGGCTCCGTGGGGAAAACGTCTGGCGGTGCATGACCCGAGGCAAGGGTCTTTCTGGGGCTGGCCATCGAGGTCCCCTCAAGGGAGGCCCCACCTGCCTGCCGGGTCACGAGAGCTGCTGCGCACATATGTCGCCGGGGCAAGTTCAGCGTCGAGACCGGCGAGGATTTGTATGCGTACCCCGAATCCTGAACCAGGTATCCGGGCCAGGGCAGGGACCACGTCGACCCGCAGACCGCCGTCCTCGCCGGGAACGGCGGACACCCGGCCATGATGCGCAGCGGCGATCGAGTGCACTATGGACAGTCCGAGCCCGGCACCGTCGCGATGGTTCGTGCGGTCGGCTATCAGGCGGCGGAACGGCTGGAACAGCGAGTCGACCGACTCGGTCGGCACGCGTTCGCCGGAATTGCGCACGCTCAGTGCGGGCTCGTCGCCGACGACGACCTCGACCCAGCCGCCCGGGTGGTTGTCCTTGATCGCGTTGTGCACCAGGTTGGCGATCAGTCGTTCCAGCAGGACGGGGTCTCCGGGCACGGTGCGTTTCGCCGATTCGCCGCGCAGGGTCAGCTCATCCTGTGAATCCGGCGTCCTCGAAGAACCGCACCCATGGCTGGAACAGCGCGGGTCTGCCGAAGACACCGTGCAGGAACAGCACTGGCGGCCTCACCACGGCTCAGTCCTTTGAGGCTGGCGTTCCACGCCACCACATGGCCGCACCGATTCATGCCGTTCCGTACTCCGAAGTGCCATGACCCGCTTCCCTGCTCCGGTTCGATTCAAGACGTGTGGCCGAGTCGAGGAAGTCTGGCTCTGTCGCGTGTCATTTGCGTGTCACCGGCGCGGTGTCAGCGGGTTCGGCGTCGTCGTCGCGAAGCACGACGGCTTGGAAGATCGCCGCCAGGACCTCGGCCGGGATCTTCGCCGCGCGGTCGACGTTATTGGTCAATGCGGCGTGGACGTTCTCCAGGGCATCGATCGCAGCCTGTTCGGTGCTGCTCCTCACCTCCGGCACTGCCGTGGTCAGGGACGCGGCGAAGGGCGACGTCGTCGAGCATCCCGCCAGGACAAGGCAGCAGTGACCCATCAGGACGAGTCAATAGGGTTCCAGCGGGACGTACTCACAGGTGCCAGTAGGTACGTCGAGATGCGTAGGCGCTATGAGCGCGTAAGCGGATGTGAAATCCCGAACCGGACCGTAACTTCAATGGAGCCCCACACTTACTTTGAACGGAGATACGGCAAGAATGGGCTCGACTCGTTTTACGATTTCGGCAGCGTACGTATGGATCGCCATGGTCGCTTTCGGTGGCATCGCCGTCGAAACCCTCGTCATCTACCCGAACGTCTTTCACGACGTTCCCGCCTCACTAACCGAGTCGGTAAAGTTCTTCGCGGTCACCGGGCCGGCGGACTTCTTCCCGCCGTTGGGCCTGGCCACCGCGGCCGCGGCGGTGGCGGCCGTAGTGACGCTGTGGCGGATCAGGCGGGCCAGGTGGTGGGTCGCGGCGAGCCTCGGCACGCTGGTGATCGGCGAATGGCTGTTTTCGATGATGTATTTCTGGCCGCGCAACACGATAATGTTCGACCAGGGAATTGCCGTGCACACGGCAGACGTTTTACGACAGGCCGCCGTCGAATTCGAAACGGGCCATTGGTTTCGGCTCGGCATGAGCGCGGTGACCGCGACCTTGGCGTTCGTCGGGCTTCTGCGCGCCCACCGTGACCGCTCGCTCGCCGGGAGCCCGGCATGAACGAAAAGTCACAACGGTCGACCGGCATCCCGTTCCCGCTGCTCGTCGGGCTCGCCGCCCTCGGTGTTCCGAGGGTGATCGGCCACGATCTCTCCCTGGTCAGCCCTCTGGTCAACGGTCTGCTGGTGTTCCTGCCCCTTGCGATCTGGGTCGCGTACGTGCTGTGGAAACGGGTGCCCAACCCCTTTGTATCCCTCTTCGTGGTGGGCCTGTTCTACGGCATCCTGCTCGGCATCACTCACCAGATCCTGTGGACAGAGGCGTTCGCAGGTGTCCCGCCCCGGCTGGGGGGCAACCTCGGTGAAGCGTTGTCGCCTGCGGGCGAGGCTGTGGTGCTGCGGATCTTTGCCTTCGGTAGCAACCTGTTCACCGGGGCGTTGATGGGTGCGGGGACCGGCGCCGCGGCCTGGCTACTGGTCAAGGCAGTCCCGGCATTCCGTCACAGGTAGTCAACCGGTCAGGAGGAGCGCGATCCACACCCCGTCTACCGCCGGTGACCGGCGGCAACTCGCGATCGACACCGGGCTCGGCATGCTCGTCCTGGTCGCGGTCGGCACCGCCATCACCGCGAACTTCGGCGGTCCGTCCGCTCCTGGACCGCCGGCCTATGCGTTCGGAGCCCTGTTCGGCGCACTCATGCTGGTACGCCGACGCTGGCCAGTGGCGACCCTGGCCATCACGGCGGCCGCCCTACTCGCCTACTACGCATTGTCCTACCCCCCGATCGGCCTCGCCGTCCCGGTGGCCGCGGCGCTTTTCTCGGCAGCCGAGTACGGCCGGCTGTACTGGGCCGTCGGCACAGCCGCGGCTTTGCTGGTGATCTCCACGGCCGTGCGGATCGGCCAGGGGGACGACCTGAGTTACGTGCTCGGCCTGGAGGTACCCACCTCCGCCGCGCTGATGGCCGCGGTCGTCGCGCTGGGAGACAGCGTCCGGTCACGCCGCGGCTGGCGCGCCGAACTCGTCAAACAAGCCCGCAGCGCCGAACTCGAACGAGAGCGCGAAGCAGCTCGACGCGTCGAGCAGGAACGCTTGCGGATCGCGAGAGAACTGCACGACCTTCTCGCTCATACGGTGTCCGTGATCTCCCTTCACAGCGATGTCGCGCGAGAGTCACTGCGGGACGATCCCGAGACCGCGGACCGTTCGCTGGCCGCGGTCCGCACGGCGTGCCGGGATGTCAACCAGGAGTTGCGGGCCACGCTCCACGCATTGCGTCAGCCCGAGAGCGCCGACGACGCCCCCATTCCGGGCCTCGACCGGCTCGATACCCTCGTCGCAACCGCCACCGCGGCCGGACTCGACGCCCAAGTCCGCACGCTCGGTTGGCCGGTGCCCCTGTCCGCGATCGCGGACGCCACCGCGTACCGCGTCGTCCAGGAATCACTCAGCAATGTGCTGCGGCATGCCGACGCCACTACCGTGCTGATCGAACTGGACTACAGCGAGGACACCCTGGTGATTCGGATCATGGACAACGGCCGTGGGGCTCCCGCCGACGCCCCGAGGGCAGGCTGGGGCATCGCCGGCATGCGGGAGCGGCTGACCCTGCTCGGCGGCGAACTGGACGCGCGGTCGCGTGGTGGGAAAGGGTTCGTCGTCGAAGCCCGCATTCCCGCACGGACGCCGTCATGATCCGGGTGCTGATCGTCGACGACCAACCTCTGGTCCGTGAAGGGCTCCGCGCATTGTTGGAGCGCGCCGACGACATCACCGTCGCCAGTGACGCCGCCGACGCGGATTCGGCGGTCGACCTTGTCACCAGGGACCGACCCGACGTGGTGTTGATGGACATCCGGATGCCCGGCGGTGACGGCATCGAGGCGACCCGCCGCATCGTCGCCGACGCGGACCTGCGGCACGTGCAGGTCATCGTGCTCACCACGTTCGACACGGACCAGCACATCCTCGACGCGGTACGCGCCGGCGCGGCCGGGTTCCTGCTGAAGGACACCAGCCCCGAAGATCTGCGTGACGCGGTGCGGATCGTGGCCCGCGGCGAAGCATTGCTCTCGCCCGCCGTGACCAAACGCGTGATGCAGGCCGCGGCGGCGGCACCCAGCCTGCGCTCGGCAGGCAGGCTCGAGGTGCTCACCGACCGGGAACGCGAAGTACTCGCGAAGGTTGGTACCGGGCAGTCGAACGCGGAGATCGCGCAGAGCTTGTTCATGAGCCCTGCCACGGCACGCACCCACGTGGGGCGGCTGCTCGGCAAACTCGGCGCCAGGGACCGGGCTCAGCTGGTCACGATCGCCTACGAGACCGGGCTGATCACTCCTGGAGCGGTCGACGACCGTCAAGCTTGAGACCCGGACGCGACCGGACCAGCGAGCGCCGACCCGATCAGCATCGCGAGCGCCGCCATCAAGCCGATGCCCCATTCGTTCAGGCCGACGTACTTCTTCGCGGTCATGTACTACGCGGCGCTTCGGCCGGAAGAGGCCGCCATGCTGTCCAAACAGGATCTCCAATTGCCAGAGCGTGGATGGGGCGAACTGCTCCTGTCCGAGACGGCACCGATCGCCGGTGCCGCGTGGGCCGATTCTGGTGGCCGGCGTGACCGTAGGCAGCTCCAGCAACGCGGTAGAGGCGAGGTTCGCACCGTGCCATCACCCCCGCCGCTCAGCGCGATCCTCCACACGCACCTGGCGAAGCAGGGCGTGGCGGGGCACGGACGACTGTTTCGGTCGGTGCAGATCTCGCCGAGTCGACGATTGCGAGGGTCTGGGACAACGCGACGGGCGGCGTTCCGAACCCAGTGCGCCGAATGGGCCGGGCACTCCGTGGCGGTACTGCACCAGATCTACGCCAAGGTGATCGCCGGACTGGAATCCGCCGCACATCAACGGATCGAGCAAGCCCTGGGCTGGACGGAGAGCATGGATGAGGACCAGTGACGCCGCCTTATGCCGCGTGCCGCGAAACTTGGGGGCGTATTGGGGGTGGCCACCCGTAGGACATCGGTTTCAGCCGGACAACACGACACCGGCCCCTCACCTGGTTTTCCCTGGTGAGGGGCCGGTTTTGGCTGGTCGTTCCGCGTGCCCCCGGTGAGATTCGAACTCACACTGGACGGGTTTTGAATCCGTTGCCTCTGCCAGTTGGGCTACGGGGGCGGTGCCCGGTGAACTTTACGGGATCACGGGTGCGCGCCTTCCGCCGGGCCCGGGGTGTGATGCCCGTCTGACGTGGTGAACGCCATCTAGCCGTCTGGATCGTTCCCGGTAGGCTTCAGGTTCGCGGACAGACCGCGGACCGAACTGCCCGACGACCTTCAGGAGGACCCCGGTGACCGAGCAGGCTGCCGAGGCCAATGGTGCCGTCGCCGCACCCCAGCGGCGGGTGCTCGTGGCCGAAGACGAGGCCCTCATCCGGCTGGATCTCGTCGAGATGCTCCGTGAAGAGGGTTACGAGGTGGTCGGTGAGGCCGGGGACGGCGAGCAGGCCATCAACCTGGCCACCGAGTTGAAGCCCGACCTGGTGATTCTCGACGTCAAGATGCCCAAGCTCGACGGGATCGAGGCCGCCTCCAAGATCACCGGCGACCGGATCGCGCCGGTCGTCATCCTGACCGCGTTCAGTCAGCGCGACCTCGTCGAGCGGGCCAGGGACGCGGGCACGATGGCGTACCTGGTCAAGCCGTTCGCCAAACGCGACCTGGTGCCCGCCATCGAGCTGGCCGTGAGCCGGTTCGCCGAGCTCCAGGCCCTCGAGTCCGAGGTCGCGGGCCTCACGGACCGGCTCGAGACGCGTAAGGTCATCGACCGCGCCAAGGGGCTGCTGATGAGCCGTCAGGGGCTCACCGAGCCGGACGCTTTCCGCTGGATACAGCGCACCGCGATGGACCGCCGGACCACGATGAAGGCGGTCGCCGAGGCGGTCGTCGAAAGCATCGGCTGACCTCCACGCCCGGAAAAGGCCACCTCCGTCGCCGGAGGTGGCCTTTTCCGGTTCAGAGGCCGCTTGCCGCCCGCATCACCCAGTGGACGTCGGTGTTCTCGGCCGTGCCACCCAATCGGGTGGCGCCGGGGCCTTCGGCGGTGACCGGGGTGTCGGAGCCGGTGTGGTCGTGGGTCGTCCAGTCGACGGTGAACTTGAGCTTCGAACCCGGGACGTCGAACGGCCCGTCCTGATCAGGGTCGGTATCGGAGGCGTCGTAGTTCTCGATGGCCAGCCCGCCGGTCTCGTGGTCGCCGCCGATGATCACCAGCGTGCCGGGATGCGTGCGGACGAACCGCATGACCTCGGCGACGGTGGCGTCGAGCGCGCGGCCCGCGTCGATCACGCCGTGCGCGTTGTTCTCGTGCGACATCCCGTCGGTTCCCTCTTCCTCCAGGAACAGAAAGAAACCGCGCGGGTTCTTGGCGAGGATGTCCAGCGCCTTGCGCGCCATCTGCTGGAGCGGCACCCGCGGCGCGTACTTCCCGACACCGTCCGGGCCGTAGTCGACCATGTCCTCGTTCGCGAACAGACCGAGGATCCGGTTCGCGCGCGTGGTCCGCAACTCGTCGCCGTCTCGCACGTAGGTGTAGCCCGTTCGCTGCGCGCGTTCGACCAGGTTGCCGTAGGGGCTGCGGCTCTCCTCCCCCGGCTTGTCCGGCCAGAGCCCGGGATTCCCCTTCGGGTACCACCAGTCCTCGCCGCCGCCGAGCAGGACGTCGGGCCGGCTGTTCTCGATGTACTGCTTCGCGATGTCGCTCTGCGAGTCCCGGCTGGACACGTGTGCCGCGAAGGCCGCCGGCGACGCGCCCGTCACCTGCGCGGTGGTGACCAGACCGGTCGACTTCCCCGCCCGTTTCGCCCGTTCGAGGATCGTCTCCAGCGGGCGCCCGTGGGCGTCCACCCCGACGGCGCCGTTCCGCGTCTTGTGCCCGGTCGCGAGGGCGGTGGCCGCGGCGGCCGAGTCGGTGACGATCTCGTCGGGGTCGTCCGAGGACGTCCGCACGAGGCCGGTGGCCGCGAGCCCGTCCATCGCCAGCTTGCCGTTCTTGCCCTTGAGCGCCAAGCGGAGCAGGTCTCGCTGACCCAGGCCGAGGCCATCGCCCTGGATGTAGATGATGTTGCGCGCCGAGCGCGCCCCGGACCCCGCCGTCGTCGTGTCCGCGACGGCGGCCGAGCCACCGCACAGGACCACCAGCACCGTCGCCGCCGCCAGACCACGTCCGCGCACATCGCCTCCTATTAGTTAGGAACCTTTCCTAACAGAGAAACCATGCGAAGACCAGAGGTCCGTTCAGTCGCGCAGGATGCCCGCGTCGTGCGCGAGGATCGCGGCCTGGACACGGTTCGCGCAGGCCAGCTTGGCGAGGATGCGGCTGACGTGGATCTTCACCGTGCCGTTCGACAGCCGCAGGTCCTCGGCGATCTCCGCGTTGCCCAGCCCACGCCCGACCCGCACCAGGACGTCGAGCTCCCTGGCGGTCAGCGCCTCGATCCTCCGTCTGGCACGCGCGGCCCTGTCGGCGTCGGCCGCGTCGGCGTCGCGGAACCGGTCGATGACCTGCTTCGCGATCCGGGGTGACAGCACCGCCTCGCCGTCGGCCGCGGACCGCACGGCCTGGATGAGCTGCACCGGATCGGTGTCCTTGAGCAGGAACCCGGCCGCTCCCGCGCGCAGGGCGCGGGCCACGTAGGCCTCGTCACCGAACGTCGTGAGCATGATGACCCGCACGTCGCGGGCGATCTCCTCCACCGCGGCGAGCCCGTCCATCCTGGGCATCCTGATGTCCATCAGCGCGACGTCCACGGTGATCCGCCGGACGGCGTCGATCGCCTCCGCGCCGTCCGAGGCCTCGGCCACGACGTCGATGTCGCCCGCCTGGTTCAGCAGGAGCCGCGCGCCGGCGCGGAGCAGCGGTTCGTCGTCGGCGAGCAGAACCCGGATCATTGCTCCTCTTTCGGTACGGGTACCTCGAACCAGGTCTTCTCCACCAGCCCGTCGTCGCCGTAGCAGAACCGGAAGATGGCGGCGGTTTCCGCGTCGGGCGGATCGGCGGCCGCCGTGTAGAGGCAGTAGGTGTCCTCGGGTATCGGCGGCTCGTGCCCCTGCGCGGCGACCTGCGCCGACGGTTCGTTCGGGCCGAACCACTCCTCGACCTCTTGCGGTGTCATCCCGATCCTGACACTGGCGAGCGGATCCTCTTCGTCGGCGGGCGTCAGCGGCGGCACGAAGGCCAGCGTGGTCAGCAGCAACGCGGCGACAGCGGCCAGACCGGTCGTGAGCAGCAGACCGGACTGGATCCGGCTCGGCCGCTCCTCGGCCGTCGCTTCGGCGATCGGTGCGTCCGCCCGCAGCGGCAGGCCGGCCGTGACGGCGAAACCGCCTTCCGGATCCGGCCCGGCCGTGAACACGCCGCCGAGGAGACGGACCCGTTCGCGCAGGCCGGTCAGCCCGCGTCCGGTGCCGGGGAGCCGCTCCGCCGGGGCCTGCTCGGCGCTGTTGCGCACCGCGACCTTCACCAGGTCGGGACCGTGGTCGACGCCGACGGTGACGGACGCCGCGGCGGCGTGCTTGTGCACGTTGGTCAGCGCTTCCCGCACCACGCGGTGCACGGCCCGGCGGACCGAGGGCCGGACGCCGTCGATGTCGGCCCCACGCCAGTCGAACGCCACGTCGAGGCCGGCGTCGCGCGACGCCGCCACCAAGTCCGCGATGTCCGCTTTCGTACCGGCGGCCTCGGTGGCTTCGGCGGGTTCGGCCGGTTCCCCGCCCGGCCGCAGGATGCCGAGGGACTCCCGCAGTTCTTCGAGCGCGAGCTTGGCCGTCGACCGGACATGCCCGGCAGCCTGCCGCAACTCGGGATCCTTGTCCTCGGCGGCGACCTCCAGCGCGCCGGAGAACATCGTGATGAGGCTGAGCCGGTGCCCCAGCTGATCGTGCATCTCCTCGGCGAGCCGCGAACGTTCCTCCAGCCGGGCGCGATCCCGCAACGCCACCACCAGCCTGGCCTGCTGCGCCTGCATCGCGCCCGCCAGCGCGGGCAGGACGAGACAGGAGACCGTCGAAACGGCGATCACCACGAGGACGTACTGCCAGCGGAAGGCGGGCTGGGTGAGCAGCACGACCGCGGCCGGAAGCAGTGCCGCGAGGCCGAACAGCGGCCACCTCCGCCCCCGGGTCCCCGCCGTGTGCGCGACGACCGCGAGCGCGACGCCAGTCGCGGGGTACAGCCCGAACAGCACCGTCGCGGCCAGCAGTGCGGACACCGTGAACCGGCGGCGCAGCAGCATCAGCACGACGGCGCAGGCGATCACCGCGGTCAGCACGGGCGCCGAGGGGGAGAACACCTCCGGCCAGCCCCACGCGGGCAGCAGGTCGGCGAGGAAGATCGTCACGCCCGCGACGAATCCGGCGAGGAGCACCTCCCCGAGAACGGCGCCGAGCCGCCGGTCGGCCATCTTCACCCGCCCAGCATCACACGGGTCCGGTGGCGCAGCGGGCCGGGGCGGCGGGAAGCGCCAGGTCGACCAGATACCGGCTGACGGCATCGTCCACACAGGACGATCCTCCGCCGTAGACGGCGTGTCCTACGTCCTCATTGGACAGGAGCACCGCGGACTTGAGGCTTTCCGGCAGCCGGCGCGCCCAGCCATACGGCGTCGCGGCGTCCTTCGTGGTCCCGACGAGCAGGATGGGCGGCGCGCCGTCCGCCCGGATCGTCCGGGACGGAGCCGCTCCGGCGGGAAGGAAGGCGCAGCCGAGCGCCTCCGTGCCGGACGAAAGCCGGGAAACGCGGCGGAGCTCTCGCGCGGCGTCCTCGTAGGCGGCCAGCTCGGTGGGATGGGCACGGTCGAGACAGTTGACGACGGTGAGCGCGTCGGTCGTGTCGGTCGAGGCCTCCGGTTCGTCGGCGGGTTCGTCCGACGAGTCGTCGGACGGAGCATCGGCGCCGAGGATGATCCCGGACAGCTCCGCCCAGTCGGCCGGGAAAGTGAGCTTCGCGGAGATCTCCCCGCGAAGAGCGTCTCCTTCGCCCGCTTTGTCCGCTTTGGCTAGTACCCGGTCCACAGTGGCGAGTATTTCGGTCTCATCCTGGCCAGGGCACGGCTTGCCCGTCCTGGCCGCGCACTGCTTCGCGTAGGTCAGCAGGGTGTCTTCCACCCCCTTCGCCTGCTCGACGGTGTCGGCCCGCCAGTCGAGGTAGGTGTTGTCGACGCCGTCGAGCACCATGGCACGGATCTTCTTCGGGAACCGGTCGGCGTACAACTGCCCGATCCGCGTGCCGTAGGAGTAGCCGAGGTAGTTCAGTTTCTCCTGGCCGGTGACCACCCGCAGGACGTCGAGGTCGCTGACGACGTCGTCGGTGCCCAGATGCCGCAGCACGTTCTCCCCGGTGTTCTTCAGGCACGCCTCGGCGTATTGCCGGGCCTTCGGCACCTCGGCACCGATCAGCGGCAGGCCGCCGGGAGCCTTCGAAGCGGGTTCGCCCTCGGTGTCGCAGCGGAGCCGCGGTTCGCTGCCGCCGATCCCCCGCGGATCGAAGCCGACCAGGTCGAACCGTGCCCGGACCGCGGCGGGCCACGTGTCCGCGATGTCCTTCACCATGGCGATCCCGGATTGCCCGGGGCCGCCCGCACCGGCGACGAGCGTGCCGAGCCGCTCCCCCGGCCGGCTCGCCACGGCCTTGATCACCGGCAGGGTGAACTTCGGTCCGTCGGGCCGCCGGTAGTCCACGGGCACGGTCAGCTTCGCGCACTGGAGGGCGTCGCAGGGCCGCCAGTCCAGCGTCTGCCGGTAGAACGGCGCCAGCGCCGCCTCGTGCACCGGTTCGTCCACTTTGGTCACCGGTGCCGGGCTTCCTTGCGACGTGGTACATCCGGTACCCGCGGCGACCAGCGCGATCGCCAGCATCACGCACTTCCAGCTCACTCGGGACTCCTGCCTTCGGGACACAGGACGATCCAACCCCGTCGCCCTCCGCGCGCACGACCCTCGACAGGCTGAAAGAGGCCGCCGTCGTCGGCCGCGGGGACTAGGCCGAAAGACATACCCGCGATCAGTGAGACCCAGACCACACGATCGTGTCGTGACGATCTTCGCGCGGCTGGGTCTATGGAGTGTGGAAGCGAAGGAACTTCCACCGCAGGCAACGGAATCCGAACTTCAGGAGATCGCGATGACGAACACCGCCACCACCGCCAAGCCGAACTCGAACTCCGCCGCCCCGGCCGAGAACAGCGCGCTCGTCTCCACCCAGGGCGTGACCACGATCGCCGACACCGTCGTGCAGAAGGTCGCGGGCCTCGCGACCCGCGAGATCACCGGCGTCCACGCGCTGGGCGGCGGCGCCGTCCGGGCGTTCAACGCGCTGCGCGAGCGCATCCCGGGCGCCACCGCGTCCGCCGGGCAGGGTGTCTCCGTCGAGGTCGGCGAGCGCCAGGCCGCGGTCGATCTGCAGATCGTCGTCGAATACGGCGTCGCGATCGCGGATCTCGCCAAATCGGTGCGCCGCAACGTGATCGGCGCCGTCGAGCAGATGACCGGGCTCGAGGTCGTCGAGGTCAACATCAACGTGTCCGACGTGTACATCCCGGGCGACGACGACACCGACGAAAACACCGAATCCACCCGCGTCCAGTGACCATCGGCGCCGGTTCGCGCCCGACAGCAAGGAGAACGTTCATGAACGCCACCCATCTCGGCCTGTTGACCGGTCTCGTGCTCGGCGTGGCCGGCGCGTTCGGCGGCTTCGGCGCCTTCCTCGTCGTGCTCGTGCTCGCCGTCCTCGGCCTGCTGGTCGGCCGGTTCCTCGACGGCAAGCTCGACCTTTCGGCCCTGGCGGGCCGCGACAGGGGCTGATCGCCATGACGACCATGACCGCCGCCGCGCCCGGATCGGACGGGCGCGGCGCCCTGACCGTGGCCGACGGCGCCGTCGAGCGGATCGCCGCACGGGCGATCACCGAACTCGACGGCGTCGGCGGCGCGGCCTCCCGGGTGCTCGGGATCGCGGTCGGCGGTGAAGACCTCGACCAGGGCGCCAAGGTGAGCGCGCATGTCACCGGCTCGACGGCCACATTGGACGTCCGGCTCTCGGTGAAGTACCCGCTTTCCGTGCGGGCCACCGCCGAAAGCGCGCGAGAGCATCTGATCCGCCGCGTCGGCGAGCTCTCGGGCCTGGCCGTCACGCGGGTCGACATCACCGTCACGGCCCTGCATTCCACGGAGACCGAAACGAGGAGGGTTCGATGAAACGGCGCCCCCGCCGCACTGTCCCGGCCGTGCTGGTCGCCCTCGTGGTGCTCGCCGGATGCGTACTGGCCGCCATCGTCGCGGTCCAGACGATCATCGGCGAGAAACCGTGGATCAGCTACGACGCCGTCGCCTCCGCCCTGCACGGCACCCGGTGGAGTGACCCGCTTCCGGCGATCGCCGGTGGTGTGGTCGCGCTGCTCGGTCTGCTCCTCCTCGGTGCCGCGATCGTCCCGGGACGGCCCACCGTGCTGCCGCTCGACGGCGGCACGGACTCCGGCGCCTCCCGGCGCAGCTACCGGTCGACGCTGCGCACCGCGGCGTCCACTGTGGATGGTGTCTCGGCGGCGAAGCTGAAGGTCAAGCGGAGCAAGATCGTCTCGGTGGTCACCACCGGGCGGACGAACACCGCGGGGCTCGCCGACGCCGTCCGCGCGGCCATCGAGCACCGCCTCTCCCAGATCGGCCCCGCCACCGTCCCGGCCGTGCGGGTCCGCGTCAAGGCCACCAGGAGCGCGTCATGACCGACCTCAACCGTCCCGCCCGGCTGAACCGCACCCTCCTGGTGCTGACCGGGATCGTGTTGCTCGCCGCCGGCGGGTTCGCCGTCGGCACCCATTTCGGCCGGATCCCGCTGCTCGATCCCGGCGCCACGCTCGTCCCCGGCACCGCCATGCCGCCCGGATGGGCCTGGTACGCCGTGGCAGGCGTCGCGGTGATCGCCGGCCTGCTGGCGCTGCGCTGGCTCATCGCGCAACCAGTCCGCAAACCGAAGTCCCACACCTGGCGTTTCGACCAGGAGACCGGTTCCACCGCGCTGGCCGCGAGCACCGCGGTGGACCCGTTCGCCGCGGAGGTCGCGACCTATCCCGGCGTCCACGCCGCGCACGCGACACTCGGCGGTTCCCAGGACGCGCCGGTGCTGGCCGTGGTGCTGAGCGCCGAGCAGGACGGCGATGTGGCCGCCATCCGCGAGCGGATCACCGAGGAGGGCCTGCCGCGCTTGCGTCAGGCGCTGGATCTCGCCGAGCTTCCGATGACCATCGAGTTCCGGTTCTCCTCGAAGGCCGGTTCCCGCATCCAGTGAGCCCCGTGCTCGACCGGACCTTGCTCGGCTACGGCGACATCGGGTGTTCCCTGCGGCGGCACTGGTGGCCGGAGGATCACGCGCTCGCGGGCAAGGTCGCCGTGGTGCCCGGCGCGAAAGCCGGCCTGCGAGCGGCTGACCGTCCTCTAGACCAGATCCACCATGACCACCGCCGGAACGGTCGGCGCGGGCGAACCTCCGGCGGGTTCCGCGGTGATGCCGACCCGGTCGATCGCGCCCGGCAGGTCCACCAGGACCGGACGAGTCCGATGTGGACCGTCCGGCGCCAGCAACCCGGCGGAATGCACGCCGCTCGCCCCGATGAGCCAGACCTGATACGCCTTGCCGGGCGCCAAGGGCGGGAGGTCGCCGGCCAGTACGACGACCTTGCCCTTGCTACGCGAGGTCACGACCGTGGTGGCTCCTCGTTCGCCGCCCTTGACCGTCGAGGCGTCGGGCGCGGTGAGCACGGCGTTCACCGAGGCCAGCTGCCGCTGGGCGGGGTCGGCCCCCGGATCGGTGGTCGTGGTGACCAGGCTGAACACCAGCGCTCCGACGGCGGCCGCCGCGGCACCCCAAAGGGCGATCCGCGTCTTCACCGGCCCGCCCCGGCTCGCGACGGCGACCAGCGGAGGCCACTGACGCGTACGGGCGACCTCCGCGAGCGTCGCTTCCCGCAGCCTCGGCGGTGGCGGAGTGGCGAGCGCCGAGCCCAGACGTGCGGCGGCCTCCCGCAGCTCCCGGACCTCCTGGCCGCACGCGGGACAACCCCGCAGGTGCCGTTCGAAGGCCGCCGCCTCGTCCTCCGTGACGGCGTCCACGGCGTAAGCCCCGGTCAGCGTGTGCAGCTCCGCCGTCATTGCCCGACCCCCAAGCAGTCACGCAACCGGATCAGGCCGTCGCGGATGCGGGTCTTCACCGTGCCGGGCGCGGTTTTGAGCACTTCCGCGACTTCCGGGTACGTGTAACCGTTGTAGTAGGCCAGCACCACCGATTCCCGTTGCAGGTCGGTCAACGCGGACAGGCATTGGCGCACCCGTTGCTGCTCCAGATTGCTGATCGTCGACTCGGCGACCTCGTCGAACGGGCGGCGGAAGTCGAGCCTTCCCGCGCGATCGTCCCGGTCGAGCGCCGCCTGATGCGAACGCACCCTGTCCACGGCCCGCCGGTGCGCGATCGTGAGCACCCAGGACAGCGTGCTCCCCTTGCCCGGTTTGAACCGGGCGGCCGTCCGCCACACCTCCACCAGGACCTCCTGGGTGACCTCCTCGGCGAACGTGCCGTTGCGGACGACCCTGTTCACCACTCCCCACACCGGTCCCGCCACGACGTCGTACAGGTCGGCGAACGCCTGTTCATCACCTGCCGCGACCCGTTGCAGCAAACTCGTCTCGGCAGGCTCCGCTCCGGTGCCACCGCTTCCGCGCGGACTCGTCCGCACTCCCTCGACCATCAAGCCGCCTCCACCTCACCCGACGCCCGGCTACGCGGTTCCGTGACGTCCGGGAGGTATTCGGTGCCGAGTGCGGCTCGGACTGGTCCGGGCTACCCCTGTTCTTCGAGCACGTCGTCCATTGTGGACTTCAGATGCCGCAGGAATGCCTCGAACCTGGCGATCTCTTCCGCCGGGTACTCCGCCACCAGCGCCGCGAGACCGGCGCTGAACGGGCCGAAGAACTCACGCGCGGGCCCCTGGATGTCCGGGCCGCTGCGCAGGGTCACCCTCCGCCGGTCGGCGTTCTCCCTGGTCCGCACCACATAACCGAGGTCCTCCAGCCGGTTCAGCAGGTTCGTGGTCGCACCCGAGGTCAGTGCGATGCGTTGGCCGAGCCGAGCCGGGGACAACGGGGAGCCGGTGTCTTCGGCGTAGAGGATCTCCACCAGGGCGGCGGCGTCGGTGGCGTGCAGGCCGAGCCAGTCCGCGAAACGCCGGGTGAACTCGGTGTAGCTCGCCCCGAAGCTCCGGAGGCCGTCCAGCAGCGACGTGCTCCGCGCCGCGACATCGTCCTCCATCACCCCTCCTCGGATCCGTGCTTTGACAACCTACCGGCCGCAAATATACCTTCATGATGAAGCCACTTTCTCATGAAGGAGTTTTTGTGCTCCCCGATCCGTTCGCCGCGACGACCCGCGGCATCACCGAACCCGACCCTGTCCGCCCCGCGCTGCGGGCCGCCGGCCCCCTCGTCGAAGTGGCCGCCCCCGAGGGCGGCAGCGCGTGGATCGTCACCGAGGAGAAGCTGGCCCGCGACGTCCTGGCGGACCCGCGGTTCGCGAAGGATCCCGCGCTCGCCCCCGAGGGCTGGACCAGACTCGAACAGACCGCCGCCGAGCAGCCGTCCCTCACCACGCTGGACGGCCCCGGCCACGCGCTCCTGCGTCGAGCGCACGCCCCTTTGCTGAGCGCCAAACGAATCCAGGCACAATCCGACCGGATCCACCGGATCGCACGAACACTGCTGACCGGCCTCGGCGGCGGAACGGTCGACCTCATGGACGGGTTCTCCACCCGTTTCCCGCTCACCGTGCTGCTCGACCTGCTCGGCATCCCGCTTCACCTGCTCGACGTCGCCGTCGACGCGTGCCGTCGCATGTCCGACCCCGAACCGGGCGCCCAGGGCAAGGCCATCGCCGCGATCGCGGACCTCGCCGCCGCGGGGCTGACCCCGAACCGGAAGGGACTCGCGACGGAACTACGCGACAACCTTCCGCCCGAGACGTCCGAAGAGGACCTGCGATATCACCTGTTCGCGTTGATCTTCGCCGGGCAGCTGACCACCGACGCCTCGATCGGCTTCCTGATCTCGCGGCTCCTGGACGGGGACGACGCCGCCGTGAACGATCTCGTCCGCGAAACGCTCCGGGAGCATCCGCCCGCGCCGTTCACGCTCTGGCGGTTCACGACCGCGGAGGTCGGCCTCGCCGGAATCCGGCTCCCCGCGGGGGCTCCCGTGCTCGTCGACATCCAGGGCATCAACACCGACCCGGCCAGGAAACCGGGACCGGACCTGACCTTCGGCGCGGGCCCGCATTTCTGCGTCGGCGCCCAGCTCGCGCAGCTCGAACTGCGGGCGGTGGCGACGGTTCTGCGCACGGACTTCCCCGGAGCCCGGCTGGCCGTGCCCTACGGCGAACTCCGGCAGACGTTCCTCGGCGGCATCCAGGGGACGCGGCTCACGAGCCTGCCGGTGGTCCTGCACGACTGAAAACGGGCCGGGGCGCGGAAATCCGCCGCCCCGGCCCGGAAGGAACGCTACTTCTTGAAGGTGTCGCGAATCTTGTCCGCCGCGTCGCCGACGGCGTCCTTGACGTTTTCGACCGCGCCCTTGAGACCGGCCTTCGCCTGGTCCGCCTGGCCTTCCGCGCGCAATTCCTCGTTGCCGGTGGCGTCGCCGGCGGCCTCCTTGGCCTTACCGCCGAACTCCTCGGCCTTGTTGCTGATCTTGTCGCCCAACGACATCGGGTCCTCCTCCGGATCGTATGCCTTACGTCCGAAGGACAAACGAAGATCGGGATTCGTCACGCGCACGGACGGGTGACCGTCCTCACCCGAGCAGGGACGCCACGGCGGCCGCGAACGCTTCGGGAGCTTCCTGCGGGACGTTGTGCCCCACTCCCGGCAGAACCCGATGCTCGTACGGCCCGGTGAAGTATTCGCGGTCGCCCTCCGCGCTCGGCCCGCCGATCCCGTCGTCCCCGCTTTCCAGGACGACCGTCGGCACCGTGATGGCCGGTTCCTCCGCGATCAGGTCTTCGAATGCCTGATAGCGCGGATCGCCTTCCGCCAGGCCGAACCGGTGCCGGTACGAGTGGATGACGACGTCGACGAAGTCCGGGTTGTGCAGGCTGGGGGCACTGGCCGGGAACGCCTCGTCTGCGCCGCTCCAGGTCGGCGACCAGGTGCGCCACAACAAGGCGCACAGCTCGTCGCGGTTCTCCGCCAGCCCGCGACGGCCACGCTCGGAATGGAAGTAGAACTGGTACCAGTAGGTGCGTTCCCACTCCGGCGGCGCGGGTTCGCCCGCGTAGGCGAGATTCTGGACGTTGTAACCGTCCACCGAGACCAGCCCGCGCACGCGCTCGGGCCGGAGCGCCGCCGCGATGCACGCCGCGCGGCCGCCCCAGTCGTATCCGGCGACGACGGCCTCGTCCAGACCCAGCGCGTCCATGAAATCGAGCAGGTCCTGCGCGAGCGCGGCCTGCTGTCCGGAGCGCGGTGTCGCCTTGTCGAGGAAACGCGTTCCGCCGAACCCACGGAGATACGGGACGTACACGGAGGCCCCGCCCGCCGCGAGCGGCGCGGCGACCTCGTCGTAGGCCCGCACGTCGTACGGGAAGCCGTGGAGCAGGACCACCGGCGGCCCGCCCGCTTCACCTGCGTGTTCGTACTCGATCTCCAGGGCCGGCGTGGCGACGCGTTTCGTGGCCATCAGCCGGACCAGCCACTCAAGCGGGTCAAGAGCCGTTCCAGGACTTCGGGATCGGCGCCGACGGGCTCGCCGGAGACGGGTTCGTCCACCAGGGTGCGACGGTCGCCCCGCCTCGGCAGCTGAACCTGCCCGGCCGACAGGCCACCCGGCAGCGGCAGCTCGCACCAGAGGGTCACGCCGCCGGTCTCGCTCGGCGCCACCCCGGTCCGCTCACCCGGTGCGGGCGTCGGCACGGGGAGCCCGTCCAGCTCGTGGTCGACCTCGATGACCAGCACGTCCGACCGCAGGCGCAATCTCAGCGTCAGGAAGGGCGGCTCCTTCGGATCGGCCGCGTCGACCAGCGTGCCCACCAATCTGGCGGCGGCGGTCTTCGCCTGATCGAGCAACGGCCGCAAGGACCAATCCGACAAGATGAGACGGACGAAGAGCTCGGAGCACAACATGGCATTCGGTTGTGCCACCAGCCGGAGGTCGTCCACCTGGGAGGTGCGCGCGCTCAAACCAAGGCCTTCCTCGTCGACGTGCGAGCGTGCATCATGCCACTCCATCCGGTGAACCCTTCACGCCGGGCTTTGGTCCTGTGGAGTCCATGGGCTTTGGCTCTGTCCAGCGGGCCAAAAAGCGCGCACAGTGCTCTCGTGAGCATCGCCTTCCTGATCACCACGCTGGTCGTGGTCGTCACGCCCGGCACCGGCGTGGTCTACACCCTTTCCGCCGGACTGGCCAGGGGCAGACGCGCGAGCGTCATCGCTTCACTGGCGTGCACCCTCGGCATCATCCCGCATATGGTCGCCGCGATCACCGGCCTCGCGGCGCTGCTGCACGCGAGCGCGGTGGCGTTCGAGATCATCAAATACCTGGGCGTCGCTTACCTGCTCTACATGGCGTGGGCGACGCTGAAGGACCGCGAAGCGATCGTCGTGGACGGTGCTCCCGAACCCACGTCGACCCTGCGGACGATCACCTCCGGCGTGCTGATCAACGTCCTGAACCCGAAGCTGACCCTGTTCTTCTTCGCGTTCCTGCCGCAGTTCGTCCCGGCAGGCGAGCCCGGTTCGATCCCCCGGATGCTGCTGCTGAGCGGGGTGTTCATGCTGGCGACCTTCGTGGTGTTCAGCGTGTACGGCGTCCTCGCCGCCGGCGTGCGGCACCACGTCCTTTCCCGGCCGCGCGTACTCGCCTGGCTCCGGCGGATCTTCGCCGGTTCCTTCGCCGCGCTCGGCGTCAAACTCGCGTTCACCACCCAGTAGAAGGTTCAGCATGCGACTCCAGCACCACCCGGAAATCCGCGCCGCTCACCCCGGCCTCGCCGTCGGCACGCTGCGGGCCACCGGTGTCACCCCGGAAATGCCGGTCGACCTCGAGAAGTTCCTCGCGCGGGCGACGCGGCGGCTCGCGGACGGGCCCGAATCGGAATTCCCCGAGATCCAAGCCTGGCGGCGGGCGTTCGCCAAGATGGGCCTGAAACCGACGCAGTACCGCTGCGCGTCGGAGTCACTGCTGCGCAGGCTGCGGAAAGAGGGCACCCTCCCCCGGATCCACCCGGTGATCGATCTCTGCAACGCGGTCTCGGTCGCCTACGCCATCCCGGTCGCGGTGCTCGACGTCGCCAAGATCAGCGGCTCGCTGGAAGTCCGCCCAGCGCGGGGCGACGAGAAGTACGTGACCTTCGCCGGCACGGTCGAGCAGCCGAACCCCGGCGAAGTGATCTTCGCCGACGAGGACGGTCAGGCCCACGCCCGCCGGTGGACGAACCGGCAGAGCGGGCACTCCGCGGTCTCCGCCACGACGTCCGACGTGCTGATCGTTTCCGAAGGGCTGCACGCGACGGCGACCGAGGACGTCCGGCTGCTGATCGAGGCCATCGCGGGCGAACTGGCGACGGCGGGTGTCGTCACGATGCCTTGAGCGCCTTTTCCAGGCCGGCGCGGGTCATCTTCGACCGCCCCTTGATGTTCCGCTCGCGTGCCAGCTTGTCCAGATCCGCCTTCGACAGCGAGGACAGGTCTTTCTTTTTCGCGGGCGGCTTCTTCGCCCCCGACTTCTTCTTGGCCTTCCCGCTCTCCACGCTCTTCGAAAGCGCCTCGAACAGGTCGACGACCTTCGTCGGCTCACCCGGTTCGGTCGCGGGCGTGATGGTGTCGCCCTTCTTCTTGGCCTTGATCAGGTCCCGCACGCGGTCGGTGTAGGTGTCGCGGTAGTCCTCGGGCCGCCAGTCGTCGCTCATCGCGTCGATCAGGTTGACGGCCATGTCGAGTTCCTTGCCGCGTGCCTTCGCCTTACCCGGCAGGTCCGGCAGCTGCTCGGCGGGATCCCGCAGGTCGGCGGCGAAATGCAGGGTGTTGAGCACCATCACGCCGTCCCCCGAGCGGACGAGCGCCAGGTACTCGCGGCCACGCATGACGAACTTGGCGATCCCGGCCTTGCCCGACGAGTCCATCGCCTCGAGCAACAAGGCGTACGGACGCTCGAACTCCGCCTTCGCGGGCGCGAGCCAATACGTCTTGTCGAAGAACATCGGGTCGATCGCGTCCAGCTCGACGAAGCTCTCGATGTCGAGCGACTTCGACCGGCCGGGGGCGATCTCGTCGAGCTCCTCGGGTTCGACGACCACGTACTCGCCGTTGTCGAGCTCGTAACCCTTGACGATGTCTTCGTAGCCGACTTCCTTGCCGGTGCGCTCGTTCACCCGCCGGTACCGGATACGGTCCTCGGTTCCGCGCTGGAACTGGCGGAAGTGCACCGTATGGTCCTCGACCGCGCTGTACAGCCGGACCGGCACCGTCACCAGACCGAGCGAAAGCGAACCGCTCCAGACCGGACGCATGGGCACTCCTCTCCTCCAGCTCGCTGGTACCCGGAATCGCGGCGGATCACACCTGGTCAGAGGCTGAACGCGAGGGACCGCAGGAGGACGACCCCGATGAACACGAGGGTGAAGGCGAGGTCGAACGCGACCCCGCCGGCCCGCACCGGGCGCACCACGCGGCGGACCGGCGCCAGCACGGGCTCGGTCAGCCGATGGGCGATCCCCCTGGCACGGAAGGTCCAGCCGGGCGGGCGGGTGGCGAGGTTCACGACCCAGTCCAGCACCATCCGGACGATGAGCACGATCAGGAACAGGGTGAGCAGATAGCCCAGCAGATCACCTAGAGCACTCATGGCGGCACACTCCTCTTTGGTCCAGTGTGCCGCGCTTTGCTGGGAACAGCCTGTGACAGGAAGAAAGGGCTACCAGGGCGGTTGGCCACCCCCAGTTCGAAGGCCAACCGCCGCGGAGCCCCTACCCACGGTTCGGCACGCTGCCCCGTCGCGCCGACCCGCCAGCTGTGCCTTCAGCTTTCCAAGCCCCTGCATCGGAATTACATCGGCTCTCCACCGCGGGGCATCCGCGCAGTTCAGGAGTGGCCGGGCGTAGAATCGAACCGGTTCCAGGGCAGCCCCGAGCCCGCCCGTTAGGCCGAATGCCGTAAGGCGTCCCCCGCGCCGATGTGGCTGGAGGCCGAAGCGGTGGGCTAGGGTGCCGGTCAGCCGCCGAACGGACTGGAGGTAGTGCGTGAGCACGCTCACGGTCTCGGACGACATAGTCGCATATGACCGCTGATCGTTTACCCGATTCGGCGGGATCGCCCACCGGCAGCCCATCCCAGCTCAGCTTCTCCGTTCTCGGCCCGCTCGAAGCCGAGGTCGACGGTGCCCCCGTCCGGCTGGGCGGGCGCCGTGAACAGCGCCTCCTCGCCGCCCTGCTGGTCAACGCGGGCAGGCTGGTCCCGGTGTCGTACCTGATCGGCACGATGTGGCCGGAGAATCCGCCGAAGACCGCGGTCCGCCAGGTCAGCAACGCGATCGCACGGCTGCGGCACGACCTCGGCGTGGCCCGGTCCGCCGTGGTCACCACCGGCTCGGCGTACCGCGTCGTCATCAGCAGCGCCTCGCTCGACTCGGTCCGCTTCGAAGCGGACTACAACCAGGGCGCCGAACTCCTGTCCGCCGGGCTGATCTCCCAGGCCGCCGCCAAGCTGGCGGACGCGCTCTCGCTCTGGCGCGGCCCGGCCTTCGACGGTCTCGAAGGCGACGCCATCGAGCAGACCGCGCGGCGCCTCGACGAAGAACGCCTGGCCGCCAGCGAGCTCCTGATCGGTGCCAGGCTCCGGCTCGGCGAAACCGAAGCGGCGGCCCGCGAGGCCTTCGACCTCGCCGCCTGGCATCCCACGCGCGAGACCCTGCAGTGCCTCACCATGCTGGCGCTCTACCGGGCGGGCCGCGGCGCCGACGCGCTCCGGACGTTCGATCGGACCAGGGTCGCGCTCGCCGAGGAGCTCGGCGTCGATCCGAGCGCCGAACTGAGCGCGCTCCACCAGCAGATCCTGCGCGCCGACGCCGAGCTGATGACGGACGGCGCGCTCGTCCGCTACGGCGTCGGCGGGCTCCGGGCCGGGATGGACACCGGCGGACGGCGCGAGGACGCGGACGCGCAGAAGGCGCTGTTCCCCCGCCCCGCGCAGCTTCCCGCGGACCTCCCCGCGTTCGGCGGCCGTGCCGCGGAACTGCGGTCCGTCCTCGAAATCGGCCAGGCAGGCTCCTCGGCGGGGCCGAGGCTGATCGCGATCGACGGCATGCCCGGGGTCGGCAAGACCGCGCTGGCCGTCCACGCCGCACACCGGCTCGCGCCGCTGTTCCCCGACGGGCAGCTCTTCGTGAACCTCGAAGGGTTCTCGCCCGCAGGCGACCCGGTCGACCCGGGGACCGCGCTCGAGGCGCTGCTGCGGTCGCTCGGCATCCAGGGTTCGGACATCCCCACCGGGACCGAACAGCGCGCGGCGCTCTTCCGGAGCTGCCTCGCCGGCAAACGGGTGCTTCTGGTGCTGGACAACGCCATCGGGGCGGCGCAGGTGAACCCCTTGCTGCCCGGTTCGGCGAGTTGCTGCGTGCTGATCACCAGCCGCACCCGGCTCGTGGACCTCGACGGCGCCGAACTGCTCTCGCTGGAACCGTTCAGCCGGGCCGACGCCGTGGAACTGCTCGGCCGGATCGTCGGGCCTTCGCGGTTGAGGAGGGAATCCCCGGATG
Organism: Amycolatopsis sp. NPDC000009; assembly: GCF_055563465.1. Classification (NCBI taxonomy): domain Bacteria; kingdom Bacillati; phylum Actinomycetota; class Actinomycetes; order Pseudonocardiales; family Pseudonocardiaceae; genus Amycolatopsis; species Amycolatopsis sp. NPDC000009. The sequence continues at coordinate 304,625 of NZ_JBVHDI010000008.1, forward strand.
CGGCCGACCAGGTCGCGAGCCTGTGCGGTGATCTCCCGCTCGCGCTGGCCGTCACCGCGAGCAGGCTGCGCGCACGGGCGTCGTGGACGCTCGACTTCGTCGCCAGGCAGCTGCGCGACGAACGGAACCGGTTCGGCGAGCTCACCGCCGGGGAACGCGACGTCGCGGGCGCGTTCCGCGTGTCCTATCTGAACTTGACCGAGACCGAACGCCGCGTGTTCCGCCGGCTGAGCCATCATCCCGGCGCCGCCTTCGACCTCCACTCGACGGCGGCCCTGGCCGAAGTGAACCTCGGCGAGGCCCGCCGTCTAGCCGAACGCCTCGTCGACGTGAACCTCCTGCGCCAGCCGTCGATGGACCGGTACGAGATGCACGACCTGCTCCGCAGCTACGGTCGTGAACTCCTGCTCGCCGAGGAGCCCGAGCACCAGCGCGAGGCGATGATGCGGCGGCTGTTCGACTACTACCGCAGCACCGTGGCGGCCGCGATGGAGTTCATCGACCCGGATTCCGAAGACGAGCCGGGCGGCCTCGAGGTCCCGAAGAGCGAGTTCGGACAGTCCTTCGCGGACTACGACCAGGCCGCGCACTGGATGGACGCGCAATGGCAGAACGTGCTGCCGGTGGCCGTCGCGATGAACAACCACCAGCAGTACTCCGACCTCGTGCCCTTCTGTTCGGCGGTGTGGCGCTACTTCGACAACCGCGGCTACTACCGGCAGGCCAGGGAACTGGAGACCCTCGCCCTGTCCGCGGCGCGGGTCACCGGGAACGTGGTCCTCGAGTACCAGGCCCTGCACATGTACGCGCTGACGTTGTGGCGGCTCAACGAGTTCACCGAAGCGAACCGGCTGTTCAACGAGGTGTTCGAACTGGCCGCGACGACCGGTGACATCCGGATGCAGTGCCGGGCCAGGGGCAACTCGGGGGTCACCCACTGGCTCAAGGGCGAGTCGGACGAGGCGATCGAACACCTCGGCTGGGTCCGCGAGACCGCCCATGCCCACGGCAGCGTGCTCATCGAAGCCCGCGCCAGGCACCGGATCGGGCTGATCCACACCGAGAACAGGCGCTATCCCGAAGCCGCCGAGGAACTCGACCAGGCGCTGAGGCTGGCCCAGGAGAACGAATCACCCGATCTCGAGGCGGAATGCTTTCTCGCCCTCGGTATCAATTCGCGTGGACTCGGTGACGGCGCGCTCGCGGTCAGTCAGTTGACGACCGCTGTCGAAGTGCTCGAATCGACCGGTAATCGCAGCATGCTGCCCATCGCCCACAAGGAGATGGCGTTCGCCTTCGACATTCTCGGTGAGCGACCGAATGCGGACCGTCATCGCCGGTTCGCATTACGCCTCTACACCGATCTCGGCATTTCGGAGTCCCCCGAGGTTCGCGAACTCAAACAGCGCCTGAACGATTACTCGGCGTAATTGCCGATTCTGCTCCGGTACTCTGTTGGCGTAGGTATATTCGCTTGACCGGAGTAACCGCTCACGGAGAGGATCGGCGGCATGCACGACGAAGACGACGACGAGTTCTTGTACGAGCTCGAAGCCGAGTACAAGGCGCAGAGCACCTGGGGCGGGTTCGAGCCGCCGCCGCACGGCGGGCCTCCTTTCCGCTCGCGACACTGAATGACCGGAAGTATTCGGAAAGTATTACTGGGGACTGGGGCACAAGACATTCGATGCTGGTCAGGGTTTCCTCGTGCGGAACGCTTTATTGGTCCGATGGTGACGTCGTCTGGGACGATCACCTCGGCCATCGCCAGCTGAAACTCGCCGAAGGAACCGAGCGCGTCCTGCGCTGGTTCAGTTCTTGGCGGGAACCGGAATCGATCCGCACCGCGGACGAGAATCCCGAGATCGGGGAAAGGCTCGTCCGTATCGCGCGAGCGATGATCCGGTACGACGTGCTGGTGGTCAAAGGTTCTTCCCGGCAACAACGGGAAGAAGAGATCCTTCGGGATTGGGGCCCTTGGGGAACGTCCGCGCGGGCGTTTCACTTCGGCACGCGCTCCTTGCGGGAAACCGAGTTCACGACCAGCGAAATGACGGTGAAAACCTTACTGGAGAAGGCGAAGGTCAATCCTCCGCCTTCTCCGGTGAGGCCATCCGGTGGGCACGACGCGATAGCGCTGCCCGAACCGTCACCGGAACCCTTGAACGCGATCTCGCTGGGCGACGCGCTCGACCAGCGCAGGAGTGTCCGCGAGTTCGGCGAAGAACCCTTGCGGCTACGCGATTTGAGCGCACTCCTCACCGCGGCCCGGCCGACCAGGCCCGAAACGCATTCCGACATCCCCACCACCGGGAACGTCTTCAAGACGAGCCCGTCGGGCGGAGCCAGGCATCCGACAGAGGTGTACGTCTACGCGAGGAACGTCGAGGGCCTGGATCGGGGCGCCTACCATTACGACGGTTTCCGGCACCGCCTCACGCCACTCGACGGCAAGATCGACGACGACGAACTGACCGCGCTCGCCGGCGACCAGCAGTGGACCCGGAACGCCGGCGCGCTGCTGATCTACACCAGCGTCGTCGAGCGGAACCAATGGAAGTACCCGGTGAGCCGCACCTATCGGGTGCTGCTGATGGACGTCGGCCACCTGAGCCAGACCGTGTACCTGATGGCGACCGCGCTGGGACTGAACGTCACGTTCACCGCGGCGCTTCGCGACGAACTGGTGGAGGACCTCCTCGGTTGCGATCCGGCCAACGAGCTGGTGCTGGGCATGTCGGTGCTGGGCACTCGCCCAGTGCTGTAGCGCTTTGCCGTTTTTCGGCGATGGCGCTTGACGGGGCACTTGTCGCCGCCGCGAGGGTCTGTTCGCGGCCCAGCCTTTTTCGGCAACGCCTGGGCTGGACAGCGGTTTCTCTCCGAGTCGTGTCGCCCAGGACCGCATGCAGCGCCATGGCGCACCGGGTCCTGCTCATGCGCTCGGCTGTCGCCGAATTTTGGCAACCCGAGCATGTCGTGGCGGGATCTCCGAGGCCCGGCGAAGGGATCCCGTGGTCGTTTTTCGGCGATGCACTCCACCGAGGGCACTCTCGCCGCCGGCGCACCCCAGGGCCTGCCCGCCGCCCGACCATCCTTCGGACAACACCCGGGCCAGACAGCAGCTTCTCTCCGAGTCGTGCAGGACCGCATGCAGCGGGCCGTTGCCGTATTTCGACCACCCGAGCTGTGATGGCGGTATACCTGAGGCTCGGCGAACGAGATGCCTAGAACTTACGTAACGCCCCCGTCGCCGAATTCCGGCAACGAACCCACACCCGTGCACCGTGGTCGTTTTCCGGCGACGGTTCAGAACGGCGGTTCCTCGGCGCGGGGTTCGTGCAGGGGCGGCGGCATGCTGTCGTAGCTCTGCCCGGTGGGTGCGGTGATGGTCAGGGTGCCGTCGGAGGCGAGTTGGTAGGTCCAGCCGGGTTCGTCTTTCAACCGGTGGTCGCGGCGGCACAGATCGACCAGCTCGGTGTGGGCGGTGTGACCACCGTGCTGCCACGGCACCGCATGATCGAGATCGCAGGCCTGAGCCACCCGATGACAGCCGGGTCTTCGGCATTCCCGATCCCGCACCCGCACGAACTCACCCAACCCCGCCGTGGGCCGATACCGATCCCGCCCCAAATCCAGAACCTGCCCCGAGAGGGGGTCGGTGATGATCCGCCGCAACACCGTATCCGGCCCGGACGCGATCCGCCGGGCCAACGACGCCGGAACATACCCATGCCCCGCCAACTCCACCGGATCATCATTCACCCCCAAATACGTGTTCAAATCCATGTACAAGAACACCTCGGACCGCTCACCCTTCCCACCCTGACCACCCAGCAACAGGTCGAGGGCGACATCGGCGCGGAGCTGATCCAGAGTGCGGGTCTCCCCACCCGTTTTCAGGGCGCGGGCTTCGCGGTCGATCCGGGTGTAGGCGGCGGCCACCTTCTCCACCGGCCCGTCCTCGACCTCGATCGACGCGACCCCCGTCTCACCCTGCCGGATCGACAACCGCCGACCGGCGCGATGCCGCTCCACCCGACGAGCAGCACCATCACGATCAGCCATCATCGCCGCATGATGCGCCGCCTTCCGGACCTGATCCGAGTTCCGGCCCGGCAGACGGTCTTCCAGGACCGCGTCCACCGCACGCGCGTCATCATCGGACAACCACGCCGTCGCCGCAGCGACCTTCAACGCCCCATAACCACCCACCAGGCCACGATCCAGCAACCCCAAAGTGCACGGCAACCGAGTGGTCAACGCCTCCGCGGTGGACACCAGCCCGGCCGCGTGACCATCCACAACCGACAACGCGAACGCGACCTCCTGCACCACACTCGCCGCACCATCACGATGCCGGCTCAACTGCCCCAACGCCCGGAACCGAACCGCCTCCAACCGCGCGATCCCCTCCGACGCCGCCACCGCAACAGCCACAGCATCCTGATCCTCCAACACATCCAACCCGGCATTCACCTCAGCCAACAGACCAGCCGACGTGATTTCCTTCAGAAGCGCCACAAGGGCGTTACGTGTATCCACACACCGAAACTACAACCGACCACCGACAGTTTCGGACCCACGAGTTTTCCGTTGCAGCACAACGGTTCCGATAGCATGTTGCCCCGTCGCCGATTTCCGACAGCGGCCAGCGCACCACGGCAACGCTCGTGCACACTCACCCCATATAACCGGAAACCTCCGAAGCCTAGCGTATTTTCATTGCGCTACAACGATTCTGATGCCCCATCGCCGATTCCCGGCAACAACCAGCCCACGTCACGCCAGAACACCATAACGACTCCAGCCATCACCCAGCCCTGTCGCCGAATTCCGGCAACGACCACCTCACACCACTCCCGAAGCCAAGAACTGCGGCACAGCCACCTCACCGACCTGATCCGCCAGCCAGATCTCCCCCTCCGCCAAGGAAATCGCCCCGACCCGAACAGCCACGTCCACCAGCCCGCGCAGGAACGGCTCCCCACCGAGGAATCCGACCACTCCCTCGACCGAAACCTCACGAAACCCGCTCCCGGCGAGCAGCCGCCGGAACCCGCGCGCGATCCGCGGCGCGGTGATCACCGAAGCGCGCGCACGTACGATCTCCCGGGTCAGCGCCGGATAGGAGGAATCGATCACCAGCGCCTCCCAGTCGGGCCCCGACAACACGATCCGTCCTCCAGGGACCAGAACCCGGCGAGCCTCCGCGAGGGCGGCCTCGGGCTCCGCGAGTTCATGGAACACCTTGTCCGCCCGATAGCCCGCGAATTCACCTTCGACCGGCAACGCGTAAGCGTCCCCGACCAGGAAATCCCGATCGGGTGAACGCCGCCGCGCCTCATCCACCATCTCGGCCGCAAGGTCGACACCGACGGCGCGGAAACCCAGCGACGACAGCTCGGACACCGCCAGGCCGGCACCGCAGCCGACGTCGATCACGGCGGAACCGGGTTCGAGCCGGAGCAGTTCGTAGGTCCGGGCCCGCAGTTCGGCGGCTCCCGGCAGGGCATCGGCGGCGTCGAGCCGCTGCAACATGGACATACCGGGGATCGTCCGACTTAATGACGACATGAAGTCAAGCACCTTGAGCGTCGGCGAGGTCGCGGAGCGCTTCGGCCTGGCGACGCACGTCTTGCGCCATTGGGAATCCGTCGGCCTCCTCAAGCCGGCGCGAGCGGGCGACCGGAGGCGGTACGACGACAACGACCTCTACCGGATCGCGATCATCCTGCGTTCGAAGGAGGCGGGGCTGAGCCTCGACGCCATCCGTGAGATGTTCGGCAAACCCAGCGAGCGCGAAGCGATCCTCAAGCGCCACAAGGAAGAACTCGAGCAACGTATCGCGGTCGCGCAGGCGTCGCTCGCGATCGTCGACTGCGCGCTCGGGTGCGAGCACGACGACTTCACCGAGTGCGCGCACTTCCGGGAGGCGGTGGCGCGGGCCGGATGATGCCGGCCGGCGCCACCGTCCCGGCTCAGCCGAGCAGTGCGCGCATCTCGGTGATCTCGGCCTGCTGACCGTCGATCACCTTCTGTGCCAACGCCTTCACCTCGGCGTTGCTGCCCTGCTGCAAGGCGGTCTTCGCCATCTCGAGCGCGCCTTCGTGATGTTTGACCATCATCTCGAGCCACTGCTTGTCGAACGCGGCGCCCTTGGCCTTGCCGAGTTTCGCGAGATCGTCCTCGGTCATCATGCCGGACGCCGAGCCGTGTCCGGAATGGTCGCCCGACGGCGCCACTCCCCAGCCTTTCAGCAACCCGGTCAGCTGCTGGATCTCCGGATCCTGCGCCTTTTGGATCCGCGCGGCGAGGTCGACGATCTTCGCGTTCTCGGTGCGGCCGTCGACGAGTTTCGCCATCTCGAGCGCCTGTTCGTGGTGCGGGATCATCCCTTGCGCGAACGTGACGTCGGCCTGGTTGTGGCCGGCCTGCTGGGGGTCCGGCGCCTTCACCGTGGACATGGAGTGTCCGGTGGAGGCGGTGTCGGAGCTGGCACATCCGGTGAGCACGGCGAAGGAGGCCAGGGCGGCGAGCGCGGCCCCTGCCAGTTTCCTGCTGGTCATGGTTCTTCCTATGATCGGTTGCGGTCAGGACGGGACGAATCCGCCTGTCACACCCGCGACACGCAGAGAAGCGACAATCTTTCGGGCACCGGTCTCCAGCGCGGTGGATCACGGCCCGACGCCGATCCGCCACGCGGGCGCGACTTCCAGGTCGCCGCCGTCCGTCCATTCCGGACGAGCAGCCAGGAGACGATGAGGAGCACGGCCGCGGCGAGCACCGCGAGACACAGGTGCAGTCCACTGTGTCCACCATGGCCAACGTCGTCGTGCGAAGACGTGTCCGCGCAACAAGGATCCGCCATCGCGACGGCGGAGTGCCCCGCGTCGTGCCCGGATTCGGCGACGACGTGATGCATTCCGACCAGACCCAGCGCCACCACGCACAACAACAGCCACCGCAGGGCGGCCGGGTACGAGGACTGGGTCACGGCTCCACCGTAGCCGGATTCAGCGCGCCGCCGGACGGTGGGGTTTCCCCGCCGAATGCAGTGCCGGGATGTCGCGATCGATGTGGTCGGCGTGGAACAGCGCCTGCGCGAGCAGGCCGCGGACGTGGTCGTTGGCCGCCGAGTAGTAGACGAACGTCCCTTCGCGGCGTCCCTTGACCAGACCGGCGAGCCGCAGTTTCGCGAGATGCTGGCTGACCGCCGTCGGCGCCGCTCCCGCCAGTTCCGCGAGACAGGCGACCGAAGATTCGCCCTGGAGCAGCGCCCAGAGGACCTTGACCCGCGTCGGATCCGCGAGCAGCCGGAACGTCTCCGCGGCCAGGTGGACCTGCTCCTCGGTGGGCATCTCGAAATCCGGGACCGACTCGTGCATGCCAGGAGGGTAGCCGTTACCCTTCTACCTGCATACCTGCATGACTGCGCAGGTAGCATGACAGCAGAGGTGGAAGATGCCCGGGCATGGACACAGTCATGGCCACCAGTCCGCGAAGAGCCGTCTCCGGCACCTTCTGACCCCGCACAGCCACGACAGCGCCGACCGCGTCGACTCCGCGCTGGAGACCAGTAAACGCGGCGTCCGGACGCTGATCTGGTCGTTCGCCGCCCTGTTCGTCACCGCCGTCGCCCAGCTCGCGCTCGTGCTGGTCACCGGCTCGGTGGCCCTGCTCGGCGACACGATCCACAACTTCGCCGACGCGCTGACCGCGGTCCCGCTCGGCATCGCCTTCCTGCTCGGCCGCCGTGCCGCCACCCGCCGCTACACCTACGGGCTCGGCCGCGCCGAAGACCTGGCCGGGGTGCTCGTCGTCCTGCTCATCGCCGCCTCGGCCTTCCTCGCCGGATACGAATCCGTGCAGCGGCTGCTCGATCCACGCCCGGTCCAGCATCTGTGGGTGGTCGCGGCGGCCGGGGTCATCGGCTTCGCGGGCAACGAACTCGTGGCCAGGTACCGGATCACCGTCGGCCGCGAGATCGGGTCGGCCGCGCTGGTCGCCGACGGGCTGCACGCCCGCACGGACGGCTTCACGTCGCTCGCGGTCGTGCTCGGCGCGGCCGGGGTCGCGTTCGGCTTCCCGATGGCCGACCCGATCATCGGTCTCGCCATCACCGTCGCCATCCTCTTCGTGCTGCGCGACGCGGCCAAGGAGGTCTTCCGGCGCCTGATGGACGCCGTCGACCCGGCCGACGTCGATCGCGCCGAACGCGCGGCCGCGGAGGTCCCCGGCGTGCTCGGCACCCGTGACCTGCGGATGCGGTGGTTCGGGCACAGCATGCGCGCGGAACTGGCGGTGTCGGTCGAGGCCGGGCTGAGCGTCACCGAGGCGCATCAGCTGGCCCATCGTGTCGAGGCGCGGCTGCGCGAGGTCCTCCCCCGGCTCGCGGAAGCGGTCGTACACACCGAACCGGCGCACGCCCATGAGATCGTCAGCGGGTGACGCCGTCCGACAACGACATCCGTGCCGTCCGCGCCCGCGCGCAACTGCTGACCGCGCCTGCCGCGGACGTGCCCGCCGTGGTCGGCTCTATCGCCGCGGTCCAGGCGCAGTCGACGCCCGCCGCCCGCCTCGCGATCCGGGCCCGTAGCCGGGGTCTGACCGCTCCGGACGTCGACGCGTCCCGCGCCGTGACGCGCACCTGGCTGATGCGCAAGACACTCCATCTCGCGCAGACGGCGGATCTCCGCTGGCTGAACCGGCTGTTCGGCCCGCGCAACGTCCAGGCGGGGCAGGGACGACGCAGGCAGCTGGACCTCACCGACGAACTCTGCGAACGCGCGCTCGGGAAACTCCAGGATCTCTTGCCGGGCAAGGCACTCACCCGCCAGGAGATCCTGGACGGCCTGGCCGCCGAGGGCATCGCGCTCGACGCGAAGTCTCAGGCACCGCCCCATCTCCTGGCGTACGCGGCCAACCGCGGACTGCTGTGCCGGGGCCAGGACGTCGGCACGGAGCCGACGTACGTGCTCCTAGACGAATGGGTCACCGAGAGCCGCACGCCGGACGAACCGCATACCGAACTCGCGCACCGATACCTGACCGCGTATGGCGTCGCGACCGCCGAGGACTTCAGCGCCTGGTCCGGGCTCCCGATCGGCCTTTGCCGCAAGGCTTTCACCGCACTGGACCCCGTCCCCGTCGGCAACGGCTTCGCCCTCTCGGAGACCGAGCTGTCCGCTCCCCCGTGTCCCCCGCGCCTGCTCGGCGCCTTCGACACGTACCTGCTGGGTTTCCGTGACCGCGATCTGCTCCTCGATCCGGCCGAGGCGAAACGCGTCAACTCCGGCGGCGGGATGATCTCGCCGACCGTGCTGATCGACGGACGGATCGCCGGAACGTGGCACACCAAGCGGACCGCGAAGCTGACGAAGGTCGTCGTGGAGCCCTTCGCCACGCTTCCGCGGTCCGCCATCGCCGGGCTGGAGTCCGAAGTGGACGATTACGGCCGTTTCCTCGGGGAACCGGCCGCCCTCGTCAGTTGAGGGACCGGAAGAACTCCCGCACGTCCGCGACCAGGATCTCGGGCTCCTCCAGCGCCGCGAAATGCCCGCCGCGATCGACGTCGGTCCACCGCACGATCGTGTGGGCGTCCTCCGAATACCGCCGGATCCCGACGTCGTGCGCGAAGATCAGCGCCGCCGTCGGCACGCCTGAGTTCTTCTCGACGGCTCCCCAGGTTTCCGCCTGCGCGTAGCCGACATACGCGGACGAAGCAGCCGTGCCGGTGAGCCAGGTGAACATCACGTTGGTCAGCAACCGGTCCTTGCCGATGATCTCTTCGGGCAACGTCGGGCGCGGATGCGTCCACTCACGGAACTTGTCCATGATCCAGGCCAGCTGCGCGACCGGCGAGTCCACGAGCCCGTACCCGAGGGTCTGCGGCCGCGTCGACTGGATCGCGATGTAGCCGAACTCCTCCTGCATGAAGGCCTCGATCCGCTTGAGGCGATCGCGTTCGACGTCGGTGAGCGAGGCGAGTTCCTCCTCCGGCATCGACATCGGCGGCATCGGGGTCAGCCCGCCGTTGACGTGCACGCCGATCACCTTGTCCGGCGCGAACCTGGCCACCTCCGGCGACACGGAAGCGCCGAGGTCGCCGCCCTGCACGCCGTAGCGTTCGTAGCCGAGGCGGCGCATGAGCTCCGCCCATGCCCGGCCGATCCGCGGCATGGTCCAGCCGGAATCCGAGACAGGGCCGGAAAAACCGAAGCCGGGCAGCGACGGGATCACGAGGTGGAACGCGTCCGCCGGGTCGCCGCCGTACGCTTTCGGATCCGTGAGCGGACCGATGACGTCGAGGAACTCCACCACCGAACCCGGCCAGCCGTGCGTGAGGATCAGCGGCGTCGCGCCCGCTTCGGGCGAGCGGACGTGCAGGAAGTGGATCCGCTGGCCGTCGATGACCGTGGTGAACTGCGGATGGCGGTTGATCTCGCGTTCGGCGGCACGCCAGTCGTAGCCGTCGCGCCAGTATTCGGCGAGTCCGCGCAGCCACGCCACCGGCACCCCGGTGTCCCAGCCGTCGCCGGGGAGCGGAGCGGGCCAGCGTGCGCTGTCCAGTTTCGCGTGCAGCTCGTCCAGCTGCTCCTGCGGGATGTCGAGGCGGAAGGGGCGGATCTCGGTGTTTTCCATGAAGCCCACGTTACGAGGCATCGCGGACAGGTTCGGTCCTCAATTCGACGAGCATTCAGGGTACGGAAGGATGCGCTCGTGACGGACAAGTACTTGGCCTACGGCAGGCTCATCCGCGACGGGAAGATCCTGTTCATCCGGCGGCGGCCGGGGTCCTTCCTCGGCGGCCGCTGGGAACTGCCGGGCGGCACCGTCGAGCCGGGCGAGCGCCCCGACGAGACCGTGGTCCGCGAGTTCGCCGAGGAGACCGGGCTGACCGTCCGCGTGACCGGCGGACTCGGCACCCACAGCTGGGACGACGTCGCGGGCAGGCCGATGCGGATCCACGCCACGGTGTACGCGCTCTCCGAGGAGACCGCGAGCGAAGTCGTGCTCGATCCCGGGGAGCACGACGCCTTCGGCTGGCACACCCGCGAAGAAGCCGTGGGCCTCGATCTCGCCGATCACTTCAGGCGGGCACTCGAAGGCTGACGGTCTGCTCGGCGTGAGTGCCGGCGCCGCCGTCCTCCGGATCGAACCGCTGTGACCTCCGTTCCGCCCAGCGGACGACCGGGCCGGTGAGCATGCCCGCCACCAGGAACAACCCACCCAGCACCACCCAGCCCGCCGCGCCGCCGACGAGGATCAGCCCGGTCAGCAACACCGGGCCGAGCATGCGGGCGATGGCCGCCCCGGCACCGAAAAGCCCTTGGTACTGGCCCTGTTTACCCTCGGGAGCGAGACCGAAGCCGATCTCCCACGAGCCCGCGGCCTGCGCCATCTCCCCCACCACCTGCAGCGCGGCCCCCAGAAGCAGGACCAGCGCCGCCGCCCACGCGGATTCGCCCATCGCGGAAAACGAGAAGACCAGGCACGAGAAGAAGAGCAGCAGTCCCGCGTACCGGGCGTAGCGGGAGGCGCTGCGCAGGCCGGTCACGCCGCGCGCCACGCGTACCTGGAAGAGCACCACGCTCGCCGTGTTGAGCACGAGCATCGCCGAGACCAGCCAGCTGGGGGCCGCGGTCCTGGTCGAGATCCACAGCGGCAGAACCAGGCTGAACAGCGGCATGTAGAGCAACATGACCATGTTGAGCAGCGCCAGCAACGCGTACGGGCGGTCACGGAGAACGGCCACGGACGGTTCGCCCTCCCGTGCCGGTACCGGAGCCACCGAAGGAACCTTGCGGAGCACGACAGCCGCGGCGACGAAGGCCAGCGCATCGAGGACGAAGACGGTCAGAAAGGCCTCCCGCGTCCCGAGTGCCAGCGCGATACCGCCGAGCGCCGCGCCGATCGCGATCCCCGCGTTGGAAAGTGCCTGCAACCGGGCGCGGAACGTCGTGCGCTCGGCGGGGTCGACCAGGCCGGCGAGCAGCGCCTGCCTCGCCGCGCCTAGACCGCATTGAAAGCAGGCGTAGACGCAGGCCGCGATCACGAACGTGAAGACGGAGCCGACGAAGAGGAACGCCGTCACCGAGGCGGCCGTGCCCAGCGCCAGGAGGACTGCCGTGCCCTTGGGCCCGCGACGGTCCGCCACCTGCCCGAGCGCGACCCCGGCCACCGAGCCGACCGCCCAGCCGGCGGTGAGGCCGAGCCCCACCTGCGCCGGCGAAAGCCCCACGACGAGCGTGAAGTACAGGGCCGAGCTGACGTAGTAGGCGCCGTCGCCGACGGAGCTGATCAGCTGAGCCGAGGTCAGTCGCTTCATGGGCTCAAGCTAAGTGCCGGATTGGCCACATCCCAGCGCCAATATCCGACATTCTCGTTGGGCCAATATAGGCTCGGGCCCGTGCCGTTCCACATCAGCCTCGACGGGCACACCGACTTGGCCGCGCGAATCTACCGCCAGCTCCGCGACGGCATCCTCGACGGGCGCCTGCGCGCCGGGGAGCGCCTGCCGCCGACCAGGGAACTCGCCCGCGAACTCGACGTTTCGCGCAACACCGTCGCGGTCGCCTACGAACGGCTCACCGCGGAAGGATTCCTCAGTGGCCACGTCGGACGCGGCACGTTCGTCAGCGCGGATCCCGTGACACGGGCGGGACGCGCCGCTCCCGCGGGCGCCGGAGTGCGGCCGGTCGCCCGCTGGCGTTCCCTTCCGGCCCTGCCCGGCGAAGACCGGTCGGCCCCCGCGTTCGACTTCCGCGTCGGTGTCCCGGATCCGTCCTTGTTCCCGCTGCGGACCTGGCGACGCCTGGTCAGCCAGGCCTTGCGGCCGTCGCTCCTCCCACCGTCGGGGTATGGCGACCCGGCCGGGCTGGAAGCATTGCGGGTGGCGATCGCCCGGCACATCGGCGCCGCCCGATCCGTGCGGGCCGGCGGCGAGGACCTGGTGGTCACCCAGGGAGCGCAGCAGGCTCTCGACCTGATCGGCCGGGTCCTGATCGAACCCGGCACGCGGGTCGCGGTCGAAGACCCAGGCTATCCCCCGGCCGAGCGGCTCTTCGCCGCCCACGGCGCCCGGATCACGAAGGTGCCCGTGGACGCCGAAGGTCTCGACGTCGGCGCGCTCGCCAAGGGCACCCGACTGATCTATACGACGCCGTCGCACCAGTTCCCGCTCGGTACGCCGATGTCACTCGCCAGGAGGACGGCGTTGCTGGCGTGGGCCGAGCGGAACGACGCGGTGATCGTCGAGGACGACTACGACAGCGAGTACCGGTTCTCGGACCGGCCGCTCGAACCGCTCCAAAGCCTGGACCGCGACGGGCGGGTGCTGTACGTCGGCTCGTTCTCGAAGACGCTGCTTCCTTTGTTGCGCCTGGGTTTTCTCGTCGCGCCCGCTTCGCTGCGCCCGGCGCTGAGGCAGGCGAAGCAGCTCACGGACTGGCACGGTGATCTCGTCACGCACGCGGCGTTGGCGAGCTTCATCGACGAGGGTCTGCTCGCCCGGCACGTGCGCAAGGCGACCCGGGAGTATTCGCTGCGACGTGAGCGGATCCTGGCGTTCGTCCGCGACGAGCTGCACGATCTGCTCGAAGTCGTTCCTTCGAGTGCCGGGCTCCACCTGTGCGCGGTATGGAATCCACATGCGACGGTCACTGTGGACAGTGTGGTTGCGGAAGCGTCCCGGGCCGGGGTGGCCGTCGAAAGCCTGGCCCGCTACGGGGGAACGCGCGGCGGGCTGGTGATCGGCTACGGCTTGGTCGGTTCGGACCGCGTCGACGAGGCGCTCGCGCGGCTCGGGTCGGCCGCTCGCAGGGGCACGAAAGGGTAGTTCAGGGTACTTTTCGCCTTGAACCACCCTTTCGTGACCTCCGGCCGCCGCGGGACGCCGGAAACTGTCGTACCCCGGTGGTCTCCTCTTCACAGGCGACAGCGGGCCCGGCCGGGTCCGCACGCGGAAACGAGGAGGAAAGTCCCATGGCCGGAGAAACGGTGCTCACGGTGATCGGCAACCTGACGACCGACCCGGAGCTGAAGTTCACCCCGTCCGGAGCGGCGGTCGCGAACTTCACGGTCGCGTCGACACCCCGCGTCCTGGACCGCGCGAGCGGGGAATGGCGCGACGGAGACCCGCTGTTCCTGCGCTGCGCCCTGTGGAAGCAGGCCGCGGAGAACCTGGCCGAATCCCTCACCAGAGGGACGAGGGTCATCGTGCAGGGCAGGCTGAAACAGCGATCGTTCGAAACCAAGGAAGGCGAGAAACGCACGGTGGTGGAGCTCGACGTCGACGAGATCGGCCCGTCGTTGCGGTATGCCACGGCGAAGGTGAACAAAGCGGGCCGGAGTTCGGGCGGTACGCCGTCGGACGGGGCCTGGGAGCGAACGCCGGTGCCTGCCGGAAACCCGGAGCCGCCCTTCTGACCGGGCGGTTTCCCTCTCGGGAGGGAGCGATCTCCCTCCCTGGCGCCATGCGGTCGCGAGCCTCCGGCTCGGATGCTGGAGGTCGTGAACACGACCACGATAGTCACGGAACTCGGCCTGGACCCGGCCGTCGAGCGGCATGCGGAGTTCGCCGCCGAACTCCGCGCCGGGCTCGCCCGGGTCGAAGAGAGACTTCAGGAGGTGTTGCGCAGTCCCGGCCATCCGGAACTCACCGAAGCCGCCACTCATCTCGTCCGCGCGGGCGGGAAGAGGCTCCGTCCCTTGATGGCGCTGGCCGCGGCGGCGTTCAGCGACGGGCGAGGCGACGCGATCTCGGCGGCCGCCCTCGTCGAACTCGTTCACGTCGCCACGCTGTATCACGACGACGTCATGGACGAGGCGCCGATACGGCACGGGGTCACCAGTGCGAACTCCTTGTGGGGCAACAAGAAGGCCGTCCTGATCGGAGACTACGTGCTCGCCTGCGCGGCACAGGTCGGCGCCGGGCTCGGCGACTACGCGTTGCGGTCGCAGGCGAAGACGTTCGGCAGGCTCGTGCGCGGCCAGTTCCTCGAGACGACTGGACCGTTCGAGGACTGTGGCCGTCACGCGCCGTACGAGCATCACATCCAGGTGATGGCCGACAAATCCGCGTCGCTGATCGCGATGGCGGGCAGGCTCGGCGCACAGGTGTCGGGTGCGGATGAGCGGACCATCGAAACGTTGGGCCAGTACGGCGAACTGATCGGGGTGGCGTTCCAGATCTCCGACGACGTCCTCGACATCTCCGCGTCCACCACCGACCTCGGCAAGTCCGCGGGCACCGATCTCCGTGAAGGCATCGTCACCCTGCCGATGCTCCACGCGCTCGACGACGAGGGGCCAGGCGCCGCCCGGCTGCGCGAGATCATCGGCCACGGACCGGTTTCCGACGCGGTGGTCCGGCAGGAGGCGCTCGGGCTCCTGCGCGAATCCGCCGGTGTCGGGCGGGCGCTCGCCGAAGCCCACGGATACGCCGCCAAGGCGAGGGACCTCGCGCTCAGCCTCCCCGACCGGCCCGCCAGGGCGCTGCTCGTCGGCCTTTCGACGTTCGTGGTCGACCGCGGCGAGTAGGCCCACCGCGCCCGTGACCAGGGTTAGAGTGGCGGGATGACCACCGAAACCCTGGGAAATGTCGAAGGCCGCGACATCGGCTCCGGAGTCTCGATCATCCGCGAGCGGACCGATGTCGACGGTTCCGGTCCGAGGCTGCACCAGCACCCGTACCGCGAGACGTTCGTCGTCGTCCGCGGCCGGGCCAGGTTCACCATCGGGGACACCGAACGCGAAGGAGGGGCGGGTGACGTCCTGGTCGTGCCCGCGGAGACCCCGCACAAGTTCGCCGTGATCGGGCCGGAGGTCTACGAGGCCGTCCACATCCACGAAAGCGACCATTTCATCACCGAGTGGCTCGAGTAATTCTGTCGGGCGCAAGAAAACCCTTTCCCGGGCTAGAATCCGACGACGTGCTCGTGGAGGGCGGGCACCCGAGGCGACGGGAACCGGGAACTGTGACCGACGTGGCGGACCGCAGCGGTGACGAAACCCGCCAGATGGACAGGTTCGGCCAACGGCGTGCGCAGCTGGCGATGTCGGCGCTGGTCACCTTGTCCGAGCTGGGCTACGCGCGCACGAGCCTGCGGGAGATCGCGCAGAACTCCGAGTTCTCGCACGGGGTCCTGCACTATTACTTCCGGGACAAGGCCGAGCTGATCACCTACTGCGTCAAGCAGTACAAGGCCGAATGCGTCACCCGGTACGACCGGATAGCCGAGGCCGCGGAAACGGCCGAAGAACTGAGAACCGCCTTCGGCGCCGCGACGGCGGCCACGTTGCGGGAAAACGCGCGCTTGCACCGGCTCTGGTACGACCTGCGCAACCAGAGCCTGTTCGAGAAGCTGTTCCAGACCGACGTGCTCGCCATCGACGAGACACTCGAACTGATGATCTGGCGGGTCGTCTCCCGGTACGCGGAATTACTGGGCAAGCCGACGGACTTCTCCCCGTCGACGACGTATGCGCTCTTCGACGGCTTGTTCCAGCAGGGGTTGCTGAAGCACCTCGCCGGCCGGGAGGACGCGGCGAGGTGCCTTCAGGATTCGGTGGAGCAGGTACTGGCCCGGCTCTTCACCACTTGATCGTCGGGTACCAGATGACGCCCGTCCGGCCCAGCACGCGCAGGTCCCAGTACAGCAGCGTGAACGTGCCGGCGATCAGCAACGCGGCGCCGGTCACCACGGCGATCCTGGTGGGCTTCGCGAGCATCCATCGCTGCAGCCGCCCGCCCGTACCGTGCGTGAGCAGAAGGAACAACAGCGCCATCACCAGGATGTTGCCGACCGACTGGAGGGCGAACGCGGCGGCGCCGTAGAACACGTTGTGGCTTTCGGCCGCGCTGCGGAACATCATCCGGAACAGCGGGAACGGCCTGCCGATCAGGAAACCGCCGATGAGCGCGCCCATCAGCACGAGCGGCGCGGGCGGGAACCGGCGGGTCAGCCCGGCGATCGGGTTGCGGACGATACCGACGGAAGCCAGGCCCAGCACGATGAACACGATCCCGATCACGCCGTAGACGATCATCGACTGGATGTTCCGCGGGGAGAGCCCACCGCCGGGCGAGGCCGTCGAGAACTGCGGCATCCGGGTGCCGACGAGCGCGACGATGCCGCCGTACACCACGGAAACCGTCAGCATTCCCGTGGCGATCCAGCCCAGCGGCTTCAGCGTGTCCGTGAACTTCGGCCGTCCGGTGGCACCTCCGCCGACGAGCGGGGCGACGGCACCGAAAGCGGCGATGTTGCACGCGGTGAACGTTCCGGCAAGCCCAGAAACGAACGCGAAGAACGTTCCGGCCAGGACACCGCCGATCGGGGTCGCCTTGGCGTCGTGTCCCAGCAGGGTGTTGGCGACGCTGTCCCCGATCACACTGTCCACAAAGGGCGCCGACCAGATCACGGTCAGTGCGAAGCCCGCCAGCACGGACCAGAGGACCACCCGCCATCGATGTTCCGGATACGGTCCGGAACCGAGAAAACTCGCCTGCGGTGAAACGGGAACGCGTTCGGTCACGGACATTCGGTGCCTCCAGCGGCTGATGGCTTCCCCCTGATCACCATCGTTGTTCCGCCATCGGGAGGAAGCCACCTCCAAAGTGCCGATCTGTCGTTGGTCCGACCGGCTCCGGTTAGTCCGGATTCACCGATCTGGCGGGTGTCGCCGGATGAGCCGATCCGCTAGGTGTCCGGTGTGGCCGGATAACTCCGAAAAGGTGAAAGCTCCGGACTCACGTGGGATCATCATCGGACGCATACGGCAGCATGGCCACCCGATCAGGCCTTGACCGGCCACTGACCCTGCGGAGGGCGATGGACTTCGACGAGGTCGCGGACGAGCTCTACGCCGGCGATCCGGCCGAGTTCGTCTCCGTACGCAACCAACGGGCGAAAGAGGCCAAAGCCGCGGGGGATCCCGCTTTGGCCGAGCGGATCCGCGCCCTGCGGAAGCCCACACTCGCGGCCTCGATCGTCAACCGCCGGGCGGGCACCCCCGAGCTGGCGGAGCTGGCCAGGCTCGGCGACGATCTGCGCAAGGCCCATTCGGCGCTGGCCGGCGCCGACCTGCGCGACCTCGCCCGGCGGCGGCAGGAGCTGGTGAACCGGATCCTGCGGGACGAACGTTCGATGAGCGAGCCGGTCGCCCGCGAAGTCGAAGCCACCCTCGAAGCCGTCGTGGCCGACCCCGAGGTCGCGGCACTCGCACTGGCCGGGCGGCTGAGCAGCCGGGCGGACAGCACCGGCGACCAATGGCTGACCAGCGGGTTCACCCCGCAACCGAAACGGAAACCCGCGCCGGAGCGGGAAAAGCCCGCCACCGTGTCGCATTTGGACGATCGGCGGAAGGCGAAGCGGAAAGCCGCCGAGAAGGCCGAACAGGAGCAAATCGCCAAGGCCCGCGAAGAGGCCGAGCGCGAGCAGAAGCGGGTAGCGGAGTTCAACCGGCTCCGGCGCGAGGCCGCCGAGCTCGCGAAGGCCTGCAAACAGGCCGAGATCGACGTGGCCCGCGCCGAACGCCGGGCGGAGAAGGCCACGGAGAAGGCGAACGAGCTCCGGCGGCGGCTGGCCGACGCCGAACTCGAGGAAGAGACGGCGAACGGGGAGACCGCGGCCGCGCAGACCGTCTTGGACGATCTGCGCGCCGAAGCCGAGAGGATCGACGAAGCCCTCGAACAGTTCTAGGCCGGCTGCCGGTCGCGAACCCGGGTGGCGGTCACCCGGCGTCCGTACGGGGTCTTGCCGCCCGGTTTGTACACC
Organism: Amycolatopsis sp. NPDC000009; assembly: GCF_055563465.1. Taxonomy (NCBI): domain Bacteria; kingdom Bacillati; phylum Actinomycetota; class Actinomycetes; order Pseudonocardiales; family Pseudonocardiaceae; genus Amycolatopsis; species Amycolatopsis sp. NPDC000009. The sequence continues at coordinate 323,404 of NZ_JBVHDI010000008.1, forward strand.
GAAAGCACGGTCATGGTCACGTACATCGTCGTGGACACGATGATCGGGTAGAACCCGTCCACCCGGCGCCCCGCCTCCACGAACACGCCGTCCAAAGTGGACTCGGCCGCGGCAGCCAGTTCGCGGACGCCCGGCAGCAGCGAGAACAGCGTCAGCCCGGCGGCGACCAGGGTCAGGACCAGTTTGATCGCGACCCACTTGTACCGGACCAGGCCCCATTTCGTGCCGAGGCTGAGCACGATCCCGCTGACCAGCGCGGTCATGCTGACCGGCAGCAGGAGATAGCCGCCGATCTGGTCCATCATCAGGATGGCCGCGTGCTGGCGGCGGGGGTCGTCGGTGAACACGGAGGTGAAGGTCAGGACCGCGTTCACCATGGTGATCCCGAGCCAGCCGAGTGAGGAAACGACATGGACGACGAGGACGAGTTTCCGCCACCGCGGGGTGAGCGTCATCGGCGGTCGCCGCACTGTGGAAGTACTCATGCGACCAGTGTTTCCGCGGGCGGCGTTCCCGTCGTCCGTCGTGAAGCGGCACCTCGCCTACGTATCGCGGAGTACGAGCCCTCGGACGTACGCCGCCTGCCCGGCGTGCTGGAGGTCGTCGGAAAGCACGCTGACCAGGCGAACCCCGAGGGTGACGGGCGGATCCCAGCCTTCGTCGACGATACGGTCGAGGTCGGCTTCGGCCAGTCCGGCGGCCCACGCCGTCGTCACTTCGTGCACCGCGTCGTAGTACCCGGTCAGCAGGTCGGCGGAGTCGACACGGACCGCCTCGACGTCTTCGGGGCGATGCCCGTATCCGATGTCCGACGCCGGGAAGGGCAGCGAGAAGCGGCCCATCCAGTCCTGCGCGGTCCAGATCTGCTCGGTGCCCATCAGGCCGGCGATGTGATCGTCCTGCACCCGGGTCAGATGCCAGACCAGCCAGGCGATCGTGTTCGCGCCCGGCGCCGGGCTCGCGATCAGCTGATCGGCGCTCAATCCCTCGACGGTGTCGTGCACGACCACCTGGACGCGGCCGAACCCGTCGGCCACCACTTCGGCCAAGTTCATCGATTCCCCTTCCGGCGTCTCCCTGCCCACGATGCCACCGCGAGGTGACCCCGGCCTTGCACGCTTGACTTATATAAGTCCAGGCCGTGATAGTTGCCGGATGCACGCGTTCGACGTCCTCGGGGATCCGGTGCGCCGCCGGATCCTGGAACTGCTGGCGGACGGGGAACAGAGTTCCGGCGACGTGACCGCGGTGGTCCGCGCCGAGTTCGGCATCTCGCAGCCCGCGGTCTCCCAGCACCTGCGCGTCCTGCGCGAAAACGGCTTCACCACCGTCCGGGCCGAGGGCGCGCGACGGCTGTACTCGGTGGATCCGGGCCCGCTCAAGGAGATCGACGGCTGGCTGGACCAGTACCGGCGGTTCTGGACCGGTCCGCTCGACGCGCTCGCCACCGAGATCGCGCGCGGCCGCCGCGAACGGCGGAAGGCGGCCGAAGACTAGGCGCCGCGCGGGGACTGTCGGACCCCGCCCCTAGAATCGTCCGGGTGGCAGCCCCCGACATCGGTACCTCGGAAGCTCTCGAAACGCTGAACCGCGTCTTCGGCTACGACGACTTCCGCGGCGACCAGCACGCCATCGTCGAACACGTCATCGCGGGCGGTGACGCGCTCGTCCTCATGCCCACCGGCGGCGGCAAGTCGCTGTGTTATCAGATCCCGGCGCTGGTGCGGCCGGGCGTCGGCGTGGTGATCTCCCCGCTGATCGCGCTGATGCAGGACCAGGTCGACGCGCTGCGCAACCTCGGCGTCCGCGCGGGTTTCCTGAACTCGACGCAGGACTACGCCGAGCGCACCAGGGTCGAGGCCGCGTTCGTCGCCGGCGAGCTGGACCTGCTGTACCTCGCCCCCGAGCGGCTCTCGGTGGAGTCGACGGTGCGGTTGCTCGACCGCGGCAAGATCTCGCTGTTCGCCATCGACGAGGCGCACTGCGTCTCCCAGTGGGGCCACGACTTCCGTCCCGACTACCTGATGCTGTCCGCGGTGCACGAGCGCTGGCCGGACGTGCCGAGGATCGCGCTCACCGCCACCGCCACCAAGGCGACGCACGCCGAGATCGCCTCCCGGCTCAACCTGGAGGACGCGCGGCACTTCGTCGCGAGCTTCGACCGGCCGAACATCCAGTACCGGATCGTCGGCAAGAACTCGCCGCAGCGGCAGCTGCTGGAGCTGCTGCGCACCGAGCACAAGGGCGACGCGGGGATCGTCTACTGCCTGTCGCGGAACTCGGTCGAGAAGACCGCGGATTTCCTGGTGGAGAACGGGATCCCGGCGGTGCCGTATCACGCCGGGCTGGACGCGCGGACCCGCGCGAAGCACCAGTCGCGGTTCCTGCGCGAGGACGGGCTGATCGTGGTCGCGACGATCGCGTTCGGCATGGGTATCGACAAGCCCGACGTACGGTTCGTCGCGCACCTGGACCTGCCGAAGTCCGTCGAGGGCTACTACCAGGAGACCGGTCGTGCGGGCCGTGACGGGCTGCCGTCGACGGCGTGGCTGGCGTACGGCCTCCAGGACGTCGTCCAGCAGCGCAAGATGATCGACATGTCGGAGGGGTCCGAGGCGCACAAGCGGCAGCTGAGCGCCCACCTCAACGCGATGCTGGCGCTGTGCGAGACGGTCGAATGCCGTCGTGTGCAGGTGCTGAACTACTTCGGGCAGCGGAGCGAGCCCTGCGGCAACTGCGACACCTGCCTGGCGCCGCCGGAGACCTGGGACGGCACGATCCCGGCGCAGAAGATCCTCTCGACCATCGTCCGGCTGCAGAACGAGCGCCGCCAGAAGTTCGGCGCGGGGCAGATCATCGACATCCTGCTCGGCAAGTCGACGCCGAAGGTGACCCAGCACCGGCACGATTCACTGAAGGTCTTCGGGATCGGCACGGAGCTGAAGGAGCCCGAGTGGCGGGCCGTGGTGCGGCAGCTGCTGGCGCAGGGGCTCGCGGCGGTCGAGGGCGACTACGGCTCGCTCGTGCTGACCGAGGGCAGCGCCGAGGTGCTGAGCGGGGAACGGAAGGTTCAGCTGCGGCGCGAGCCGGAGCGGGTGGCGAAGGCCGCGGCCCGGTCCAGCGCGAAGAAGGCCGCGGCGGCCGACATGCCCGCCGAGGCAGCGCCGGTGTTCGAGCTGCTGCGCTCGTGGCGGGCCGCGGCGGCGAAGGAGCAGGGGGTGCCCGCGTACGTGATCTTCCACGACGCGACCCTGCGTCAGATCGCCACCAAACGGCCCACCACGCTGCAGGAGCTGGGTACCGTCAGCGGCGTCGGCGAGAACAAGCTCGCGAAGTACGGCGAGCAGATCCTCGAGACGCTCGCGGAGGCCTAGTGCTCGTAAGGCCGTCGCGGCGGCCGCCCGGTCATCCCGTCGACCTTGCGCACCGCGCCGTCGATCTGGCTGTGGTACTTGCCCTTGGTCTTGTGGTCGACGAAGGTCGCCGCCTTGTTCACGACCTTGGAGACCTTCTCGGGGTTCTTCCGCACGTAGGCGCGCACGGCCCCGGCGGTGCCGGCCAGGGCGGTCAACTTCCGCAGTAGAGGCACTGTGGTCCCTTTCCTCGGGGTCGTCTGGTGTCCTGCCCAACGACCGGTGGTGCCCCCAGGGTTCCCCGCGGCGAGCCGAATCACTCATTTCGGATACCCGGCCCCCGGAAAACGGGGCGCGCGGCGAGGGCCGCGCCCACTAGATTCGAGCTCATGCGGGATCTTTCTCTGCTGCCCAAGGCCCATCTGCACGTCCACCTCGAAAGCACCATCCGGCCGGACACGCTCCGTGACATCGGCGAGGCGAACGGCATCGCCGTACCCGCGGAACAGCCCGTTTTCGATGGCTTCCGCGCGTTCGGTGACTACAACGGGCTCATCCGTTCCTGCCTGCGGAGGCCGGACGACTTCGAACGGGTGGCACGCGAGTTCTGCGAAGACCAGGTCGCGGACGGCGTCCGCTACGCAGAGGTCACCTTCACGGCGGCTTCGCACGGGGAGCGGCTGGGCGAGCCGGACATGCCGCTGGCGTCCGTCCTCAAAGGACTCTCGGCGGGGGCGGCGGAACACGGGCTCCACTGGCGGGTGCTGCTGGACCACTCACGCCGCCGTCCGGTCGAACGGGCCCGCCTCACCCTCGATCTGGCCCGCCGGTACGCCCCGGACGGGGTGTTCGCGATCGGCCTCGCCGGGGAGGAGAAGTACCCGCTCGCGCCGTTCGCCGGGATCTGCGACGAGGCGGAGGAGGCAGGGCTCCACCTGATCCACCACGCGGGCGAGGACGCCGGCCCGGCCAGCATCCGCGAGGCGCTGGAGGTCGGGCACAGTGAACGGATCGGCCACGGCATCCGGATCCTGGAGGACGTCGCGCTGGTCGCCGAGGTGCGCGAACGCGGTATCGCGCTGGAGGTCTGCCCGTCGTCGAACGTGACGCTCGGGCTCGTGCCGTCGTTCGAGGAGCACCCGCTCCCCCGGCTGGTCGACGCCGGGCTCGTGGTCACGCTCAGCACCGACGTCCCTTCGGTCACCGGGACGACGCTGACCGACGAGTTCCTGCGCACTCGTGAGGCGTTCGCCTACGACGACCTCGCGCTCGCGGGCCTCGCCCGGGCGTCCGTCGACGCGTCCTTCGCGCCCGCCGAGCTCAAGCGCTCGATCCACCAAGAGATCGACGCCTGGCTCTCTTCACGCAATTAGTCCTCTGGATGCGGTCCTTGCACGTGCAAGTACCGCATCCAGAGGACGAAATGCGGGGGCTCAGCCGGTCGGGAAGTCGTCCGGCGTGCGGATGCGGTCCCGCACCCAGACACCGGCGGGCTTCAGCATCGAAGTGCCGGTGAAGGAGTTCCCGGCACAGGTCCCGGTCTTGAACACGGCACCGGAGCGGAAGTCGTCGGAGAAGTTCCAGTTCGTCCAGCCGATCTTCTTGGCGGCCAGCAGATCCAGGTACTTCTGCGAGTACGTGAAGTCGTTCCCGCCGTCACCCGTGTAGGTCTGGGTGCCGAATTCCGTGACGAACACCGGGAGCTTGTCGGCCGTCCTCGCCAGTGCGTCGTAGTGCTCGTCCTGGTGTGACGCGGCGTAGAAGTGGAACGTGTACATGATGTTGGTCGCGCGCACCGGGTTGTTCAGGATGTCGTTCTCGTCGCGGCCGTCGGAAATGCCGAAGGTCGACCAGCCGTGCGTGCCGAGGAAGACGACGCTGTCCGGGTCCTGGGCGCGGATCACCGGGATGACCTCTTCGGCGTACCGCTTCACGTCCGCCCAGCTGACGCCGTTCGGTTCGTTCGCGACGTCGTAGATGATGTTGACCTTGTCCTTGTGCCGCTGGGCGATCTCGGCGAAGAAGGTCTTCGCGAGGTGGGTGTTCGCGTTCGGGTCGCCAGGGTCGAGCTGGTGCCAGTCGACGAGGACGTACATCCCGCGTTTCGTCGCCTCTTCGATGTAGTTGTGCATCATGTCGGTGAACTTGCGCGGGTTGCTCTCGTAGCCGTCGTCCTGGATGTACATGGCGACGCGCAGGATGTCGGCCTTCCAGTCGTTGGCCAGCGCGTCCAGTGAGGCGGTCTTCACGCATTGGCTGTACCACTGGATCCCGTGCGTGCTCATCCCCCGCAGCTGGATGGGCTTGCCGTACTGGTTGCACAGTTTGACGCCGCAGACGTGGAGCTTTCCGTTGATGGACACCGGTGTCCCGGTGCCGCACGCGGGCGTGGTGGCGGAGACGGCGTTGCTCGGCGCGGACGTGTTCCCCGCCGCGTCGTAGGCGACCACCGTGAACGAGTAGGCCGTCGACGCGGTGAGACCGGTCACCGTGGCGGGCGGCTTCGCCGTCGTGGCAACGGTTTGCCCGTTCCGCAGGACGCGGTAGCCTGCGACGCCGACGTTGTCGGACGACTCCTGCCAGGTCAGGGTCACGCTGCCGCAGGACACGTTGGTCGTGGTGGGCGAGCCCGGCGCCGACGGCGCTTCGGTGTCGTTCGATCCACCGCTGCCCTCGACCGACAGCGAGTCGGCGTTGGGGCCGCCGTTCGAGGTGACGGCCGTGGTGCGGATCTTGTTGGCACCCGCGGCGAGGTTCACCGTGGTGGTCACGGTGCGCCAGGTCGTCCACGCGCCGGTGCCGGCGAAGCCGAGGTCGTCGACGGCGAGGGAGCCGTTGACGGTGATGTCGAGCGGGCGGTTGGCGGTGGTGCCGTTGGCGTAGCGGAAGGTCAGCGTGTGCTGTCCGGCCTGCGCCGCGTTGACGGTGTACTCGACGTAACTACCGGTGACGTTGTCGTAGTTGACGAAGCCGGATCCGGTGAAGCCGGTGTGATTCGATTCGACCGCGCCGCGCGAGATCGTCGCGTTCTCGGACTCGTGGCGGACGGGAGCCGCGGAAGCGGCCTGGGCGGAGATCGGGACCGAGGCGGCCGCGAGCACCGTGACCAGCGCCGCCCGCCATCTTGGGCGTACCACTTTTGTGCCTCCTTCAGAAGCGTCGTTGCGTTCCGTGGAGCAGGGGCGCGGCGAGCCCTCGTTAAGAAACCTTCCTAACGCGGACCAGTCTCACCATCCGGCCGAAGCGCTGTCAACCGGGCAAAGGGGGCGATCGCACCCCGCAGTCAGTCCTCTACTTGCGGTAGTTGCACGCGCAAGTACCGCATTCAGAGGACGAAATGCGGAGGTGGGCCGGGTCACCCGGGCGGCGGGCCACACAAGTTCTCCACAACCGTCACGTACCGTGGAACCGGTGACCGCTTCGTCCCCTTCGACACTGGACCTCATGGACCAGTGGGAGCAGCCGCCGAGGAAACGCGGCCCGCGTGGCTGCGTGATGCTCGTGCTCCTGGTCGTGGGCGCCCTGGTCGCCGGTGCCGTCTGGGTCGTGATCAGCTTCAACGACCGCGAGCCGGTGCCGGTCAAGCCGGCCTTCGAGGTCCCCGCGCTCAAACCGGCCCCGCGTTCGGCGATCCCCGGCGACGCCGGACCGCTGCCCGCGGAGCCCGCGAAGGACGCCTGGATCGCGAAGGTGTCGGAGAACACGGACATCCCCTCGCGCGCGCTGCGGGCCTACGTGAACGCCGCTGAGAAGACCGCGAAGACCACTCCACGCTGCGAAATCACCTGGGCGACCATCGCCGGGATCGGCCGGACCGAATCCCAGCACGCCCGGCATGACGGTTCCCGCGCCGGCGAGGACGGCGTCGTGACCCCGCCGATCATCGGCATCCCGCTCGACGGCTCCCCCGGCGTGCTGGCGGTCGTCGACACCGACAAGGGCGCCCTCGACGGCGACGCGAAGTGGGATCGCGCGGTCGGGCCGATGCAGTTCCTGCCCGCCACCTGGAAGCGGTACGGCGTCCGCGCGAGCGGCGACGGTGCCGCGCCCGACCCGCAGAACATCGACGACGCGGCGATGACGACCGCGCGGTACATGTGCGCCCGGGGCGGCGACCTCGGAGACCCCGCCGGCTGGTGGAGGGCGGTGCTGACCTACAACAACTCCACCGCCTACGGGCAGGAAGTGTTCAGCAACGCCGACGCGTACGGCAAGGCCGCCCTGAAGCCCTAGGTGGGCAGAAGCCGGGTGACCAGCCGAGTCAGCTGATGCACGTTCCGGCACTCGTACATCTCGACGACCTCCGCGTAGGCGTGCGCCTCGGAGTCGCCGGTGGACCACAGCGCGGTCCGCTCGGGGTTGAGCCAGTACGTATGCCTTGCCGCGGAAGCGATCCCGCGCACCGCGTCGAGGTTCGGGTCGCCGCCGTTGGTCCTGGCATCCCCGAGGATGAGCAGGGACGTCTTGGGTCCCACGGCGTCCGAGTAGCGCTCGGCGAACTCGCCGAGCGCGTGCCCGTAGTCGCTGTGCCCGTCCCAGCGGGTCAGTTCCGCGTCGGCGAGAATGCGCGCGCCGAGGTCCTCCGGATCGGCGGCGCCGGTGTCGATGAGGTGGGTGATCTCGTCGCAGGCGTCGATGAACGCGAACACGCGCACCTTGCTGAACTGGTCACGCAGGGCCTGCACCAGCAGCATGGTGAAGTTCGCGAAACCGGCCACCGAGCCCGACATGTCGCACAGCAGCACGATTTCCGGCCTTCCCGGCCGGTGCCTCCGGTACGACGGCCGCATCGGGACGCCGCCGGTGGACAGCGAGCGCCGCAGCGTCCGGCGCAGGTCGATCTGCCCGCGCGCGTGCCGCCTTCGCCGGGCGGCCAGCCGGGTGGCGAGTTTGCGCGACAACGGCTGGACGACGCGGCGGAGCTCGGCGAGTTGCGCGCGGCTGGCGAGCAGGAAGTCGACGCGGTCGGCCGCCGGTGGGACGGCATGCCGCGAAACCCGTTCCCTGCCACGGACTTCAGCCACCCTGCGGCGGGCTTCGGTGCGGACAAGCCCGCGAAACCCTTCGACCCGGCGGCGGACGTCGTCGCGGTCCAGCCGGTCGGTGAAATCCTCCTGGCCGCCCGCGCGGATCGCTTCGAGGACGCGGACCACGAGTGTCTGCGGTTGAAGCCGTTCCAGGGTCTGATGCGCCGACCAGCCGCCGGTGCCCGCGGTGCCGCCGTACTCCCCCAGCATGTCGACGGCGAGCCCGGCCAGTTGCGTCAGTTCCGTCTGGTCGTTGGCGGCGAGCGCCGTGGCGAGGCGGTCCCGCAACGCGGCCAGGTCTTCGACGGGATCCTGCGAAGGCGCGCCGACGCCGAGCGGGAAGTAGATGTCGAACGTCGCGTCGAACACGGCTCGCTGACCGCCGCGCCGGACCAGTGCGGCCGCGAGCCCTTCCCGCATCTGCTCGCGGGAGGCCAGGCCCAGCACTTCGAGTGCCGCGGCGGCGTCGACCGTCTCACTGGGACCCGCCGGGATCCCGTGCTCCCGCAACGCTTCCACGAACTCGACGAGCCTGCCCGGCACACCGCTCACGAGTCGAGGACCTTGCCGAGTTCCAGCCGCGCGTCCGCCTTCACGACGTCGTCCTGGTGTTTGAGGATGACACCGAGACTCGCGCGGACGACGTCCTCGCCGAGGCTGTCCGCGCCGAGCGCCAGCAGAGTGCGGGCCCAGTCGATGGTTTCGGCGACCGACGGCGCCTTCCGCAACTCCATGGCCCGCAGCGCGGTGATCACCTTGACCACGGACGCCGCGAGCGCGTCGTCGACGCCCGGCACCTTGAGCCGCACGATGCGCTGTTCCAGTGCCGCGTCGGGGAAATCGATGTGCAGGAACAGGCAACGCCGTCGCAGCGCTTCGGAAAGCTCACGTGTCGCGTTGGAGGTCAGCACCACGAACGGCTTGCGCCCGGCGGTGATCGTGCCGAGTTCCGGCACGGTGATCTGGAAGTCGCCGAGCACCTCCAGCAGCAGACCCTCGATCTCGACGTCGGCCTTGTCGGTCTCGTCGATGAGCAGGACCGTCGGTTCGTCGCCCTTGATCGCCGTCAGCAGCGGCCTGGCCAGGAGGAACTCTTCACCGAAGATGTCGTTGCGGGCTTCGTCCCAGGTCTCGTCCTTGCCGGCGGTGATCCGGAGAAGCTGCTTCGCGTGGTTCCACTCGTACAGCGCCCGCGACTCGTCGACGCCTTCGTAGCACTGCAACCGCACGAGCCGGGAGCCGCTGGCCTGCGCGACCGCCTTCGCCAGCTCGGTCTTGCCGACCCCCGCGGGGCCCTCGATCAGCAACGGCTTGCCGAGGGCGTCCGCGAGGAAGACCGTGGTGGCGACGGCCGCGGAGGCCAGGTAGCCGGTGTCGGCGAGCTTCGCCGTCACGTCTTCGACGGATGTGAAGTACCCGGTCCCAGCCACGCGGCCTCCCAGCTCGATCGCCTACCCGGCCGACTCTACGTCGCGGATCCGCTTCGGCAGCAGGAACCCGACCGCGAAGGTGAGCAGCACCATCACCGCGACCACCCAGAACGTCCGCTGGGCCGCGCCGGTCGGATCCGCGGTCCCGGCGTCGAAGAACACCGTGCCCAGCAGCGCCAGCCCCAACGCGCCACCGACCTGCTGAAGCGACGTCAGCGCACCGGACGCCGACCCGGCCTCCGCCGGTTCCACTCCGGACAGCGCGATCTCGAAGTACGGCCCCATGATCAGGCCCGAGCCGATCCCGACCACCAGCAACGCGGGCGCGATCTGCCACGGTCCCGTCTCCGGGCCGAGGAGCAGCAGCAACGCGACCACGCCGGCGGTCATGACGAGCGCACCGGTGTGCAGCACCTTGCGGCCGTGCCTGCGCACCGCCTGCACGAGGCCCATCCCGACGATCATCCCCAGCGACATCGGTACCCCGGTCAGCCCGGCCTTCAACGGCGAGAAACCCAAGCCGAGCTGCAGGTACAGCGTGAAGACCAGACCGAAGCCGGAGAACGCGGCGAAGTAGATCGTCCCGGTCGCCATCCCGGCGAGGAAGCTGCGCTTGCGGAACAGGCTCGGCTCGACCAGCGGGTCGCCGCCGCGACGGCTCTTGCGCTTCTCGAACCAGGCGAACACCCCGAACACCGCGACCGCTGCCGCCATCATCGCGAACGTCCACAGCGGCCAGCCGTACTCGCGGCCCTGCACCAGCGGGAAGACGATCAGCAGCGCACCGGTCGTGGCGAGCAGCGCGCCGGGGATGTCGAGGGTGAGCGAACCACCTGGCCGGGACTCGGGGAGGAACTTGATCGCGGCCAGCACCGCAAGCGCGCCGATCGGCAGGTTGATCAGGAAGATCATCCGCCAGCCGGTGCCGAAGAGATCGGCGTCGACCAGCCAGCCCGCGAGGATCGGGCCGCCGACCGCGGCGAGCCCCATCACCGGGCCGAACATGCCGAACGCGGACTGAAGCTCCTTCCCGGCGAACATCTCCTTCAGCATGCCCAGGCCCTGGGGCACCATCGCGGCGCCGAACAGGCCCTGCACCACTCGCGCCGTGATGATCATTTCCGGGTTCACCGCGACCGCGCAGAACAGCGAGCCGACGACGAAACCGATCGCGCCGATCAGGAACATGCGCTTGCGGCCGAAGATGTCGCCGAGCCGCCCGCCGGTGAGCAGGCCGGACACCATCGCGAGGGTGTAGGCGACGCCGAGCCACTGGATCATCGCCGTGCCGCCGCCGAGCGAGGCCCGCATGACCGGTCCGGCGATGCTCGTGACCGTCATGTCGAGCAGTTCCATCACCGAACCGGTCAGGATCACGAACAGCGCGGGCCAGCGCCAGCGGTAGGACTTCTCCACGTTTTCCGTGGTCACACCGCTCGGGGTGTCCAGTGTCATCGTCATGGGAACAACGCTAAAGTCAATTCCGGCCACTTTCTGACCGGAATCGGAGCGAACCTGGATTCATGGCGAACACGAGTGCGCGGATGCTGCGGCTGCTGTCCCTGCTGCAGACACACCGCTTCTGGTCGGGAATCGAACTGAGCGACAAGCTCGAGGTGAGCGAGCGGACGCTGCGGCGCGACGTCGAGCGGCTGCGCGAGCTCGGCTATCCGGTCAACGCGAGCCGCGGCGTCGCGGGCGGGTACCAGCTGCGATCGGGCACGGTCATGCCGCCGTTGCTGCTGGACGACGAGGAGGCCGTGGCGATCGCGGTCGGCCTGCGGACGGCGGCGAGCGGTTCGGTGGAGGGTATCGAGGAGACCTCGGTACGGGCGCTGACGAAGGTCGTCCAGGTGATGCCGCCCCGGCTGCGCAGACGGGTCGACGCGCTCCAGGCGTACACGACGCCGGCGGCCGTCACGGGTCCCCGGGTCAACGCGGCCAGCCTGACGGTGATCGCGCAGGCGTGCCGGGACGACGAGCGGCTGAAGTTCGACTACGCGGCACGCGGCGGCGAGGAGTCCGCGCGGCTGGTCGAGCCGCACCGGCTCGTCTCACTCGGACGGCGCTGGTATCTGGTGGCGTGGGACCTCGACCGGGTGGACTGGCGCACGTTCCGCGTCGACCGGCTCAGCGAACCTCGCACCACCGGCGCGCGCTACCGGCCACGCGAGATCCCTGGCGGCGACGCGGTCAAGTTCGTCGAAGCCCAGATCAAGGCGAGGCCGACCACGCATACGCTGGTCGTCCGGGTCGAGGCGCCGAAGGACCGGGTCGAATCGGCGGTCCGGTACCTCGGCGGCGCGCTCGAAGCGATCGACGAGACGTCCTGCCGCCTGACGATGAACGTCGACACCTTCGACTGGCCCGTCCTGATCCTCGCCGCCATCGGCGCGCCCTTCGAGGTCGAGAGCCCTTCGGCGTTCAAAGACCACCTCGCGTCCGTCGCCGCGCTCTTCACGGCGGCTAGCATCGGCTCGTGAGCACCTATGTCGCGGCCGAGGGCCGATACGAGAGCATCCCCTACCGCCGCACCGGGCGCAGCGGCCTGAAGCTGCCCGCGATCTCGCTGGGCCTGTGGCACAACTTCGGCAACGACAAGCCGCTGGGCACGCAGCGGGACATCGCGCGGCGCGCGTTCGACCTGGGCATCACCCATTTCGACCTCGCCAACAACTACGGCCCGCCCTACGGCTCGGCCGAGGAGAACTTCGGCAGGCTGCTGGTGTCGGACTTCAAGCCCTATCGTGACGAACTGGTCGTCTCGACCAAGGCGGGCTACGACATGTGGCCCGGCCCGTACGGCGAATGGGGCTCGCGCAAGTACCTGCTGTCCTCTTTGGACCAGTCGCTCGGCAGGATGGGCCTTGACTACGTCGACATCTTCTACTCGCACCGTTTCGACCCCGAGACACCGCTCGAAGAGACGGTCGGCGCGCTCGACACCGCCGTCCGCTCCGGACGCGCGCTGTACGTCGGCATCTCGTCGTACTCGTCGGAGAAGACCGCCGAGGCCGCGCGGCTCCTGCGCGAGCTGGGCACCCCGCTGCTCATCCACCAGCCGTCGTACTCGATGTTCAACCGCTGGCTCGAAGGCGACAAACTGCTCGACACGCTCGAAGCCGAAGGCGCGGGCTGCATCGCCTTCTCGCCGCTGGCGCAGGGACTGCTGACCAGCCGCTACCTCGACGGCGTTCCCGAGAATTCCCGTGCCGCACAAGGGAAGTCGCTCAACCCGGACACGATCACCGAAAACACCCTCGGCAAGATCCGGGCGCTCAACGAGATCGCCCAGCGACGCGGGCAGACGCTGGCGCAGCTCGCACTCGCGTGGGGCCTGCGCGACCCGCGGATGACGTCGGTGCTGATCGGCGCGAGCAGCGTCGCCCAGCTGGAGGACAACGTGGGTGCGCTGAAGAACCTGCACTTCACCCACGAAGAGCTAACCGAGATCGACCGCTACGCCACCGAGGCCGACATCAACCTCTGGAAGCGCTCGACGGACGCCGGATAGCGCCCGAAATCGCGTTGCCCCGCGAAGCCGGGGAGCCGAGACTGCGAACATGACTTTCGAAGATCTGCTCGCCGAAGGAGAGGCCGTCCCGGTCGAAGGCTGGGACTTCTCGTGGTTCGAAGGCCGCGCCACGGAGGAACGGCCGCCGTGGGGGTACTCGCGGTTGCTCGGCGAGCGGATGGCGGCGACCGCCGCCGGGCTGGACCTGCAGACCGGCGGCGGCGAGGTGCTCGCGGGCATCCCGAAACCGCCGCCGGTCCTCGCCGCGACCGAAGGCTGGCCGCCGAACGTCGAGGTCGCCCGGAGGAACCTCGCGCCGCTGGGCGGCGAGGTGGTCGAGGCCGAGCACGACGCGCCCCTGCCCTTCCCCGACGAGTCCTTCGATCTGGTGACCAGCCGTCATCCGATCGAGAATCCGTGGCGGGAGATCGCCCGCGTGCTGCGCCCGGTCGGAACCTTTCTGTCGCAACAGATCGGCGCCGGCACCGTGCGGGAGCTGAAGGAGTTCTTCCTCGGCCCGCAGGACTACGGCGGCTGGACGCCCGACGTGCTGCGCGTCGAGGCGGAGGCCGCCGGGCTGCGGGTGGAGCGCCTCGAACCGGCGAAACTGCGGATGGAGTTCTTCGACCTCGCCGCGGTCGTCCACTTCCTCCGGAAGGTGATCTGGATCGTGCCGGGATTCGAGGTCGGGAAGTACCGCGACAAGCTCGCGGAACTCCATCGGATCATCGAGACCGACGGGAAGTTCGTCGCGCACTCGCGGCGGGTGCTCGTGGAGGCCGTCAAGCCTCGTGAGTGGTAAGGACGGTTAGAACCGTCCTTACCACTCACGAGGCCAAGCGTTCCAGGTGCTCGTCGGTCAGCTTCACGTCGGCGGCGGCGAAGTTCTCCTCCAGATGTGGGATCTTCGCCGTCCCGGGGATCGGCAGGATCACCGGCGACCGCGCGAGCAACCACGCGAGCCCGACCTGTGCCGTGGTCACCCCGAGTTCCGAAGCGACGGCCGCGAGCGCGACGCCGGCGGAAGAAGCGGCGCCGAGCACCGGACGCCAAGGCAGGAAAGCGATCCCGGCCGCTTCGCACGCGTCCAACACCGCCTCGTGCTCTCGGTCGAGGAGGCTGTAGCGGTTCTGCACACTCGCGATGTCCACGATCTCCCGTGCCCGCGCGAGTTCGTCCACGGTGACCTCGGACAGCCCGATCCGGCCGATCTTGCCCTCGTCGCGCAGCTCCCGCAGCGCGCCGAGCTGGTCGGCCAGCGGGGTCTCCGGGTCGATGCGGTGCAGCTGCAACAGCTCGATCCGCTCCACACGCAGCCGTCGCAGCCCTTCGTCGACCTGCGCGCGCAGGGATTCCGGCCGTCCGTCGTACTTCCAGTCGTCGCCGGTCCGCACGACGCCGACCTTGGTGGTGACCACCAGGTCGTCCGGGTACGGGTACAGCGCTTCCGCCAGGAGTTCTTCGTTGGCACCGCCGCCGTAGAGATGCGCGGTGTCGATCAGCGTGATGCCGAGTTCGACCGCGCGCCGCGCGACGGCGATCGAGTTCTCACGCTCGGGTCCTGCTTCGGTCGGCAGATGCATGGCACCGAAACCGAGACGGCGTACGGGCAGGTCTCCGCCGATGGCGAACTGTTCCATGGGAGGAACCTAGCGCAGCGGATCCCGCGGCGAGGGCAGATGCGAGGTGTCCGGGAACATGTGGAGCGCGCGCAGGGCGGCACCGAGTTCGGCGATGTCGGCCGGGTCGGTCAGCGAACGCCCCAGTTCCTCGGAAATCCGCTTCAGCCGGTGCCGGATCGTGTTGGGGTGACAGAACATCCGCTCGGAAGTCAGTTTCGTGGAACCCTGGCATTCGAACCACGCCCGCAACGTCAGCAGGAGCACGTTCCGGTCGTCGCCGGGCAGGTCCAGGATCGGCCGCAGCACGTGGTGCGCGAGCTGGACCGACGCCTCCGGCGCGCTTGCGACGAGGCCGGCCAGCGGGGATTCGTTGAACTGCACCATTCCCGTCGACCCCGGCAGCAGGCTGGAGAGCGCGACGCGGGCCAGGTGCAGCGCGCGGGAGGTGTTCCCCAGGCCGGTGAACACCGGGCTGACCCCGATCCGGCCGGTCTGGTTGTCCCGCAACAGCTCGATGATCACCTGCGACGCCGCCGGATCCCGCATCGAGACGACACCCACCTGCAGGTCCGGGGTGAGCCGCCAGGCGGACGCGTGATGCCGTTCGCGGAGCCGGTTTTCGATCTGGGGCAACGGTTCGTGCCCGACACGCGGGGTCTCGGCGGCGACGACCACATACGTCCCGTCGAGCGAGAGGTCCAGCACGCGCGCGATGTCCCACAGCGTGCCCTCGGTGGCCGCGCCACCGGCGAACAGCGCTTCGACCAACGCGGAACGTCTGCTTTGGTGCGCCAGCATGACTTCGGCGGTGGTGTCGCGGTACGTCGTCGTCAGCGCCTCGGCGTAGTCGTCGATCAGCGCCCAGATCGCCGACGTCGCGGCGACGAGGCCGCGGAGGTCCTTGTGCTCACTCGAAGCGGTCAGGTCGACGAACCGGTTCCACACCTCGGTGAGCCCGATCCGGTAGGCCCGCAGGAGTTCCGGCAGCGGCGCGCCCTGCAGCGCGCGGGCGCGCCCGGTCGCCCTCGCCTGGGAGAGGTCGGGTTCCTCCGTGCCGCGGAGGGTCCGCATGACGAACTCGAGGTTGTTCCGCACCGACGTCCGCAGTTCGGCGAGGCTGACGAACTGCGCGTCGCGGTACACCGGCATCTCGGCACGGATCTGCCCGACGGTGCTGTCGATGAGCGCCGGCAGCTGCTTTTCGACCTCCACGGCCAGTTCGGCGACGACGGTGGCCGAGCCTTCGCGGAGCACAGTTCGATAGTGCATGGACGTCCTCCGGGGCAGGGACTCCTCGTCGAGCCCCTGGGGACGTCATCTAACACGACTTGCCCGGCGGTGGCCCGTCGAAACCGGAGGGCGCCGCCGGTGCGGCGGAAAATCGGGTTTTCCGCCGCACCGGCGGGATTTCACAGCTTCGCGGCCGCGCTCTTGATGGCTTCGCGGATCCGGAAGTAGGTGCCGCACCGGCAGACGTTCTGGATCGCGTCGATCTCGGCGTCGGTCGGGTTCTTCGTCTTTTTCAGCAACGCCACCGCGGCCATGATCTGCCCCGGCTGGCAGTAGCCGCACTGCGCGACGTCCTGCTCCAGCCATGCCTCCTGCACCGGGTGCAGGTCGTCACCGTCGGCGAGTCCTTCGATCGTGGTGACCTCCTTGCCAGAGCAGTCGGACACCGGCGTCACGCACGGGTTGAACGCCTCGCCGTCGAGGTGGCTGGTGCAGGCCTTGCAGACGTTGATCCCGCAGCCGTACTTCGGCCCGCGGACGCCGAGCTTGTCCCGCAGCGCCCACAGCATGGGCAGATCCGCGGGCGCGTCGACGGTGACGGTCTTCCCGTTCACCGTGAAGGTGTAATTGGGCATCGGAACTCCTTGGCGGGGAAGGAAAGTCAGCGGGGGAAAGGGTCGAAGTCGATCGGGAAGTTGATCGGGAAGCTGCGCGGCTTGATACCGGTCGCCCGCGCGTAGGCGTTCCCGATCGCGCCGACCGGCGCGGGCACACCGAGCTCGCCGGCGCCACCGATCTCGCCCGTCTCCGGCATCACGTGGATCTTGACGTCCATCGGCGAGTTCTTCTGCCGCGCGTAGTGGAACTGCGAGTAGCTGCCCTCCAGCGGCAGGCCCTTGTCGATATGCAGACCGGCGGTCAGCGTGGTGGCGATGCCGTCGGTCAGGCCGCCGAGCATCTGCGCCTCGATACCGCGCGGGTTGATCGGCTTGCCGACGTCGACCGCGATGGTCGCCTTGGTGACGCGTGGCTTCTTCGGGTCCCGGGCGTCCATTTCGACGAGGCAGGCGGTGTAGGACTTGTACTCGCCGTGCACGGCCACACCCTGCGCGAAGCCCTTGGGCATCTTCTTGCCCCACTCGCCGAGTTCGGCGACCTTGTCCAGCACCGCGCGCTGCCGCTCGTTCTTGATGAACTCGCGCCGGAACTCGACCGGGTCCTTGCCGAGCTTCGCGGCGATCTCGTCGACCATGATCTCTTCCGCGCCGCGTGTGCTCGCGGAGTACACCGACCGCCAGGCACCGGTGTGGAAGTCCACCGGGACCTCGTTGAGCAGCTGCGTCGTGACGCCGAAGTTGTACGGCGACTTCACCGTCAGCAGGAACACCGTCTGCGCGAAGCTCAGGTTGCCGCCGACGGGCAGTTCGGCGGCGAACGCCGTGAGGACCTCGCCGAGCCCGTGGCTCCAGTCGGTCTCCACGCTGGCGACACGGTGCTCGAACGTGAGCACCTGGCCGAGCGCGAAGGTGGCACGGATCTTGTGGTGGCTCGCGGCGCGGGCGCGGCCGTGGCGCATGTCGTCGATGCGGCTCCACATCAGCCGCACCGGTCGCTTGAACGCCTTGGACGCGCGTGCGGCCTCGATGGCGCCGTCGGAGAACAGCCGTCGGCCGAAGGAGCCGCCCGCCTGCTGGACGTGCACGGTGACCTTGTTCTCCGGCAGGCCGAGTTCCTGCGCGATGTTCTGCTTCGCGAGGATCGGGACCTTCATCCCGGACCAGATGGTCGCGCTGTCCTCCCGGACGTCGGCGACGGCCGAGTTGGTCTCCAACGGGGCATGGCTGGCGAAGGCGAAGTCGAACTCGCCGTCGACGTACTGGGTCAGCAGCGGCGGCACGACGAACGGCAACGCCGCGGCCTGCAGCTTCTTCTTGATCGTCGCGTTGTTCTCGCCGTCGACGGTGCCGCCGTTCCAGGTGACGTCGAGGGCGTTCTTGCCGTCGAGCGCCTGGCCGAAGGTCTCGGCCATCACCGCCACCCCGGTCTTGATCACGGCGATGTCGATGATGCCCGGCATCGCGCGGACGGCGGCCTCGTTGTCGACCGTCTTCACCGTGCCGTTGATCGTCGGCGGGCGGCGGACCATGACCGGCTTCGCGCCGGGGATGTCCAGGTCGAGCGTGTACTGCAGCTGTCCGGTGACCATCGCGCGGGCGTCCGTGCGGGACTGCGGCGTGCCGACCAGCCGATGCGAGGACTCCGCCTTCGGGGTCGCGGTCACCTTGCCGAGGTCGGCGCGGGCGGCGGGCTTGGCCAACGTGCCGTAGCCTGCCCGGCGGCCGTCGGGCGCGATCACCGCACCGTCCCTTGTGGACAGTCGCGCGGCCTCGGCGCCCCACTGCCGGGCGGCGGCCGCGACCAGCCGGGCGCGCGCGGCGGCGGCCGCGGTCCGCACCGGCGTGTAGAGCGAGCGCATCGTGTTGGAGCCGCCGGTCAGCTGGTTGAACAGCAGCT
Organism: Amycolatopsis sp. NPDC000009; assembly: GCF_055563465.1. Taxonomy (NCBI): domain Bacteria; kingdom Bacillati; phylum Actinomycetota; class Actinomycetes; order Pseudonocardiales; family Pseudonocardiaceae; genus Amycolatopsis; species Amycolatopsis sp. NPDC000009. Next base: position 342,094 of record NZ_JBVHDI010000008.1, read on the forward strand.
CGGAGCGGGCGTCGGAGAGGACGACGTCGACGCGGTCGAGCGGCAGGTCCATTTCTTCGGCGACCAGCATCGCGTTCGCCGTGGTGATGCCCTGGCCGACCTCGGTCCGCGGCAGTTCCAGCCGCACGCGGCCGTCTTCGCGGACTTCGAGGACGAGCAGGTTGGCGGTGGGGGCGTTCGACAGGATCAGCACGTCGCCGAGGTCGAGGATCTCGGCCGGGCCCGGCGGGGTCGGGATGACGGCTTCGGCCTCTTCGGGCGCGACGGAGTCGATACCGATCTTCGTGGCGATCGTGAGGGTGGGCGCGGCGACGAGGAAGGTCAGGAACCGGCGGCGGCCGAGGCCTCCGGGGTCCGGAGCCTCACTGCCGTGGCCCTCAGCGGTGGTGGGACTGGCCATCGGGAAGATCCCTTCGAGAGCGCGCGGAGAAGGCGGGGACCCTCGCGCGGCCTGGGGTTGGATGGCGACACGCTAGGCATCGGCATTCGGCCTAGTCAACGCGGAGTAGTCGGGTCGCCCCATCTGTGTGACGAGGTGACAGTGGACAGCCTCAAATGTGTGACGCGCCACAACCGCGTTTCGCGTCAGATGGAGTCGCGCTCCCGGCCCGCTTCGAGCAGGTCCTCGCGGGCACGGGCGACACGCGAGCGCACGGTGCCGACCGGGCAGCCGCAGATCTCGGCGGCCTCGGCGTACGACAGCCCCAGCACCTGGGTGAGGACGAGGACCTCGCGCCGCTCCGGGTCGAGCCCGTCGAGCAGCATCCGCAGCTCCACCAGGTCTTCGAAGCCGGCGACACCCTCGGCCTGGCGGGCGCCGCGGCGCTCGGCGGTGGCCTCCCAGTCGACGTCGGCGAGCTTCGGGCGCGCCGAAGCGGCCCGGATGCGGTCGACGACGACACGGCGCGCGATCGACAGGAGCCAGGTCCGCGACGAGGACCGGCCGGCGAACCGCCGCAGGCTGCCGAACGCGCGCAGATACGTCTCCTGGGTGAGATCGTCCGCGGCGCCGACGTCGGCGAGGTGCGCGACGAAACGCCAGACGTCGGCCTGGGTGGCACGCACCCAGTCCTCGAGCGCCCGCCGGTCGCCGCGGGCGGCGGCGAGAGCGAGCTCGGTCACCCGCTCGTCGTCGTGGTTGCGCGGCCTGGCCATACGAGAAACGTAGCAGCGTCCCGGGAACCGGGGCAGGCCCGCGCCCGACAAGTGAGACGTGAAGTGCGAGACCTGCCGCGAGGCCCTGTCGGCCCGGCTCGACGGCGAAACCGAACCCGCCCCGCCCGAGGTGGTCGACCGGCACGTGGCGGGCTGCCCCGCGTGCCGCTCGTGGCTTTCGCGCGCCGAGCGGATGCACCGGGCGATACTCCTGCGGCCCGCTCCCGCGGTCCCGGACCTCACCGCCGTCATCCTCGACCGCACCCCCGCCCCGCCGAGCGAAGGCTGGCCTGCCAGGATCGCGCTCGCGCTGGTCGCGATCGCACAGCTCGGCCTCGCCTTCGCCCAGCTGCTGGGCGTGGAAGACCACACCGCGGGACACGGCACGGAATCCCTGATCGGACACCTTTCACATGAAAGCAGCGCGTGGAACCTCGCCGTCGGTGTCGGCCTCGGCTGGGCGGCCGTCCGCACGAAGGCGGCGTCCGGGCAGCTGCCCGCGCTGACCGGTTTCGTCGCGCTCCTCCTGGCGTTGTCGGCGGGCGACCTCGTCACCGGGCAGGTGACCGCCGGACGTGTGCTCACCCACGGGTTGGTCGTCGCCGGACTGCTGTTGCTGTACGTGGTGAACCGGCAGCACCGGCTGCGCCACCGCCCCAGCCCGGCGACGACGGCAGGCTACCCGGATTCCCACACCGCGGAAACGGACCACGAAACCGGCGAAGCCCCCGAACGACCCCGACAGCACCGGGGTTTCCGGCGCCCGGCGAGCCGCCACGTCGCTTGAATTCTTGGTCTAGACCATTACCGGTCACTGGGAGCACGCGCCCGGATACCGGGTGAATCACGGGTTTTCGCGCGCGGCGTGCGCGATCCGCGCCGCGGGCACGTTTATCGTCGCCTGGGACCACCGAATGTAAACCTTCTTGCCCATTCCGGGCCGGAGCCGGATAACTTTGGTGGAACACCTTGGTTCGACAGGAGGCGAAGCTCGTGGTTGGCGCAGAAAACCCACCCGTCGGCACCCCCGCCGGGATGCGGAAGATCAATCAGCGCGCCGTGCTGGACCTCCTGCGCCGCAGCGGCCCGGCGACGCGGCCCCAGGTCGCCAAGGACACCGGACTTTCGAAACCCACGGTGAGCCAAGCGTTACTGGCGCTCGAAGCGGCCGGTCTCGCCAGGGCGACCGGGCACACCTCGACCGGCACCGGCCGGTCCGCCGTCCTCTACGAAGCGGATCCCACGGCGGGCTACGTCCTGGGTGTCGACATCGGACGCGAGCATCTCCGCGTCGCCGTCTCCGACCTCGGCCACACCGTCGTCGCCCGCCGTGACGAGCGGAACACCTCGCGTTCGGGCACCGCGCTCGTCAGCGCGGTGGGTGCCCTCGCGGCGGCGACCGTGCGCGAAGCGGGACTGAGCCAGGCCGACATCGTCGTGCGGGTCCTCGGCTCCCCCGGCGTCGCGGACCCGGACAAACGCTGCTTCCGGCACGCGCCGAACCTGCCCGGCTGGGGCAAGGCGGGCCTGCTCGACGAACTCGAAGCCGTCCTCGGCCCGGATCTCATGGTCGAGAACGACGCGAACCTGACCGCCGTCGGCGAATGGGAACGCGGCGCCGCGCGGGGCGCGTCGGTGTTCGGCTGCATCACCATCGGCACCGGCGTCGGCATGGGTGTGATGGTCGACGGCCGGGTCTTCCGCGGTGCCACGGGCGCGGCGGGCGAGATCGGCTACCTGCCGTACGGGCAGTCGCACGCGGCGGGCGAAGGCGAAGACTCGCCCCCGGTCCGCGGCCACCTCGAAGAGGCGACGGCGGCGCAGTCCGTCGTCCGCGGCGCGCGCGAACTCGGCCTCGGCACGGCGAAATCGGCCCGTGAGGTCTTCCGGCTCGCCCGCGACGGTGACGAACTCGCCCTGCGCGCCGTCGAGGCGGAGGCCGACAGGCTGGCGTACACCGTGGCCTCGGTGGCGGCGGTGATCGACCCCGAACTGATCGTGCTCGGCGGCGGGATCGGTACCGCGGCCGATCTGCTGCTCGACCCGATCGACCGCGCCCTGCGCTCCTTCACTCCCCTGGTCCCGGCGGTCGTCCAGGGCGAACTGGGCGACGACGGGGTGCTGACCGGCGCGATCAGCGTCGGGCTGCGTGCCGCCGAGGGCCTCGTCTTCGAACGCAAGGTCGGCGCGGCCTGAGTGGTGTTCTGCCGGGGTGCTGGGCTTGGCCGGGCCCGGCATCAGGGCGGCCGGAGCCAGTAGGTACCTGAGAAACTCTCGGCCAGAACCCGAAACGCCACTCACCACCACCTCGACCCGGGTCCGCCCGCCGCTGTAAGAGCCTGTCTTGGAACTTGGTCAGGTGGTTCTGGCCCGCTTTTCTCGGCGGGTCAGGCGCCTGGTCATCATAGTGATCATGGCGTTGTTGACGA
>NZ_JBVHDI010000009.1:0-58773 GCF_055563465.1 Amycolatopsis sp. NPDC000009
TGCTCGGTGACTGTGGCGACGTGTACCTCTTCGTCTGTCCCACCTGCCCGGACCGGCCCGTCGCGGTCGAGTTCCAATGCGGCTGAGTGCTTGCGGGCCGCTTGTACTCGTCCCCGCTGGTCTGACCAGTCGCGGGACACGCGCCGCGTCCGGGGCGGTCAGGCGTTCACCTGCAGGGCGGCGAAGTCGTCGCGGGCCTGGTCGACGGCCTCGGGGTGGCGCTGGCGTCGCTCGTGGTCGGCGAGTGCCCGGTAGATGCTGGCGAGACTCGGGCTTTTGCCTTGGCGTTTGCCGGTGGGGATGTAGAGGTCGGCACGGATGCCCTCGACGGACTCGCCGTTCGCGCGGCGGCGGAGCACGGTGTGGAGCATGTCGTCGGTGATCACCGGCGGTCGTCCGCCGTGGTTTCCATTGCGCGCGGCGGCGTTGAGCCCCTCCAGTGTGGACTCCCGGATGGTTTCGCGGTCGGTTTCCGCCATCGCAGCGAAGAACCCGAACAGCATCCTCCCGGTGCCGGAAGGGTCGTAGATGCCGGGGATCGGCCCGGCGAGCATTTCCAGCAGGATCCCGTGCGCGGTGAGGTGATCGGACAGCGCGGTGAGTTCGGCGGAGTCGCGGCCATGGCGTTTCATCTCGTAGACGGTGAAGATGACCCGGCGATGCGGGGCGTGCGCCTTGATTTGCCGGGCGGCCTCGAACTGCGGCCGGACCGCGGATGCGGGTGGAGATCTTCTCGGCGAAGATCTTCTCGCGGGGGACGCCGTGGCCGACGAGGGCGTTGAGCTGGGACTGCAGTTCCTGGGTCAGGTGCGAGCAGCGGGCGTAGCCGATCCGGATGTCTGCGCTCGGAGCGATCGGCGCGGGCGGAGGCTTCCCCGGCCGCCACGGCTGTCCCGGCCCGCGGTCGGCCGGGGTGGGCACGCGCAGGTTCTTCGCCAGCCGGGGAACCTTGGCGAAGCGGCCGGTGTGGTAGCTCCCAGCGACCGCGCCCGACCGTGACCGGCACGGCGAGGCGGGCTCGGTCAGGCAGCGCGCGTACGGATGCCGCTCGACCTCGTCGGCATACCGTCCCGCGCCGTCGGCCGCGGTCGCGAAGCTGCGGCCCCGGGCCGCGCGGGTCCTGCCCGGCGAGTGAGGCCCGCCTACCGCACGCCGGAGCAGCTGGAGCGCTGGCACAAGCGGACCTGCGCGCGCTGCGGCCGGTTCGGCTTTTTCGCCGCGGTCTGGCCGGACGGGCCGGTCTGCCGCACCTGTGAATGCCGCGCCCTGCGCGTCTGCGGGCGCTGTCCCGAGTGCGGAGAGCACCGGCTCCTCTCTGGCCTCCGGCCTGCCGACGCCCTCGCGATCTGCACCGGCTGCGCCGATTTCCGCCCGTCCTACACCTGCTCGCGCTGCGGCCAGGAAAGCCAGCTGCGCGCGGGCCGCCTCTGCCTCCGCTGTCGACCGCAGAGGGTGCGAGCGGGCCGTGCCGGATCCTGTTTTGCGTTGCGTGGTTCTGGGCGCTGCTGAAGTCGACGTCATGTCGACGTCGCCGTTGCCGAGCCAGCATCAAGCCGACCGGGTGTCGCGTGGGGTGGCTTCCGTTGTGGCCGAGATCTGTTCTTTACGCGAGCGTGCGGTGTGCCGCTGGGCAGACGCTGCGCCGGATCAACTTGATCGCAGGCGAGGGAGGGAACGGCTGGAGGAACAGGATGAGATCATTGACCTTACTGATCGGAATCTGGACGGCGATTTCGCGGAGACGTCTGCCGAGTACGACCATCACCGAGCCTCAGAGCTGACCGTAACGGCCAACGGACTCGGATCAGCTGGCTTTCCAGATGGCGTGGTCGAGCTCCCAGGGGGTCTGGTCCAGCGCGGCTGCGGCCTCAGAGAGCAGCTGTCGCGCGACTAGGACATCGACGTGGCACCCGACTGTTAGACCCAGCCAGCGGAGCACCTTCCGGTCCGGCTTCACCTGTTCGTCGTCGCCGGCCAGCATCCAGAGGTATCTGAGCCGGATGTCGTGTTCGCCGTTTCCGGGGACGGTACGGAGTCGGCTTTCGACGGCGTCGAGCCGGGGGAGGTCGGCTAGGAGTGTGGTGACGTCGTCGAGTGTGTGCACGTCGGAGTCGGCGAGGATGTCGGCGTAGCGTACGGCGGCGTCCGCCTTGAGCACGCCGCCTCGTGTGCTGGTGCGGCCGCGGTTGTGCAGGATTTCGGCGGCGAGCCGGTCTGGCCCGAGGCGGCGGCCCAGTTGCGCCAGTGCGTCGACGGGCTGCTCGGCGACGGTACCGGCGACTGTTGCGAGGTCGGCTACGTTGACGAGGTGGGGGACGAGACCCTGGTGTTTGGCGTAGCGGTCGCAGACGGCGATCGTGCTGGTGTAGCGGGCGTTGATCGAGAAGACCGCGTCGAGCACGCATATCGGCAGGTGCGCCCACCGTCGGCTGCGGGGCTGGATGTCGAGTTCCGTGGCGGCTTCGATCAGGCGCTGCACGTGCGGGGCGGTGGTCATGGCTGTGGGGTGATGGGGCGGATGCGGAACAGCGTCAGCGGGAATCCACTGTCGACGAGGCTGCTGGCGTGATGACCGCCGCGGGCATCGACGAATTCCATGGTGGCCACGTGGTCGCTGGATAGAAAGGCGCCTTCGACCGCGCTCGTGTCACCGTCGCGAGCGATGCGCGACGACAGCTGTTGGCCCAGGTACTGCGCGAGGCTGTTGTGCCGCCCGGTCTCGGCGCCGCCGATCTCGAAGCCGAGTTCGCGGGCGACCTCGGGATACTTCGAATCCAGCGCGATGGCCACCTGGTAGGCCGTCGCGTACGGGCGGCCGAGGTGGTGGCCTGGCGGCTCAGGGGACACCTGCTGGAGAACGTCGACGACCTTCGCCAGCACCGACAGGCGATCCCACACACTTGTCACAGGCGTACCTTTCCGCGTGTTGATCGGACATCGGCAAGTCGCCGACCGCGGCTGCAGCGTTACTCGCGCGGGGTCCTCCACGCTGGTGCTCCCCGCTAGGCAGCGCGGGCTTCGTTACGCGAGCCCACTGTCGCCCCACCGCTCATCGATCAGCACGAGGTAGTCGGCCCGGCGAGGCCGATGACCGGCTCGTTGAGGCCCTGCCGCGGGGCCGGCCCTGCAGGACTATCCAGCCGTCGTTCAGCGACCGCCCGGCGCAGTGGTCGGCAGGCGAGTCTTGCCCTCGCCGCCCGGGGCCCAGACGAGATGCGGCGCTCGAAGCGAGTGAGAGCGCCTTCGGCCTGGGTGATTGGCTGCTGTTGCCAGGGTTGCGCGTGGCGTCATTACTGAGCCGGCGTTGCGCGCGGAACTGTGAGTACGTAGGGGTAGGTCCGGCGGGCTGCCGTGTTTTGGATGGTGGCGGCTTGTTGCTGTAGAAGAGTTTTCAGCTCAGATGACGAGCCGAGTTGATTTGCCCTGGACTTGCGGTAGTCATCGGTAGTCGTGGTATTCCATTCTTCGAGGGAGTACCAGCCGACCACGTAGACGCCTGCTGTGGTTTTCATGTTGGTGAGGTAGCGCTGGGCGAGTTGGGTATCTTGAGCAGCAAGGGTCTCCTTGTGCCAGGAGCCTTTGATTTCCAGGGGAATGCTGATGATCGGTGCTTCTGCGGTGTGGTCGTCGGGTGCGTGTGCGTTGATGACGATGTCGGGGCGTTCGCCAGAGTCGCCGGTGTCGGTGGGGCGGACCATGACTTCGCGGTTGACGACGATCCGGCTGTGTTCGAGCCGGAGTTTGAGTTCGTGCGCGAGGTAGGCGCCGAGCGCTCCTTCTGGCTTGGGGCGCCATCGTTCGCTGGGTTTTCCTTTGGGGGCGTTCTTGATGCGTTCGCAGTCCCAGAGCAGGTTCCCGTGCGTTGGGAGATCGGCTGCGATGCTGTCCAGTGCCTCGATGACGACTTCGGCCAGTTGTGTCGCGGTGCGGACCACGCGTCGGGAGCGGTTGTTGAGTAGTGCGGTGACCTCGTCGCTGGTGAGGTGGCCGACGGCTGCGGCTTGCGCGGCCTGGCGGGCGTCGAGCAAGGCGGCATGCACGTTGAGTTCTGCGGGGTAAGCGTGGACGAGTGACCGGAGTTGGTGAACAGCTTCGGGTGAGCCGTGGGCTGCTAGGCCGGACAGGATGTCGCGGCGCCAGTCATGTACCCGGCGTTCGGGGCTGACCCAGTTGAAGCCGGTCTGGTAGGTGTCGGTCTCGGGCGGGAACGCGGTGGTGAGCCAGCGATAGAGGTCGGCGAGGTCGGCTTCGTCCACGACTTCGAGGATCGTCGTGGTGTCCTCGCTGGAGGCGCAGGCAATCGCCAGATTCTGCGCGAACTGCTCTGAGGTGGCGACTGCCTGGCGGATCGTGGGCCAGTGTTGCGCGGCGTCGACGGCGAGGAGCGTGGCCCCCGCGGCGGTGGCCAGTTTGAGGTCGATGTCGCTTGCCGGTTCGGCGAGGTGGCTGGCTATGGTCCGTTCGGCGAGGTCGATGGCTTTGGGGTCACCAAAGCGCAAAGGCTGCCGCAGCAGGTTGGACCAGGTGAGCAGTGCAGCTTCATAAACACGTTCGTGAGCCGAGACGACGAGTGGGCCGTCGGTGGTTACCGACGGTTTGGGAAGGGGCGCATCGGGCGTCGTGTCTGGTGAGGTGTCTCGGAGTGCTGAGTGCAGTTCCTCCGCCAATGAGGTGAGGGTTGGTGTGAGCTGTGAAGGAAAGCCTGGCAGGACTACGGAGTGGGTGGCGTAGGTCAGATGGGTTCGGACGTACTGCTCGACGGCTGTCACCAGCTGTGTCGGTACGTGCTGGGCCGCGCGGCTGACGAGATCGTGGGCGAGATCGGGAACGGCGCCGAAGTGGTCGGAAAACGCCAGGATCGCCCCTACCCATCCTGCCCAGCGGTCGTCCGGGACGGTGGTGAGGCCAAAGCCGGTGTCGTTGTCGGCGGCATGAAGGGTGGCTAGGGCGGCGTATCCAGCGTAGGCGCGCCAGTCACTGGCGTTGGTTCCGAGCCATTCTTGATGGTGGTCGTGCTCGGTGGCAAGGTACCGCTGGGACGCCAGTCGCAGCTGATCGCGGAGCTCATCCGCGGGCCAGAGTGCTGCCCCAGGGTAGGTGCTGACGTCCCAGGAGGTGACGAACTCGTACTGCCCGGTGACCGGGTTGACCGTGAGGTCTTTGACTAGTTGCCAGTAGGAATCAGAGTCGCCCGCGACGGCACGGTTGAGCCGCTTGCGTTGAGCGGCGGCGAAGGTGTCGGCTTGCTGCCAGGCCGGCTCTTGTTCCTCCGCCGACGTGTCGGTGAGTGCGGTGTCGTTCCCGCTGGGCGTGAGTGCGAGCGCGAGGCGTTCGAAGGTTTCGGCCAGCTCTGGGGCGTCGACTTCGTAGTGCTGGGCTCGGCCTGCCGCCCATTGCGCGTCATCGGCGTCGAGTAGCCGTGTTCGGTCCGCTCGCTCGGTGCCTGAGGGCAGGACTTCTCCTACCTTCGGCAGATGCTGTCCCCAGCGGGATAGGACGGCCGTGCTGATCCAGTCGTCGTGGCTCGGGTCGCTGCTGGCGGGGGCGGCGCGGATGAGTTCTTCGGCCAGTTGCCGGCGGAGTGCTGTGGTGTGCGGGGGTTCGCCGCCATCGGGATCGCGCAGGTCGACAGCGGAGGGTAGCGGTATGCGGTCGCGGGACCGCAGAAACCGCAGCAGAATCCGGGCGATTCTGGGCAGGTACTGGTGTGGCTGTTCGGACGCCAGCACCCGGTCGACAATCGGGGCGACGAAGTCCCGCAGGCTGCGTACGTGGTCGCTGCTCAAGGAGAAGAGGTCAAGGGACGCTGCCGTGGGATCGGCCTCGTCGCTCTGATCATCGGCTGGGTGATCGGGCTGGTGTAGTCCGATTCCGTGCGCGTGGAGCGTGTGCTCGGTGTGGGTGAGCAGTGCCGGCAGGTCCTGCTCTGTGACGTCGAGCGGGAAGGTTCGGACTTGGATCAGGTGCATGCCGATGAAGTGGCGGGTGGTGACGGGCCGGATGTGGGGCAGTGCGGCAGCGAACGGCAAACGCTGAGGCCACAGGATCTGCAGAAGTGTCCCCACGAGTTCGCTCACGTGGTCCCATGCAGGCTGCTCGGAACCGGTCGCATCGTCCTGATCCGGAGTGAGCGTGGCCAGCAGGGTGACAAGACGGGGCGCGGCGGTGGCTGAAGAGGCGCTCATAGCGGCCTTCGCGGCGCTTTGCCGTAGCGCCACAGGCCAGGTATCCGTTTCCGCGATGTCGAGTAGCGGCTCAGCGAGTTCGGCCAGTCCGGAATCCTGGGCCAGGCGCACCGCCAGCCGAACGCGCGCAAGCCCGGTCCAGCCGTCACCGGGGGTGCCCGGTTCTGTTGTCAGTGCGGCGTTGAGCTGGCTGGCCAGACCAGGGTGGGAGAGGTGCCATCGCGCGCGCTGCCAGGACCTGTCTGTCAGTTCGATCCGGTCTGCGCGGTGGAGGAGCCCTTCGACCAGCAGGGCGCGGATTTCTGGGTCGGTGATGGTGGCACTGTGGCTGACCAGGCTTTCGGGGTCCGCGATGGCCAGCCATCGTGTCTGGGCGGGGGCGTGGGCCAGCAGCCACGCTGCGGTTTCGCGCAGATGCTCAGGGATGGCGGCGGTGTCTTCATCGGGAGCGCTCACCAGGAACAGCCCAGAGAGCTGCGGGGTCGGAATGGGCGCGGGAGCGGTGAGCCTCGCGGCGAGGTACCGAGCAGTGAGGAACGCGGCGAAGGAGGAGTGCGCGAACATCGCGGTGTTCCGAGTGGTGCGGGAAAACAGGGCGGTGGCGAGTGTTTCGTTGACTCGCGGTTTGGTGACCTCGAACGTGCCCGCACCGGCAGATTCCTCGTCGCCGATGACCGCACCGACCGGTACCGCCTGATCGGACTGGTCACCGACGAACCCGGTATAGATGGTGCGCCGGCCACTGAGCAGCAGATGCGCGGCAATGCGCGTGGCGATCGCCAGCCGCTGTTCCCGGGTCGTGGTGACTTGTGCGGGGTTCCGGTCGCCGTCGTGTTCGTCAGCCAGCGCGGCGAGCCCTTGCTCGAACAGCCGTTTCGGGCCGGTCTGGAGTACAGCAGGGTCCTTAGCGGAGGCCGACAACAAGACCTTCAGCGTGAGCGGGACGCTGGCCAGGACACCGGCAGCGTTGGCCACCACGGTGTCGAGAAACGACGGGGCGTCTGTTCCGACGCTGGCCACCAACTCCTCGGCGTCCTCCCGGGTCAGCGGTGCGAGATCGCCCACCACACAGGACTTCAGCGCGTCATCGAGGATCCGGGTGAGTTCGTGGCGATACTCCGCGGTGCGGCACGCGATCCAGATCCGTAGCCGCTGAGTGTTCCGCGTAGCGAGCTTGTGTTTCAGCCACTTCGGAAATTGATGCAGGAATGGGCTCTCGTCAAGTTGATCAATGATGAGCAGCACGTCGCCGTCGGCGATCGAGGGAAGCGCGTCAAGGTAAACCCCGACAACCTCCTGGGCGGACCTCGCATCTGCGAGTTCCGAGCCAGTCACCCAGATTGTTCCTGGCTCTCCAGGTAGCGGAAGTTCGGTCTGGTCGTGGTCCAAGCTGTGCTGTTTGAAGGTGGTGGTCTTGCCCGATCCCGGCTCGCCCAGCAACACCCACGCGCGTGACAGCTCGCTTCGCTCGGCCGAAGCCACTCGGCCTCTTGCCCGCCAGGCCGCGGAAGGAATCCATCCACATCCAGCGTGAAAGGCGGATCGTCACCGTCATCTGAGGAGCGACGACGGACCCACCGCTCAACAACCACGCCGAAGTCCACCGGCTGCACCACCCCATATCCCTGCCCTGTTCCCCGTGAACAGGCACGCCGCATGCTACAAGCGGACGGGGCCCGTCGGTCGTCGGCGATGCCCGACGCAGGCCGGATTCCGATGGCTCTTCACTCTGCAGTGAAGGCGACGGCTCCACGACGCGATAGCCGGGGGAACCTCGAAGCCCTCCTCGGGCACAGCACCAGTGTCGCCGACCGGCCGCATCGCCGATCCTCCGTCCGATCCAGGCGTCGGCCGCGCGACACTGCAGACGCTCTACCTCAATGGACACGGCGGTTCGTACCCGACGACACGGACATCTCGCACCACACGGGAAGATGGGGCATGACGGCTTTCGATCTGGAACGCGCACGGCGGGCTCTGCGGCGACGCGACGCCGAGGCATTGCTAGGGGAGCGGGAATGTGCGTGGCTCGATGTGAAGGACGGCATCTACCGTCTGGACCAGCCCAAAGGGGCCGACGAGCTGGCCAAGGACGTGGCGGCGTTCGCGAATACGCCGCACGGCGGCCTGTTGCTGGTGGGCTTCTCCGCCCGGAAGGAACACGGCGAAGAGATCGTCGAGGCTCTCAACCCGGTTCCCCACAAGCTGGTCAACCTCGATCAGCACCGTCAGGTCATCGCCGCCCGGGTGCTGCCCGCCCTACGAGAGGTGACGGTCGAATGGATCGATCGCGGCAACGAGACCGGAGTGCTTGTCATCGACATTCCGGCCCAGCCGCGATCAAGCCAGCTATTCGCCATTCCGGCCCCGACCGGAACCGCCGAGGTGAGCAAGACCGCCGTCTCCGTCCCGGTGCGGGACGGAGACGGCACCCGGTGGCTGCGGCCGCACGAAATCCGGCACCTCATCGGCCTGGGCTACGCCAACTCCGGAGACGGTGACGACAAGCTCGCCGCCGTCCTCGCGGCCATCCAGGCTCCGCGCGACGAGCAGCCGAAGTACCCAGTCGGTGGCACCGATCCCCGCTGGAGCGGAGTGCTCCGGAAGGCTGTCAGCGACCTCGCCGAGATGCACTTTGTGCTGGGCAATCCTGTCTCCGATGCCGACTCGATCGGCCCGGGCGTGGCGCAGCACTTCCGGGAGCCGGGACAAGAGGCCGGCTGGGTTCTGTGCGCTCAGCCCCAGTACCGGCCCGTGGCGGTCGCCGAGGAGATCTGGCTGGCGCTGCGTGAGCAGGGAAGCGGCGCTCCGGACGGCGATGCACTGGGTGCGCTCGGGTTCCCGTCAGGAGTTTCGGCGTTCGTGCGCATCGTGGGTCGTGATGCTCAGACGGTGCGGTTGTCCGGCGGGCGCTGGGGCCGCGGCCGACTGTTGCGCTGGCCCGACCCACGTGGGCGTCACTGGCGGTGGGAACCTGACCCGACGCCCAGCACGACGACGTCGATGGCGACGCGTTCCTGGACCGGTTCGCTGAATCCGCCGCAGTTGCGGGCGCGGGTACTGGCGATCCTGCCCTTCGCCGACGCTGACTACGCCAAGCTCACCCCGGGCGCGCTAGACGAGGCGCTTCCCCTGATGCCGTCCAGCGCGCTGGGGAGATTCACCACGAGCCTGTCGTCCTGGCGTGGCGGGAAATTGACCCCGAGCACGTGGGTCCCGGGTACCCATGGCAACGCCAGCGACCGGCTGAGCCAGATCAGCTCGATCACCGCCCCAGACGGGGAGCCCGCGTTGTCCGCCGAAGTGATGATGACCCTGCCATCGGCGTCGCACGGTTCCGCGGTCGTCACGTGCGCCGAGGTCCGTGTCGAGAACTTCCATGCGTGGGCACGAGCCTTGAACGATCCGGTGGCAGATCTGCGATGGTCGGTGGGCGAGCTGGTCGAGTTCTTCGAGGCTGCCTGGGTCACCGCGGCAGAGATGCTGCCCCCGCTGATCGACCCTGGCGGACACGGTCTCATTGCGCAAAGCTTCTGGGGTGGGGTCCCGCGGATGGAACTGTCGATCAGCGCCGAGGCGCCGCATAATCACGGGTCCGGTCGACAACTGCTTCTGGCCGATGTCCTCGACTTGGACCCTTTGGGACACAGTGATCGCCGTGACCAGCTGACCGAGTTGTTCGTCTCGGTGCCCTCGGCGCCTGGGCTGAATCCGGCCTCACGACGTCACCTGATCCAGTCGGTAATGGTGGAGATGGCGCATCGCTACGGTTTCATGCAAGCCCAAGAGAACGTCTTCTAACCGGTGACTATGAGCGAGTCATGGACTCGCCGTCACACGAACTCCTCGACCCCTAATCTCTCTATGGTAGCCGGATGCGGTGGCCGCTGACCACGTCGGACACCCGCGCTGGGACAACGTGACCATCGACGACGTCTCCAACTAACGACTTCCAGAGCTCACCGCTACTGCATGAGCTGAAAATTCCTTGACGACGTGCGTTTGTGACTGTGGGAGCTACAGGCCGGTGTGCGCGCTGCCGTCCTGGCGCACCAACGTCATTCCCGCCATGCCGTGATAGCTGCACCAGCGCATTTCCAGGTCCGCCTGGATGATCTCCCCGGCGAGACGGGCTCGGCGAAAGCGAGCCCGTGCTGTGGACCGCGATACACGGTCACTCTGACCTCGGTCACACACTCGGGACACGGCATCGCCGCCTCGACGATCATGCCGACGAAGTTCGCGGTTCCGCCGTGCTCGCTGCTCAGTGCAAACATCTCCAGCGCTGCGAGCGGCAGAGCTGTAGACGGTGTGGGCCGGGGCGGGCGGCTACTGCCGCTGCTTCCAGTCGAGGTCCTCGGGCTCGGCCAGCCCAGCCTCGATTGCCCGCATGACTAGCTCGTGGGTAAGCGGCGTGGGCGATATCCCCAGTTCCGCGTGAATTTCGCGACCACATGATCGACATCCCGGGACGGTAGTCGCGGCCGGCCGCCGCCCCCGACGCGCCTCACCGGGCTACACACTGCCTGGTCGGGACCTGGCTCACGGCTGCAGTCGCCAGCGGCCAGAGCTAGCCTGCGGAGTGCGAGCCGGCGGCCGCGGCTGATCGTTACCTGCGGTGTGGAACGAACTCGCCTTGCCCGGCGACTATCCACACAGCCCGCGTCGCTTACCGACAGGAACGGCAGGGTTGCTACGACCGTCCCGACGCGGCAGAGGAGCATCGGTGGATCTCTCCACGTTGAACAACGATCAGGTCCACGCGGTCGCCGCCCATCTCGCGGTGGCCGAAGCGATCGTCCGAACCAGGCGTCCGGCCGAGGTGATCTCCGAAGGTCGTCGTTACCGGCTGCGTCTGGACGGGAAACTCGCGCAGGTGACCGCGCGCCGGACAGGGGAGTGGCAGGTCTCCGACGCCACCCGGCCGCTGCTGGACGACACCGAGGTCCTGGTGCTGGTGGACTTCATCCCGGAGCTGCCGGAGTTCTATGTGATGCCCGCGGAGTGGTTCCGCGCGGACGTCGAGCAACGCTATGCGGCGTTCATGAACCGGGTCGGCACGCGGCCCCGTAACCCGGACAGCAAGCACCACAGCGTGCACACCGCCGACGTCGAGCAGTGGCGCGGCAGGTGGGCAGTCGTAGCCAGGGAGGCGAGGTGAGCGAGCTGGAACCTCAGGCTGTGGATGCCGACGAGTCCGAGGAGGACTACCGGGACAAGTCCCCGTCGGCAGGACGGATGGGAAAGGCTGTGGAGTACCTGGTGGCGTCGGCGTGCATTCTCGCGTCCCGCGGTGAGCTGAATGCGGCCACGTCGCTGGTGGACGATGAAGGCGTTGATCTGGTGTTCAACCGTCGCGGCAGCTCTGCCACGCTGGCGGTGCAGGTCAAGTCTCGGATGTCGAATAGTAAACGGGTCCAGGCAGGGGCATTCGTGGCGTTCGTCCGCTCGCAGACGTTCCGGCCACGTCCCGATCTGGACCTGCTGTTCGTGGCGGTGGATATCACCGAGGCGCGCTTGATGACGGCGTGGCTGGTGCCGAGTGAGGACTTCGCCGCGCAGGCCGGCGCGCCGAACAGCCGGGGACGCCTGCGGTTCAACGCCTCTCTCAAGCCGGGCTCGCGCGATCGCTGGCACCGGTATCGGCTCAGCCCCGCTGAACTCGCTCCGCGGGTGCTGGAGCGGCTTGCCGAGCGCGGCGACTGAAGGACGATCCTTCATCGGGCGAGCGGGTGATCATGTCAGCCGGGTGAACCAGCACGTGTCGGTCACCCCGCAAGGCAGAGCTCACGGTTCGGAGTTGGCCTCCATTTTGCGAGTCCGCGGTAACCGCTGCTCGGCGTGAACTGGAAACCGGGTAAGTCACAGCGGTACGCCCGAAGGATTCCGGCCCTGCGGTTCCGTGCTCGAATGCCCGCGCAGGTCGTTCCCCGCGACGACTTTTCATGAGAAGTGACGCGAGCGCGTTGTCAGTCGATCGGGGCCTCCTGCTCAGCGCGTTGCGCATCACACATCGGCGAGATAGGGCACGATGGCGAGGTGGCGACCTCAGTTGAGACAAGCACGACAACCGGTGCCGAGCTGCTGTACCTGTCAGTAGACCTTGGTGAGCGGCCATCTCTGGAGGATTACGAGCGGAACGTCACCGCACTGCTGACCTTAGCTCGCTACGCTACAGCTATTACACCTTTGCGTGTTGGGGACTCACCGGCAGGGGGAGCGCTGCCGCCAGCTCGAATCAGCGTTGTACGGACGTCCCTGGCCAGCCCGTGGATAACCGTGCTCGGCGATCTTGCGCGCACTTCCGCGCCGGTTGGCTACGGGGTGACCGCGCTCTACGCATTGCACCGCTTGCTTGAACTGATTATGACGTGGCAACGGCATCGCCAGGACATCGCAGAGCGGGAGCTACAACTGAAAGATCTGCATAGCCAACTACTTCACGAGAGGCTGGAGCGGGTAAGCCGCCTATACACCGAGAGCTCCGGTATCGAGTCACCTCGTCCGGAGACCACTCCCAAGGGCGTCACCCGGCTACGCAAGTGGCAAGCACCCGACGAGAACAGCCCAACGTCAGAAGAAAAGACAGGGGCTGAAGGCGATCCCCTTGGCGATCGCAACCCACATCTGGAGACGGTCAACCAGGCCGCCAACGACCTCGGCGAGATCAAAACTGTCGAGCTGATTCCGCCGGACGACTCACGCGCGACCGGGACCACTGCCAACGACTAGCGCGCGCCCGTAATACGCAGGCTTTAGAACCGGAACGTCGCCACTACGCCGGCCGCTGCTAGTCAACCCCGGAAACGGCGCTTCATGGCATAGGTGCGTCGGCCGGTGAAGTCGGTGACCACGAAGCGGTCTTGTGCGAACCTGTCTGCCAGCTCAGTGATGAACGGCCGGAGATCGGCCTGGCCACGGACGGCCACACCGACCTCGTCGTGGTCGCGCACCTTGCCACCGACCAGACGCGCCGACACGAGACGCGCCGTGTGACACCTACGCTCCGTTCCCCTCGTGGCGAGTCGACTGGTCACCTCGCTCGGCTCGTACCGAGTGCTCCGGGGTCGTAGCCCTCCCGCAAGCCCAAGCCCACCATGATCCCCATGGGCGGGGCGTTGTGCGGCGACGTGATCCAGCCAGTCTCGGTAGCTAGCCTTCGAACGGCCGCCCAACATCGCGGTACGTCCGGGACCCCGTGCGTCATGCTGGGATCCCGATGAAGCTCGATCTCGGTCACCGGCTCGTCGGCACCACCGAAGATCAAGGCGTTCACCGGCCAGTCATGGTTGCGGGCGAAGTTCTTCAAGATGGTCTGAATCGAGTCGAACGACCTCGCCGGTGATCGCATGGAACAGGTCCACGCGTCGTCCGCGGTCGCGACCTCGACATACCTGGACGCGGTCAACACCCTCGAACTCGCTGGGCCAGCGCGAGATCCTGTTCGCGCGTGGTCATGGCCGCCCGCTGCCGACGTCGAGCGGACGCGGGATCGCCGCGCGGCGTGGCCGTGGTGATCGTCGTCCGGCGACGCGCCAGGCCGGCGGGTGGGTTCGGTTGAAGGTGTCGGTGAAGCCGCGGAGGGCTTGTTTGGCGGCGCGGTCGTCGGGTGCCTGGCCTGTGCTGCGTTCGGCCCAGTAGACCAGCGCGTTGATGGTCTGCCGGATGGTGTCGGGCCGGTACCTGGGGTAGGCGTCAGTGCCTCGGTCGTCGGTGTCGTCCCAGCGTGCGATCTGGTCGTCGACGTACTCCAGGACCTTGGCGGCCGTGATCGCGTTCGTGCCGGTCTGGTAGCCGCGAAGGTGGCACCAGTGCTGGTAGTGCGCGAGGCGTGCGCGGTAGCAGCTGAGCGTCTTGTCGGAGTACTGACGCAGCATGGACGGGCGAAGTTCCGTTTCGGAACGCGAGGACCTGGACACACCCCCAGAATGCCAGGAATGTCAGCCCAGGTCATGCCGCTAATCCTGTTTCGAGGTTTGCTTCAGAAGGCTCGATAATCGCTACATCAATATGTGGGGGATACCCACAGGTATCACCCACATATGGGTTGCGAGAGGTCGGTGACGGAGCCGGGCAAAGGTCTGGCCAGCAGGGCCAATCTAAGCACAGCTTCGTAAGTAGCCCAGGAAGGATGGCCGCAGACATCGGACCTTTCTGGCGGCTGTCCGCGTGATGTCCTCAGTTTCGAGGTGGAGGTGTGAACATCGCTGTGCCCGGCCATCCCATTTTCCGTTTCAGTCGAGAACTATTTCCGAAAACTACGGTACCGCATTCTTCGGTGACTCAATCGAAGCAAGCGACGACGGGTTGAGAATCGTTGATTCGGTGGGACCTTGCGCAGGCCAGTTGAAGAGGAGCAGCAGCTCGCGCTGCTATTGGCATCGCATCGTCGATGCGATTACCCACGAGATTCCGTTCAGGCTGTCCGGACCCAATCCAGCGCGGAGAGCTGGGCCCTCTGTGGGCCGGAGGACGTTCAGCTCGCTTCGGCTCTAACCGGTCCTGATCAGGCCAAACGCGCTACGGCCCGTCGGAGTCTGCCGTGGGCCCCGGCAGACTCCGGGGCGCTGTGATCGGCCGGCTGCGCGGCCGCAGCTGAGGCGAGGCTAATGCTTGCGGTCTCGGCCTCCGCAGGAGTGTCGCGTTCGAACAAGCGGATGCCGCGCCCGGCTCGTTCCATGGGCAGGCATGGTTCATGCGCGGACCGGTCCGCGAGGCCTCAGCTGGAGCTGTCGGAGCACGTACTGCATCGAGCTCTGGCGGGGGTTTCCGAGCAGTGTGCCGTCGCCACTCCGCGGAGGGGGAGTGGGCGGTCACACGCTGTCCACCCAGCGGTGGCAACGGGTCGGCGGGCTCCACCAGTGGTAGGAATGCCTGGTGACCGAACCGAATTTGATCGAAGCAGCCGCCGAAGAGGCAGTCACCCTCACCAGTGAACTGATCCGCATCGACACCACCAACACGGGTGACCCCGACACGCTGGTCGGTGAACGCGCCGCGGCGGAGTACGTCGCCGAGAAGCTCACCGACGCGGGCTACGAGATCACCTATGTCGAGTCCGGCGGCAAGAACCGCCACAACGTGATCGTCCGGCTGCCGGGCGCCGACCCGTCGCGCGGCGCGCTCCTGATCCACGGTCACCTCGACGCCGTTCCCGCCGACGCTTCGGAGTGGTCGGTGCACCCGTTCTCCGGCGCGATCCAGGACGACTACGTGTGGGGCCGCGGCGCGGTCGACATGAAGGACATGTGCGGTATGGCGCTCGCGCTGGCCCGCCACTACAAGATCAACGGCATCGTCCCGCCGCGTGACCTCGTCTTCGCGTTCCTCGCCGACGAGGAGGCGGGCGGCAAGTACGGGGCACAGTGGCTGGTCGAGAACCGGCCCGAACTGTTCGAAGGCGTCACCGAGGCGATCAGCGAGGTCGGCGGCTTCTCGATCACGCTGAAGGACAACGTCCGCGCGTACCTCATCGAGACGGCCGAAAAGGGCATCCGCTGGATGAAGCTGCGGGTGCGCGGCACCGCCGGCCACGGCTCGATGATCCACCGCGACAACGCCGTCACCAAGCTGTCCGAGGCCGTCGCCAGGCTGGGCAACCACCGCTTCCCGCTGGTCATGACCGACTCCGTCCGCGAGTTCCTGGACGGCGTCACCGAGATCACCGGCTGGGACTTCCCCGAGGACGACATCGAGGGATCCGTTGCCAAACTCGGCAACATCTCCCGGATGATCGGCGCGACCCTGCGCGACACGGCGAACCCGACGATGCTCACCGCGGGCTACAAGTCGAACGTCATCCCGTCCGTCGCGGAGGCTTCGGTCGACTGCCGGATCCTCCCCGGCAGGCTCGAGGCGTTCAACGCCGAACTCGAGGAGATCCTCGGTCCGGACATCGAGAAGGAATGGATGGAGCTGCCGCCGGTCGAGACGACCTTCGACGGTGCCCTCGTCGACGCGATGACCAACGCGGTCCTCGCCGAGGACCCGGGCGCCCGCACGCTCCCGTACATGCTCTCCGGCGGAACCGACGCGAAGTCGTTCCAGTCGCTGGGGATCCGCAACTTCGGGTTCGCCCCGCTGCAGCTGCCCGCGGACCTCGACTTCTCCGCGCTGTTCCACGGGGTCGACGAGCGGGTCCCGGTCGACGCGCTGAAGTTCGGCGTGCGGGTACTCGACCGCTTCCTCCGCTCTGCCTGATGCCCGGTCTGCTGGCCGCAGACGGGACACCCCTGCACTTCGAGCGCTGGGGTGATCCGTCGGCGCCGGTGACCGTGGTGCTCCTCCACGGGTACGCCCTCGACAGGCGAAGCTGGCGTGCCATCGCGCCGGTGCTGGCCGAGGCGTCCCCGGAGGAACCACTGGCGGTGGTGGCCTACGACCAGCGAGGCCACGGCGAATCCGGTGCGGTCCGGGCTTCGTCGGCGACCATGGGGAAACTCGCCGACGATCTGGCCGAGGTCCTGGACAAGGTGGTTCCCGGCGGCAAGGTGGTACTGGTCGGCCACGACATGGGCGGACTCGCGATCCTGTCGCTCGCCCAGCGCCATCCGGACGTCTTCGCGGCGAGGGTGGCGGGAATCGGGTTGCTCGCCACGTCGGCGGGCGGCGTCACGCCGGACGCGATCTGGCCGAACGCGCTCGGGAAGCTCGGCCGGGACCTGGAGATCGTCTTCGGGACGAAGCTGATCGGCCTGGTGCGGGAGCATACGAGCAAGGCGGTGACCGCCGGTCTGCGGTGGTGGCTCTTCGGCGACGACCCGGTGCCCGCCGACGTCGAACTGACCGTGCGGATGATCCGCGGCAACTGGCCCCAGACGGTCTCCGCGTTCCGCCCCGCGCTGGACGCCTACACGCGGGAATCGGCGTTGTCGCAGGTCGGAGCGGTTCCGGTGACGGCGATCGTGGGAGAGCGGGACAAGCTCGTGCCGACGGCGGACGTCGAGGAGCTGGCGGGCGCGGTGGAGAACGGGACGGCCGTGGTGCTTCCAGGCGTCGGGCATGTCGTACCCCTCGAAGCGGCTCCGCAGGTGATTCCCCGCCTTCTCGCGCTGACGAACCAGGCTCGCCGACAAGCCTGACTGTCTTGACAAAATCTATTTTCGGTGACACCGTTCCGGCATGTTCTCCGTTGCGGTGATCGAGGACGCGGAAGCGGCCGAAGTGTCGCTGGATCCGGTCCGGGCCAGGCTGCTCGCCGAACTCGCCGAGCCGGCGTCGGCCACGATGCTGGCCGCGCGGGTCGATCTGCCGAGACAGAAGGTGAACTACCACCTTCGCGCGCTCGAAAAGCACGGACTGGTCGAGCTCGTCGAGGAGCGGCGGAAGGGCAACGTCACCGAGCGCATGATGCGTGCGACGGCGTCGTCGTACGTCATCTCGCCGACGGCGCTCTCGGCCGTGCAACCCGATCCGGCCCAGTCGCCGGACCGCCTGTCCGCACGCTGGCTGCTCGCCGTGGCGGGCAGGCTGGTGCGCGACGTCGGCCTGCTGATCACCGGAGCGACCAAGGCTCGCAAACGGGTCGCGACCTTCGCGATCGACGGCGAGGTGCGGTTCTCCTCCGCCGCGGACCGGGCCGCCTTCGCCGAAGAGCTGACCGTCGCGATCACGAACCTGGTGAGCAAGTACCACGACGAAGGCGCCGAACAGGGCCGCGACCACCGGATCGTCGTCGCCGTCCACCCGAGCGTCCGCACCGAGCCCGAGGAGCGCTGAATGGGCCACGAATTCGAGATCACCGACCGGGTCGAGGTCGACGCGACACCGGAACAGGTTTGGGACGCCATCGCGACCGGGCCGGGGATCACCTCCTGGTTCATGGGCCGCAACGAGGTCGACGGAGGCGTCGGAGGAACGGTGAAAACCGCTTTCGGCGGCTTCGAACCCACCTCGGCGATCACGTCGTGGGACCCGCTGGAACGGCTCGTCTATGGCACGGAACCCGCGCCGGACGGACGTTTCGTCGCCTACGAGTTCCTCATCGAGGGCCGCTCCGGCGGCAGCACCGTGCTGCGGACCGTGACGAGCGGTTTCCTGCCCGGCGACGACTGGGAAGACGAGTTCGAGGCGATGACCGCGGGCGGTCAGCTGTTCCTCCGCACCCTGGTCGAGTACCTCAACCGTTTCGCCGGCCGGAAGGCCCTTCCGGTGACGGTGTTCGGGCCGATGATCGGAGACTGGGACAGCGCGTGGCTGACGCTGGGGCGGGAGCTCGGTCTCGCCGGGCGACCGGAGACGGGGGACCGGGTCCGGCTGTCCATCGGGCCGGTGTCCACTGTGGACGGCGAGGTCTATTTCGCGAACGCGCAGACGGTCGGGATCCGCACCGCGGACGCGTTACTGAGGTTCGTCCGCGGCTTCGGCGGGCCGATGTGCGCGATGCATCACCTGTTCGGCCACGTCGACTCCGCGGAACAGGACGCGCTCTGGGCCGAGTGGCTCGGCCGGGTGTTCAAGGGCTGAAGGGGCCTTTCACCGCTTCGCACGATGCCCAGAGCGCTTTGCCCGGGGCTCATGAGTGGTAATGATCGTTCTAACCGTCTTTGCCACTCACGACCACATATATCGGGCGCCCAATCGATACGAAGTGTCCCTTGTGGACATTTCGCGTGAGGGTCTGGCCAACAGCGTCCTTCAGCTCAGGTGATGAGGCCGGGCAGCGGTGTGGCGGTGCGCTTGCGGCGCAACCACACCCTTCGCGTCCCATCGGAGTAGAGCCGGACGGTCGACAGCTCCCAACCGGCGAACTCGGCGTGGATCGACAGCTGCGTCGCCGCCGCCCGCCGGGAAACACCGGGCGGAAGCTGCAACCGCCGGTACTCCCAATCCCCTTCGACCACCGCCTCGTCCACCACTGTCATGGCGTGATCACCTGGATCCCTTCTCCGATGGCCGAGCCGACGACCACGCGGCCGCTCTGCTCGTCGACGGTGACCGAATCTGGCTGCCGCACGGTGGGGAACCGGTGCTTCTCGATCGGTTCTCCGCCGCGGACGTCGAAACCGACGACCTCGTTGCGTTCGGTGAGCGTGACCCAGGCGAGGCCACGGGTGCGGTCGTAGGCGATGCCGTACGCCCCGCCGGGAACGGGATAGCGCTGGCGCAGCAGCAACGGCGTCGTGGAGAACGCCAGCAGGGCGCCCGCCCGCGCGTCGGTGACGAAGACGCGGCCGAGATCGTCGGTGACGGCGTTGGCCGCGCCGTCGCCCGCCCGCAGGCCCTCGCCGATCTTGCCCTCGTCGAGGTCGACGGCGAACAGGGCGGTGCGGAGCTTGTCGAGCACGACCACGCCGTCACCGGTGTTCAGCACGTCGTCGGCGCTGTAGATCTGGCCGGTGATGGTCTTCGGTGCCGCGTTCTTCGACAGCACCTCGACGGCCTTGCGGTCCCGCACCGAGACCAGCGTCGCGTCGCCGTCGGCGAGACCGGCCGACGGCTGTCCCGCGACGGGGACGGTCTCCAGCGCGCCGCCGGGCAGGGAGACCTTCGCCAGCAGGCTCTTGCCGGGGACGCTGGCGAGCACCTGGGACCCGGAGACGGTGAGCCGCTCGGCGGGGCCCGGCAAGGCCACAGTCGTCTTCGGTGCGTCCAGTGCCGCGAGATCGTAGATCCGCAGCGAAGGCGGCTCCGAAACCGCGACGACCAGCGTCTTGCTCGCCTCGTCGGTCACCAGCGCCTTCACGCCAGGCACCGCGAACACCGACCCCACGGGCTTGACGCTCACAGCGGGGGAGACCGCCGCGGTCGCCGCGACGGGGTTCTGCACGATCTGCAAGGTGTCGTTCGGCGTGTCGTCCGTACTGCAGGACGAGAGCACCAGGACACCGGCGAGCGGGATCGCGATCCGGGAAACGGCGGACAGCCGACCCACCTTGGTGCCTCCACCTGCTACTCGTCGTACGGACCTGTCCAGCATCCTCCAGGAACTCCGCCACGTCACGTCCGCGTCACCCAACAGTCACCTAATCCAGTATTCGAGACGGCTCAGAGGCCGCGTTCCGGGTATCCGACCTCGATCGCGCTGACGTCGTCGAGCGCCGAACGGATGGCGGGCGGGAGGGTGATCTCCTCGGCCGTGAGCGAACCGGTCAGCTGACCGGTGTCACGGGCTCCGACCACGGGCGCGACCACTCCGGGCCGGTCACGGACCCAGGCCAGCGCGACGGCCAGCGGCGAGGTCCCGAGGCCGTCCGCGGCCGTCGCGACCGCCTGCACGATCCGGGCCGCGCGATCGGTCCGGTGATGTTCGACATAGCCGGCGAAGACACTCGAAGCGCCGCGCGAATCGGCGGGGGTCCCGGTGCGGTACTTGCCGGTGAGCACGCCCCGGCCGAGCGGTGCCCACGGCAGGAGCCCGATGCCGTGGTGCTCGGCGGCCGGGACGACTTCGCGATCGACGCCGCGCTCCAGCAACGAGTACTCGACCTGCGTCGAAACCAGCGGAGCCGCGGCGGAACTGCGGGCCGCGGCGGTCGCCAGCTGCCAGCCCGAGTAGTTGGAGACACCGACGTAGCGGACCTTCCCGCTGGTCACGGCGTATTCGAGGGCGGCGAGCGTCTCGTCGACCGGCACGGTGGTGTCCCAGGCGTGCAGCTGCCACAGGTCGATGTGATCGGTGCCGAGCCGCCGGAGCGAGCCGTCGAGCGCGCTCAGGAGGGCGCCGCGCGAGGCGCCGCCGCCGAACGGACCGTCAGTGCGGCGGGCCACGGCCTTGGTCGCGAGCACGATGTCGTCCCGGGGAACGAGGTCGCCGAGCAGCGCCCCGAGGACGCGTTCGCTCTCGCCCTCGCCGTAGATGTCGGCGGTGTCCACCAGGGTGCCCCCGGCGTCGACGAACGCGACCAGCTGGCTGGCCGCCTCCTCCGAGTCGGTGTCGCCACCCCACGTCATGGTCCCGAGGGCCATCCGCGAGACCCGAAGTCCCGACCGGCCGAGCTGTCGCTTTTCCACGACGGGCGAGCCTAGCCGGAAGGCAAGTGCGAGAGGCGGAGCAGGTGAGCGTGTCGTGATCGAGTACCACCGTGCGGGTCATCGGCGTGTCAACACCCTGAACGGAGGAGTGACTCTCCGGTGGATACATTCACGCCGTGCGACTCGGACTGAACTTGGGCTATTGGGGCGCGGGGAACGACGCGGCCAACCTGGCATTGGCGAAGAAGGCGGACGAACTGGACTACGCGGTCGTCTGGGCCGCGGAGGCCTACGGGTCGGACGCGCCGACAGTGCTCTCGTGGGTGGCGGCGCAGACCTCACGGATCGACGTGGGCAGCGCGGTGCTCCAGATCCCCGCGCGGACACCGGCGATGACCGCGATGACCGCCGCGACCCTGGACACGCTTTCGGGCGGCCGGTTCCGGCTCGGCCTGGGGGTTTCCGGCCCGCAGGTCTCCGAAGGCTGGCACGGCGTGAAGTTCGCGTCCCCGCTGGGCCGCACCCGCGAATACGTCGAGATCGTCCGCAAGGCGCTGAGCCGCGAGCGGGTCCGGTTCGACGGTGACCACTTCCAGCTGCCCCTGCCCGGCGGGCCCGGCAAGGCGCTGACCCTGACCGTGCACCCCGTACGCGACGAGATCCCCGTGTATCTGGCCGCCATCGGCCCGAAGAACCTCGAACTGACCGGCGAGATCGCGAACGGCTGGCTGCCGGTGTTCTACTCGCCCGAACACGCCGGTGAGCAGCTGAAACTGATCCAGGCCGGCGCGGACAAGGCCGGGCGCACCCTCGACGGCTTCGACGTCGTCCCCACCGTCCCCCTCGTGGTCGGTGACGACTGGAAGGCCTGCGCCGACGCGGTCCGCGGGTACGCGGCGCTGTACATCGGTGGGATGGGCAGCCGGGAGAAGAACTTCTACAACCAGCTCGCCTGCCGGATGGGCTTCGAGCGCGAAGCCGCCGACGTCCAGCAGAAGTACCTGGGCAGGGACTACGAGGGTGCCATGAAGGCCGTCCCGCTCGAGTTCATCGACGCGACGTCGCTGCTGGGCCCGAAGGAGCGCATCGCCGAACGGATGCAGGCCTTCGCGGAGTCCGGCGTCACGACGCTGACCGTCGCGCCCGCCATGCCCGATCCCGAGGGTTCCGCACACGCCCTCGAAGTCGCCGCCGAAGCGATCGAATCGGCCGGTGTCGCCTGATGGGATGGTTCGAAGCACTGGTCCTGGGGCTCGTCCAGGGCCTCACCGAGTTCCTGCCGATCTCGTCCAGCGCGCACCTGCGGATCACCGCGGCGCTCGCCGGCTGGGACGACCCGGGCGCAGCGTTCACCGCGGTGACCCAGATCGGCACCGAACTCGCGGTCATCCTGTACTTCTCGGCCAAGATCGGGAGGATCCTCCGCGCGTGGTTCTTCTCGATCTACAAGAAGGACTGGCGCCATGACCCCGACGCCCGGCTCGGCTGGCTGATCATCGTCGGCTCGCTGCCGATCGTGGTGCTGGGCCTGCTGTTGCAGGACGCCATCGACGAAAGCTTCCGTGACCTGCGGATCACCGCGACCACGCTGATCGTGTTCGGCCTGATCCTCCTGGTGGCCGACCGCATCGGGAAGCAGCAGCGCTCCCTCGACCACCTGACCGTGCCGCACGGCCTCGGGTTCGGGTTCGCGCAGGCGCTGGCGCTGATCCCGGGTGTCTCGCGCTCCGGTGGCACCACCAGCGCCGGGCTGTTGCTCGGCTACACCCGCGCGCAGGCGGCCGAGTACTCGTTCTTGCTGGCTGTGCCCGCGGTGTTCGGTTCCGGCCTGTACAAGCTGACCGACATCGGCAAGGACGGCGCCCCGGCGCAGTGGGGCCCGACGATCCTGGCGACGCTGGTCGCGTTCGGCGTCGGGTACGCCGTCATCGCCTGGCTGATGTCCTACATCAAGACCAAGAGCTTCGTGCCGTTCGTGATCTACCGGCTCGTGCTCGGCGTCCTGCTGTTCGTGCTGATCTTCGCCGGTGTCCTGGACCCCGGCGCGGGCCCGCATCTGTAAAACCCCATCCATTTAGTCCTCTGGGTGCGGTCCTTGCACGCGCAAGTACCGCACCCAGAGGACGAAACGCGGGAGTGGGCAAAGCACGACACGTAGGGTGGGCCACGTGAGTACTGTGATCCTTCTGCGCCACGGCAAGTCCACGGCGAACGGTTCGGGCGTCCTGGCCGGGCGCACGCCCAAGGTCGGCCTGGACGACACCGGCCGGGCGCAGGCGGCCGCGCTCGTCGACCGGCTGGCGCCGGTCCCGCTCGCCGAGCTGGTGGTCTCGCCGATGCTCCGCTGCCGCCAGACGGTCGCGAAGCTGGCCGAGGCACGCGGTCTGGACAAGCTCAAAGAGCCCGGTTTGTCCGAAGTGGACTACGGCGAATGGACCGGGCGCGCGCTCAAGGATCTGTTCAAGGAACCGCTGTGGCGCGTCGTGCAGGCGCATCCCTCGGCCGCGGTCTTCCCCGGCGGGGAAGGGCTCGCCGAGATGCAGGCGCGGGCGGTCGCCGCCGTTCGCGCGCACGACGCGAGGATCACCGCGAAGCACGGCGAGAACGCGGTGTGGCTCTTATGCAGCCATGGCGATGTGATCAAGGCGATCCTCGCCGACGCGCTCGGCCAGCATCTCGATTCCTTCCAGCGGATCGTGGTCGATCCGGCGTCGGTTTCGGTCGTCCGGTACACCGAGACTCGTCCGTTCGTGTTGCGCGTCAACGACAACGGCGGCGACCTGGCCGGTATCGCCCCACCCGAACCCCCGGCCAAAGCCAAGCGCGGCAAGGGAAAACGCAGCTCCGACGCGGTGGTGGGCGGTACCACCGGAGCGTGACCACTCCCCGTCGGTGGTGTCACGCCACGGACGGCATCCACCGGCCCCTCGCTGCCCGTAAGGTGGCCAGACCAGCAGATTCGACGACCCGGGAGCAACACCGATGATTTCGCAGGACAACCCGTTCGCCGCGCCGAGTGAGCTGCCCTACGCCCTTCCGCCGTTCGATCGGATCGCCGACGAGCACTTCCTTCCCGCCTTCGAAGCGGGCCTGGCCGAGCACGCCGCGGAAATCGAGGAGATCGCCGGTTCGGCCGAGCCGCCGACCTTCGAGAACACCATCGTCGCGCTCGAGAAGTCCGGCAGGCTGCTGTCGCGGGTCTCCAGCGTGTTCTTCAATCTCGCCGGGTCGAACGCGAACGACGAGATCCAGCGCGTGCAGGCCGAGATGGCGCCGCGGCTGGCCGCGCACGCCGACGCCATCAACCTGAACCCGGCGCTGTTCGCCAGGATCAACTCCCTGTTCGAGCGCCGGGATGAACTCGGCCTCGACGCCGAGTCGCTGCGCCTGCTGGAGCGTCACCACACCGACGTGCGCCGCGCCGGCGCCGGTCTTCCCGAAGCCGACCAGAAGCGCCTGCGTGAGCTGAACGAACAGATCTCGACGTTGTCGACCCGGTTCCAGCAGAACCTGCTCAAGGACACCAACGAACTGGCCGTGGTCGTCGACGACGTCGCGCAACTCGCTGGTCTCGGCGACGACGAGATCGCGACGGCCGCCGAAACGGCGGGCGTGGAGGGCAAGTACGTCCTCAAGCTGACCCTGCCGACCGCGCAGGCCGCGCTGGCTTCCTTGGAAGACCGCGCGCTGCGCGAGCGGATCTTCACCGCGTCGGTCTCGCGTGGCAACCGGGGCAACGAGTTCGACAACAACGAGGTCGTGGCCCAGCTGGTCCGGTTGCGTGCCGAGCGGGCCGCCGTGCTCGGTTTCCCCGACCACGCCTCGTACGTCATCGAGGACGAGACCGCGAAGACCGCTGAGGCCGCGGTCGGTCTCCTGGAGCGGCTCGCGCCGGTGGCGGTCGCCAACGCCAAGGCGGAGGCCGAAGAACTGCGGCGGTACCTCGAGGCCGACATCCCCGGCGCGATCCTGCGGCCGTGGGACTGGGCGTTCTACGCCGAGCGCGTCCGCAAGGACCGGTTCGAGGTCGACACCGCCGCGCTGCGCCCGTACTTCGAGCTGAACCGGGTGCTGACCGACGGTGTCTTCTTCGCCGCGTCCAAGCTGTACGGCCTGAGCTTCACCGAGCGGGAGGACCTGCCCAAGTACCACCCCGAGGTCCGGATCTTCGAGGTCTTCGACGCCGACGGTGCGGAGCTCGGCCTGTTCCTGCTCGACTACTACGCCCGCGACTCGAAGCGCGGCGGCGCCTGGATGAACAACTTCGTCGACCAGACGAGGCTGCTGGGCACCAAGACGGTCGTGGTGAACGTGCTCAACGTCGCCAAGCCGCCGGCGGGGGAGCCGACCCTGCTGACCTTCGACGAGGTCGTCACCGCGTTCCACGAGTTCGGGCACGCGCTGCACTCGCTGCTTTCCGATGTCGAGTACCCGATGTTCTCGGGCACCAACGTCCCGCGTGACTTCGTCGAATATCCCTCGCAGGTCAACGAGATGTGGATGCTCTGGCCCGAGGTGCTGGCCAACTACGCCAAGCACCACGTGACCGGCGAGCCGCTGCCGCAGGAGCAGATCGACAAACTCCTGGCTTCGCAGCAGTACGGCGAAGGCTTTTCGACCACCGAGTACCTCGCGGCGTCCCTCCTCGACCAGGCGTGGCACGCGCTGGGCACCGAGGACAACGTCGAGGACGTCCAGCGGTTCGAGACCGAGGCGCTGACCAAGGCCGGTGTCGCGCTGGAAGCCGTGCCGCCGCGTTACCGCACCACCTACTTCGCGCATATCTTCAGCGGCGGTTACAGCGCCGGGTACTACTCCTACATCTGGAGTGAGGTCCTCGACGCCGACACCGTCCAGTGGTTCCGTGAGAACGGCGGGCTCACCAGGGAGAACGGCGACCACTTCCGTCGTGAGCTCCTCGGACGGGGCGGCAGCGTCGACCCGATGGCGGCCTTCCGCGCGTTCCGCGGCCGCGACCCGGAGATCGAGCCGCTCCTGAAGCGGCGAGGCCTCGCGGGCGCCTGAGCACCTGACGGTTCCCCGCCCGGACACCCCCAGTGTCCAGGCGGGGAACCGCGATCAGGCGGCCAGTTCGGCGACGGCCGCGGCCACGTCGTCCACTTCCCGTTCGGTGTTGTAGTAGTGCGGGCTCAGCCGCAGGCACCAGTCGACGTCCTTGTCCCCGAAGTCGAACTGTGCGAACTCCCGGTAGCTGAGCGCCGAGTTGATCCGGCGGGCGTCCATCGCCTCCTTGAAGGGCGCCGCTTGCCAGCCCTTGATGGAGAACGTCACCAGCGCGCCCAGCTCCGGGCCCCGGTCGAGCACTTCGACGCCCGGGATGGCGCCGAGCCCGTCCCGCAGTCTCGCCGCGAGCGCGGGGGTGCGCCGTGAGATCGCCTCCAGGCCGACCTCGCGGGCGTACCTCGCGGCGGCGGCGCAGCCGAGCACGGTGGCGTACGGGAATTCCCATTCTTCGAACCGGGAAGCGGACTTCGCGGGTTCGTACGCGCCGGGCGCGCTCCAGCGGGCTCCGTGCATGTCGATGAACAACGGCTCGTGCCCGGCCTCGAGGAACCGGTCGGAGACGTACAGGAACCCTGAACCGCGCGGCCCGCGCAGGAATTTGCGACAGGTCGAGGTGAGCAGGTCGGCGCCGATCTCCTGGACGTCGATGGGGTACTGGCCGATCGACTGGCAGGCGTCGACCAGATAGAGCAGACCGAGCTCCCGGCAGTGCCGCCCGATCTCGGCGACCGGCTGGACGAGGCCCGAGTTGGTCGGAATATGCGTGGCGGCGACCAGCTTCGGCTTCCTCGCGCGCATCAGCGCCGCCATCGCTTCGACGTCGACACCGCCCTCCCGCGAGTCCGGCGCGTGCACCACCTCGACCCCGAAGCGCTTCCGCAGCGACAGGAACGCGATCTGGTTGGAGATGAAGTCGTTGCGAGTGGTGAGCACGACGTCACCGGGTTCGAACCGGATCGACGACAACGCCGTGGAGTAGGCGTGGGTGGCGCTCGCCGCGAAGGCGATGTTGCGGGGCCGCGCGTTGATGAGCGCGGCGATTTCCCGGTAGAAGCCCTCGACCTCGGTCGAACGGGCGGCGGCGGCTTCGTAACCGCCGATCTCGGCTTCGAGGTTCAGGTGATCGAGCATCGTTGCGAGTACCGGCTTCGCCAGGAGCCCGCAGCCCGCGTTGTTGAAGTGGACGACCTTCTCGCTGCCCGGGGTATCGGCTCGCAAGGCCGGGACGTCCAGTAGTGATTCCGCCGGATTTTCAGTAGCACTATCATGTTGCTTCATGTCGGATAGTAGCACTTCCGCGCTCGTCACCCAGCTCCGTTCGCTGATCCGCACGGCGGCCGCGGGGGAGAGGTTGCCCAGTAGCCGGGAGCTCATCGAGCGTCATCGGGTCGGTCCGGGAACGGTCTCTCGCGCGATAGCCCTGCTGGCGGCGGAAGGCGCCGTCGTGACCCGCCCCGGGAGCGGGACGTACGTCGCGACGAAGACTGCGACGGCGGGCGAGCCGCTCGACACGGCGTGGCAGACGGTCGCGCTGACCGATCGCAGCGTCGACATCAGATCCCTCACCGGCGCGTTCGGTCCGCCACCAGAGGGCGCGATCCTTCTCGACGGCGGCTATCCGCACCGATCCCTGCAGGCGACGCGCTTTCTGAGTGCCGCGTTGGCGCGGGCGGGCCGCCGCCCGGACGCCTGGGACCGCGCGCCCGCCTCCGGTCTGATCGCGCTGAGGTCGGTGTTCGCGGGGCCGGCCGGTGCGTCGCCGGACGACGTCCTGATCACCGCGGGCGGGCAGAGCGGGCTGTCCATGGCGTTCCGTGCCATCGCGGCACCAGGCGACCCGGTCCTCGTCGAATCGCCGACCTATCCGGGTGCGCTCGCCGCCGCGCGAGCGGCGGGACTCCGTCCGGTGCCCGTCCCGATCGACGAGGACGGAGTCCGCCCGGACCTGCTGGCCGAGGCGTTCGCGATGACCGGAGCCCGGCTGTTCTACTGCCAGCCGACCTTCCACAACCCGACCGGGACGGTGCTCGCGGCCGAACGGCGCACGCGGGTGCTGGACGTCGCGCGGGCGGCGGGCGCGTTCGTCCTGGAGGACGACTTCGCCCGGTACCTCTCCCATGGGGCGACCGCACCACGTCCGCTGATCACCGACGACCGCGACGGCACGGTCGTCCATCTGACGTCGGTGACCAAGGCCGCCGCGCCGAGCCTCCGGATCGGCGCGTTGATCGCGCGCGGGCCGGTCCTCGACCGGATGAAGGCGATCCGGCGGGTCGACGACTTCTTCGTCTCCCGTCCACTGCAGGAGGCCGCCCTCGAACTGCTCAGCGCACCGTCCTGGGAGCGTCACGTCCGGGGACTCGGTTCCGAGCTGCGGGAACGGTGCGTGAAAGCGGCCTCGGCACTGGCGGGGAAGTGTCCTGAGTGGACTATCGCGCGGCTCCCCGAGGGTGGCCTGCACCTGTGGGTGCGACTGCCCGCGGGGAGTGATGCGAACGCTCTCGCTCGCGCGGCGAGGGAGAGAGGGGTCGTGGTCGGGGCGGGGGAGAGGTTCTTCGCCACGGAGCCGTCCGGGCCGTTCCTCCGGCTGAGCTTCGCGGCCACGGCCGACATCGCCGAACTCCTCGAAGGAATCCGGCGGCTCGACCCGAATGTATAACGACCTATACGGCGTGGCTCAGGCCAAAACCGCTTCCAGGAACAGGTAAACACCCCCGCCGAGGACGACACCGGCGGCCATCCCGGCCGTGACTTCGGCCTTGGTGTGATCGCCGAGTTCGACGCGGGACCAGCAGACCCATGCGACGCCGAGGAAGAGGAGAGCGAGCCAGGGGCCGTAAACGCGGATGAGCATCACGGCCGCGCCCGCGGCCACCATCGCGTGCATCGAGATCTTGAACTCCAGCCCGAAGGTGATCGCGAGTGCGGCGACCAGGCAGACGAGTTCGGCGGCCGCGAGCGCGACCATCTCGTGCGGCGCACCACCGGCGATCAGGATGGCGAATCCGGCGGCCAGTGAGCCGATGCAGACCGCGAACGGGACGAGCCGTCCGGCGCGATCGGTGACGTGGTGGCTGTCCCACTTGCCTTTCCGGGCGCCGCGCACGATCACGGCCATCGGGATCAGCGAGCCGGTGACGCCGACGATGAGTCCCCACAGCACGGTTTCGCCGAGGTGGTGGCCGGTGACCTTCCAGGCGACGACCAGCGGGAGACCGAGCACCCAGACCCAGGGAGCGAGTACCTCGGTCGCGATTCGCGCGAGGTGCCGGCGGGTCCCGGGGGTTGCCGTGGCCTGGGTGGTGGGCATGGCGTGTGGTCTCCTCGGGAATCGCGGCCGGATCCGCTCCTGCCGGACTGGCGCCCGGCAGGAGCGGTGATCATCGTTTCAGACCGCGGCGCCCCGCTCGCGCGAGGATGTCGGCGCCCGCGGGATGGGCTCGGACGGCTTCGTCGAAGCCCTCCTTCGGCAACAGGGTGTTTCCGGCCACGGTCACCGTCTCGGGCGGGGCGTCGTAGCCGTCGGGCAGGACGTCCCAGAAGTTGCCGACGAAGGCGACGTTCTCCATCGGCGGGCCCACCTGGAGCACGATCGGGGTGTCTGCCCGGCAGACGATGTTGCCGAGCAGGGTGATCCACGCCGCGCCGTAGTCGGCGTACAGCCCGAAGTTGTACGAGGTGAGGACGTCGCGGATCACGTTCCCCCGGACCAGTGCCCCGCCCGCGAACGACGAACCCTGCGGGGCCGACAGGTAGATCCCGCCGCCGTCCATCAGCTTCCCCATGCTGCGTTCGACGAGGTTCGAGATCACCTGGGTGCCCTTGGCCTTTTCGCCGCCGGTGATCACGATGCCGTTGTGCGGGACGTCGTGGATCTCGTTGTGGGCCACGGTGGTCTCTTCGGACTCGACGACGAGGACGGCGGGGGAGCCGTGGTACTCGGCGCCGATGTGGTGGACGAGGTTGTCTTCGATGGAGACCCGGGTACCGGCGTGGACGGCGATCCCACTGCCGGAGATCTCGTCGAAGACGTTCGCCCGGACGCGGACGTCGGTGCCGCCCTCGATCAGGAGCGCTCCCGCCCCGAGCCGGGTGAAATGGTTGCCCTCCAAGGTGACCCGGCTTGCCGACGTGAGGCTGACGTTGGCGGGCAATTGGACCGGCTCGGCAGGCACATGGACATAACCGACGTCCGCACCGAGGTCGATCTTCTGGAATTCGCCCCGCTCGTAGCGGGCGTTGCCGTGGTAGTGCAGGTAGCCGCCGGTGCGGGCGACGCCGGACCAGGTCGCGTCGGTGAAGGTGAAGCCACGCAGTACGAGATCGTGCACGTCCCGTCCGGTGACGAGCGACTCGAGCATCGGGGCGACGACCCTGGTCTTGCCGATCTCCTCGCCGGGGCGGGGGCGGTAGTGCAGGACGTGGCCGTCGCGTTCGGTACGGACAACGGCGAAGGTTCCCGGTTCGGTCAGGAAGGCGACGTTGTTCTCGAGCACGGAAGGCGCGGCGAGTCCGTCCCAGGTGCCGTCTCCGCCCGCGCCGTACCACTTGGAGTCGTAGAGGGATTTGGCGTGGTCGAAGGCGGGCTGAGCCATGGTGACGGTGGTCGAGGTGGTGTCGCCGGTGATCGAAGCGACCGCGAGGCGGGCTTCGGACCACGGATAAACGCCGGGATAGACGAACTCCAGACCGGACGGGTCCGGCCACGATTGCGGCTCCGTGCTGTCTGTGACGTAACCGGTCGCTGTTTTCGTCACGTTCCCCGGGAGACCCTCGGTGCGGGCCGCTCGTGCCGCGGGCCGGCCGTCCACGGTGAGCCGCCGCGGGGCGAGGTCTCCGATCGGTGCCGTCCAGCTGCCGTCACGGCCCGTTGTCCAGCCGGTGACTTCGCGGCCACCGCTCAGTTCGACCTTCGCCTGATCCGGTGTTCCGTAGCCGTCGGCCTGGTAGATGACGCGGAAGCCGTTCGAGCCGGAATCGCCCAGTGTGTCGTCGAAAGTCAGCGGTTCTTCGAGATGGTGGACACCCGCGCCGAAGGTGATGGTGACGTCGCCGGTCATTCCGGCGGTGATGGTGCGGACGGCCTTCTGCGCGGCTTTCGGGGTGGCGAACGGCCGGTCGGCGGTGCCTGCCCAGTCGTCTCTACCCTCGGGGGACACGAAGAACCTGATCTCAGGCATGCTGAAGCGCTCCTGTGGAGTAGTTTATGGGATATACTGAGGTTTATCAGCTAAACACGAACGAGCGACGAGCGTCAAGGGAGTGACGGGTGGCGGAAGACGACGCGCAGCCGGATCCGGAGCGTGCGATCGAGCTGCTGTGGGGAACTCCCGAGCCGGAGCGGCCGGGGTTGAGTCTCGGCCGGATCGTCGCGGCGGCCGTCGAAGTCGCGGACGCGGAGGGGCTGGCCGCCCTGTCGATGCGCAAGGTCGCGGAACGGTTCGGCACCACGACCATGTCGCTCTACCGGTACGTGCCCGGCAAGGCGGAGCTGGTCGAACTCATGCGCGACGCCGTGTACGGCAGATTTCCGATGGAGCCTTCGGAAGGGCTCGGCTGGCGAGCGGGCCTCGAACGCTGGGCGCGGCGGGCATGGGAGATGCATCGACGTCACCCGTGGCTGGTCCACAGTGCCGGGACCCGTCGCCTGCCGGGGCCGAACATCATGGCCGGATACGACCACGCGCTGGACGTGGCGTCCCGAAGCGGTCTGAAGCC
This sequence comes from Amycolatopsis sp. NPDC000009, assembly GCF_055563465.1. NCBI lineage: Bacteria > Bacillati > Actinomycetota > Actinomycetes > Pseudonocardiales > Pseudonocardiaceae > Amycolatopsis > Amycolatopsis sp. NPDC000009. The sequence continues at coordinate 31,842 of NZ_JBVHDI010000009.1, forward strand.
GGCGCAGGTGATCGCGGTCGTGAACCTCGTCGGCGGATTCGTGGAGTCCGTCGCGCGTCAGGCGGGGGAGACCGCGGAACTCCAGCGGCGCACAGGTGTGTCCCATGAACGCTGGTGGAGTGAGCGTGAGTCGCTGTTCGAGCGTCTGGACGGCTATCCGGCCCTGGAGCGGCTGTGGAAGGGCGGGGGGATGGACGCGCCGCTCGATCCGTTCGAGTTCGGGCTGCAGCGCACGCTCGACGGCGTGCAGGCGCTCGTCGAAAGCCAGGAGCGTGAGGTAATGCGTGACGAAACTGAGCCCGGCGAGTGCGCCGTCTGTGGCAAGGAGCTGGACGGGGTCGGGCGGGGCAGGCCTCGGGACTACTGCTCCAGGGCTTGCCAGCAGCGGGCCTATCGCCGCCGTCAGGCTGGGGCTTGATGCTCGGAGGAGGTGATCCGTCCCGCCGGTGGGAACCGGGCGGGACGGATCACGACCGGTCAGGAGAGCAGGTGGTCGAACTCGCCGTTCTTCGCGCCGAGAACGAAGGCCTTGATCTCGTGCGGTTCGAAGACAAGGACGGGGCTGTTCTCGCCGAGCTTCGAATCGCGAACGCCCACATAGCCCTTCACGGAGTCGTTGACTTCGACGCAACCGTTCGCGCCGGCGCTGTAGCTCGATTTCCACCAGCCGGAAAGTCCGAGCAGGGTGGGACGAGAAGAATCATTGTTCATTGAGTTCCCTTGCCAAGTTTTGAATGAAAGACCGTGTCCGCCCAGGATGCTCCGCTTGTGCCTGTAGTCGTTCGAAAGTACTGCGAAATCGGCGGATGTCTTCGGCGTCCTCGTAATAGAGGCCTTCGCGTCGGTTCTCGACGTACACGGTTCCGGGATCACCGCCGAATTCGGACGGGTAGTCCAAAAGAATGAACCCGCCGTCCGAGGCGCCGTGGGCGCCCGCGGTGAAGGAGAGCACTTGAATGTCGATGTTCGGCCGTTCCGACAGTTCGATCAAGTGCTCCAGTTGATCACGCATGACCGCCGGCCCGCCTACTTGGCGGCGTAGGACGCTCTCGTCCAGGATCGACCAGATATGCGGTGCATCCCCAGGGCGGTCCAATATCTCTTGGCGCGCCATCCGCAGGTCGACCATGGTTTCGAGTTCGGCCTTGTTGTTCCAGCGTCTGCCTTCTCTCATGATGTCGAGCGCGTAATCACGAGTCTGGAACAAACCGGGCAGTACGACCAGGTCGACGGTGCTGATCCGGGCGGCACCGGTTTCCAGACCCAAATAGAGATTGAACCAGTCGAACACCCCGTGGTCGAAGTTGATCCACCAGTCGCGGCCGCGTTTCGCTCGTTTGGTCAGGTCGCGGAAGAACGGTGCCCGCTCGGGCACTCCGTAGAAATCGAGCAGGACTTCCAGATCGGCCGGTGCGGGCAGGTTTCGCGAGGTTTCGATATGTGCGATGACCGTCGTGGCCTTGCCGATGCGCTCGGCCGCGGCTGTCCGGTCGTAGCCCGCCGCTTCCCGGAGGCGCTTCATCTCGAGCGCGATCCAGCGCTTGATGGCGGTGGGGGTCAGCGTGCCCACGAACTGACCACCTCCTCAAGGTCTCGTCACGGAAGGTGACCCCAGTATCACCCGTATGGCGCAGAGAGATCACGTAGACCGGAGTGAATGTATAGCTCTACATTTAAGCCCTCTACATCAGGACAGTACTACATTGTAGAGCTGGACCCGCCAGTGGGCGGGTCGAAAACCGGGGAGGGGGCGGACGCGATGGGTGAGGCCGCGGTGGTCCGGTCCCGTCCCGCTTGGTCGGGGGAGAGGGGGTGTCCGGCGATGATCGAGATCGTGATGGTGGAACGTGCTGACGCGATCCGCCATGTCTACAGCGGAGACAACGGCTGACCGAGGAGGGGTTCCGGTGCGTCCACGTATCAAAGACGAGCACCGCCCGATCCGGTTCGGCGACGGTTGGATCCGGATCGGCGGAGAGGTGTTCGGTATCGCCGCCGAGTTGAGGGACTCGGACGGTGCCGTGTGGGCGTTACTGGAACTCCTCGACGGAACGCGAACGGTGAGCCAGGTCGTCGCCGACCTGGCTCGTCTGGTTCCTGATACCTGTCCCGAAGAGGTGACCGCCGCCATCGAAAAGCTCGCCGAACTCGGCTATGTCGAGAACGCCGACGAGCCGACGTGCACCGCGCTGACCGAGCGGCAACTCGAACGCCACTCGAGAAGCCGGTCGCTGTACCGGTGGATCGATCTGACGCGAAGAACGTCGAGCTGGGACTTCCAGGTCCTTCTGGCCCGCGCGCGGGTCGTGCTGGTCGGCGTGGGCGGCGTCGGGTGCACGGCGGCACTCGGGCTGGTCATGTCGGGAGTGGGGCGACTGCACTGCGTCGAACCGGACGTGGTCGAACTTTCCAACCTCGGCCGCCAGATCCTCTACACGGAGGAGCATCTGGGGCTGCCGAAGGTGGATGTGGCGGTGGAACGGTTGCGTGCGGCCAACTCGGACGTCGAGGTCACCGGGGAGGCGACGCGGATCGAGAACGCGGCTTCCCTGCGAAGGCTGGCCGCGGGCTGCGACGTCCTGATCATGACCGCCGATCACCCGCCGGAGATCCGGACCTGGACGAACCAGGCGTGCGCCTCGACCGGAACGCCCTGGGTATACGGGGGTTACCACGGCCCGCAGGTCAATCTGGGTGTCTACCGCCCGGGCGCGGGGCCGTGCTACGAATGCGCACGGCTCGCCGAGCGGGATCGCGACGCCGCGCGACCGCCGCTGGCGACGTGGCGTCCGGCCGCGAGCATCCCGGCGCACGCGGCCAACGCGGTGACGGCCGGTGTCGCGGGCAATCTGGTGGCGCACGCGGTGATGCGCCTGATCACGAACGCGCCGAAGCTCGCGCTGAACTGTCAGTACGGCTTCAGCCTCGCCACGATGGACCACAGTTTCGTCACCAGCCTGGAACGTCCGCACGCGGAGTGCCGGACGTGCCTGGTCGCCGGGTGACCGCGTCAGGCGTCTTCGGTCAGTCTTCGTGACACGCTCTTGATCAGCCGCGCGGCCGCGTCACCGGACAGCGCTTCGGCCTGCAGCGCGCCGAACATGTGCTCATACAAGGCGATCTCCTCCGGATCTCTGATCAGGTGCTCGCCGGCGAACAGTTCCACCACGACGAGTTCGGCGTCGTAGATGCTGAATCCGTGCAACGGGGCGATCGGCATGGCCTTGTCGAAGGGAAGGATGCGCAGGTCGACGGTGCGCAGGCCGGCGAGTGAATGGAGCCGGTCCAGCTGACCGAGCTGGGTGTCGAGATCGCCGACCCGGATCCACAGCGCGGCTTCTCCGATCACCAGCGGCAAAGCCTTGCCCGGGTCGTGGAGTTGCGCTTGCCGTTCGATCCGGATGGCCACCATGCGCTCGATGTCCGCCTCCTGGGCGCCACCCGTACGTGCCGGGCCGGAGGGGAGTGCGAGCAGTTCTCGCATGAAACCGGGTGTCTGTACCAGTCCGGGAAGCAGGGCAGGCTGGAATGTGGCGACTCGGTTCGCTCGCTGCTCCAGTTCGAGGACGGAGCGCTGTTTGGTGGCGGCTCCGCCTGGTCCGCGGAACTCGTCGCGGAACGACACCGATTCCACGCGGGCACGTTTGAGCAGGTCGAGAACCGACTTCTCCTGGTCTCCCGCGCCCGCCGCGGCGAGCCAGTCGGCGATGTCGTCACCGGTCGGGAACTGCACGGCGGTTTCGATCTTGGACACCCGTGACTGGGGCCAGCCCAGGTTCTTGGCGAACTGATTGCCGGACAGGCCGGTGGCTGCCCGGAGCTCGCGGAGTTTCGTGGCGAGCCGGACGCGGTCGGAGCCGGGATGGGGCGACGACGTGGGCATGATCTTCTTTCGCGGGGTCGAGGCGAAGTGGAGCTGCTGCTCGTTGCGTGATCATGCTACTCCCATGCAGCACTAGAGCGAGAATAGTACACGAATAGCCGCATCGAGCCTGCATAGCTGGCGAATAGAATCGAGGAGCCGTGCCGGCCGGACTAGGGGAGGGCCGATGTTCGCCAACTGGATCCAGATCGCCGAACTCGCACTGCTGCCACTGGGCTTGGGGATCGGCTATGCGGCGGGGCGGACCTGTCGCCGGGAAGAGCGGGTGTCCTTCCGTGATGGGGTCACGATCACCCACCCCGGCTTGGTCGCGGAATATCAGCACCCGGCTCCGGACGTGGGGGCCGGCTGGAGATCTGCCCGGTAGGCCGAACCCAGGGGAGGGGGCACCTCATACGGGCCAGGCCTCCGGGTGGGGGAGGGCGACGGCGGGTCCCGAAACCCGCGCAGGGGCCCGCCGTCGACGCCTTCACTCCGGCTTTCAAAGTGTATAACGCCCTATTCAGGTCGGCACAAAAGCAAGATCATCTTCGCCAGCTGAGAAGACAGCAAAGACCGTGCGAGGCGTGCGCCGGACGACGTTCTCTGGGGTGGGGCGTCGGTTGCAGGCGATGGAGCGGGACGAGATCGTGCGCTGCCTCGCCGAGCCGGGGGCCACCGTGGTCGGTGCGGCGGAGAAACTCGGGATGGGCCGGGCGACGCTGTACCGGAAGATGGGCCAGTACGGGATCAAGGCGCGGCAGTTCCGGTCTTAGCGGGCGGCGAGCCTGGCGAATCCGTCTTTCCCGTGCCCCGCGTCGATGGCTCGCCGCACTTCGGCGTGGGCGGCGGAGAGGACGCCGTTGTCGAGGTCTTGCTCGCGGATCGCGTCGAGGATGTGGTCCATTGTCGCGGCCGTGGATTCGAGGGTGCCGGCGTCCCCGGCGTAGTTCTCGGAGGCGACCTGCTCGGCGAGGAGGTCGATCATGGCGGGGAAGAAGCCGAGCAGTGTCTTGGCGTGCGCGGCGATGTCGGTGGCGCCGATGTTCTCGGCCTTCGCGAGCGCGAGCATGTGGATCACCCCGCTCATGGAGGTCCAGAGCATGTCCTGCAGGGCGGCGTCGAACGCGGCGGCCCGGCCGGGGGAGTCGCCGACGTACTGCGCGTTCTCGCCGAGCGCGGCCAGTGTGGGCTGGTGGGTTTCGTAGACGTCGGCGGGGCCGCTGAAGAACAGGGCGGCGTCCGGGCCGCCGATCGCGTCGGTCGTGGCCATGATCACGCCGTCGAGGTAGTCGATGCCGTGGTCGGCGGCCCAGGTCGCCATCGCGCGGGCCTGCCGTGGTGATCCGCCGCTGAGATTCACGAGCGTGCGGCCTTCGAGTGCGCCGGCGTCGAGGATCGACTGCGCCACGGCGTAGTCACGTACGCAGACGATCACCAGCGGGCTCGCCTCGATCGCCTCCGCGGCGGTCGTGGCGACGGCGGCGTCGAGGCCGTTTTCCTTGTCAGGAGTGCGATTCCACACGGTGGTGGGATGGGAGGCAGCGGCGAAAGCGGTGGCGAGGGCGTGGCCCATGGGGCCGAGTCCGAGGACGGTCACGGTGGTCATGGCGGCTAAGCTAAACCTTGACATTGACGTGAGAGTCAAGTCTGGAGTGCGGATGCGGATCGGGGAGCTCGCGCGGCGGACCGGCGTCAGCGAGCGCGCGCTGCGGTACTACGAGGAGCAGGGACTGCTCACCCCGGAGCGGCGGCCGAGCGGCTACCGCGTGTACGGGGACGCCGACGTGGCGGCGGTGCGGCGGATTAGGATCCTGCTCGCGGCCGGACTCAACACCGCGCAGATCCAGGAGATCCTGCCCTGCATCGTCGACGAGGACGGCTGGTTGACGCCGGACTGCCCGGAGCTGGTCGAGGCGCTGCGTCAGCAGCGGAGCCGGATCGACGACGCGATCGGCGAGCTGGAGGCCACTCGCGCGAACCTCGACACGATCATCGGCAGCGAAAAGGCGGCCGCGTCCCGGGGGACACGGCCGCCTTCGTGAGGTGCTTCAGGCTCAGATGAGGCCGAGCTTCTTCACCGCGTCGCGCTCTTCGGCCAGCTCGTTGACCGAAGCGTCGATGCGGGCGCGCGAGAAGTCGTCGATCTCCAGGCCCTGGACGATCTTGTACTCGCCGTTCGCGGCGGTGACCGGGAACGAGGAGATCAGGCCCTCCGGGACACCGTAGGAACCGTCGGACACGACCGCCGCCGAGGTCCAGTCACCCTCGGGGGTGCCGTTGACCCAGGTGTAGACGTGGTCGATCGCGGCGGAGGCGGCCGACGCCGCGGAGGACAGGCCGCGGGCCTCGATGATCGCCGCGCCGCGCTTGGCGACGGTCGGGATGAAGTCGTCGGCCAGCCACTGCTGGTCGGTGATGACCTCGGTCGCGGGCTTGCCGGACACCTCGGCGTGCGCGATCGACGGGTACTGGGTCGCGGAGTGGTTGCCCCAGATCGCGACCTTCTTCAGCTCGGTCACCGGCACACCCAGCTTCTTCGACAGCTGCGCGAGGGCGCGGTTGTGGTCGAGGCGGGTCATCGCGGTGAAGCGCTCGGCCGGGACGTCGGGCGCGTGCGCCTGCGCGATGAGGGCGTTGGTGTTGGCCGGGTTGCCGACCACGAGGACCTTGATGTCGCTCGCCGCGCCGGCGTTGATGGCCTCGCCCTGCGGCTTGAAGATGCCGCCGTTGGCCTCGAGCAGGTCGCCGCGCTCCATGCCCTTCGCGCGGGGACGGGCGCCGACGAGCAGGGCGACGTTCGCGCCCTCGAAGGCCTGCTTCGCGTCATCGAAGATGTCGATACCCGACAGCAGCGGGAACGCGCCGTCTTCGAGTTCCATCGCGGTGCCCTCAGCCGCCTTGACCGCCTGCGGGATCTCCAGGAGCCGCAGCTTCACCGGGGTGTCCGGGCCGAGCAGCTGACCGGACGCGATGCGGAAGAGCAGCGCGTAGCCGATCTGGCCGGCCGCACCGGTGACGGTGACGTTGACAGGGGCTTGGGTCATTGCGGTTCTCCAGCTTGAGGCGACATCGACTTGTACCGAGATGCTAGTCCTGTCCGGAGTCGCCGTTCGGGTGCGTCCAGTCACTGTTTTCTTGATCGATGCGGTCCGCGGCCGCTTCACGCCGCCGGGTGACCCGGCTCACGCACTCCGCCGCGTTCGGCCGCCGGGGAACGCCCTGTCTCGCCGGAATCGTCAACGGCGAATCCGCGAAAGCATTTCCATATCGTGCGAAGCGAATGGTGTTTTCCCGGGTGGAAGGTGTTTCCATTGGATCCGGAAAACGGTTACAGACCATAATTCCATTTCATGAACCGATTGCCGGGACGTTTGCGTCCGATCGGCGGGCGGCGTCGCGAAGATCGTTTCGCTAACATGAGTCCGCCCAGTTCCCCGCCCCGTGTGAAAGTTTTCGGGAAGGACCCCATGCTCAGTGCAATGGTCGCCGCCGTATCACTTTTCTCGTCGATGATAACGCCGAACGGCATGTCCCCGCCGCCGGGGCCGCCGCCCGACCGCGTCGTCATCGACGTCGTCACCGTCAACGGTTCCGGATGCCCGCCGGGTTCGTCCGCGGTCGCCGTCGCCAAGGACAACACGGCGTTCACCGTCACCTACAGCGAATACACCGCTCAGGTCGGTGTCGGCGCGAAGCCCACCGACTTCAGAAAGAACTGCCAGCTCAACCTCAACATCCACGTGCCGCAGGGATTCACCTACGGCATCGCCAGTGCTGATTACCGCGGTTTCGCCTATCTCGAATCCGGCGCCAAGGCGCTGCAGCGGGCGAATTACTACTTCCAGGGGAATTCGCCGACCGCGCACGTCAGCCATCCCGTCAACGGGCCGATTTCGGACAACTGGCAATTCCGTGACGAGGCCGAAGGCGGCGTCATCATCTACAAGCCGTGCGGCGAGGACCGGAACCTCAACGTGAACACGGAACTGAGGGTCGGTGCCGGTTCGTCGGATCCGAAGAAGACCACCAGTTTCATCACGATGGATTCGACCGACGGCGCGTTCAAGACCACCTACCACTTCTCGTGGAAGACCTGCCCGACCTCCTGACAGCCGCTCCCGGGTGACGGCCTGCTTCCCGGTCCGGAAGAAGGCCGTCCCACCCATGCCCGGTCAGGGTCTTGGCCGCCCTGGACGAGGGCTTCACCGCTCGTCGCCGCCCGGCCGGCGGCGGCGAGCCTTCTCGACGACCTCATTTTCGGCGGTCACCCCTGTCCGGTGACCGAATCCGTTTCGTCAGATCGTCCCGCTGACCTCGAATCCGCCCGGTTCCCGCCGTGTGGAAGCCTTGGGAAGGATCCCATGCTCAACGCGCTGGTTGCTGCCGTAATGCTTTCCTCTTCGGCCGTCACTCCGAACGCCTGGGTGCCGCCACCGTTGCCGTCCGACAAAATAGTCATCGACGTCGTGACCGTCAACGGAACCGGATGCAAACCGGGTACGGCGGCCGTTTCCGTCTCACCGGACAACACCGCTTTCACCGTCACCTACAGCGAATACACCGCCCAGGTCGGCGTCGGCGCGAAACCGACCGATCTGCGCAAGAACTGCCAGCTCAACCTGTATGTGCACGTGCCGCAGGGGTTCACCTACGGTATCGCGGGCACCGACTACCGTGGCTTCGCCTCCCTGGCCGCGGGAGCCACCGGGCTGGAACGGGCCAACTACTACTTCCAGGGCAATTCCCCGACGTCCTATGTGAACCACAGCCTCAAAGGCCCGTTCGAGGACAACTGGCAGTTCACCGACGAAATCGAAGTCGGCGCTATCGTCTACAAACCCTGCGGTGAGGACCGGAACTTCAACATCAACACGGAACTGCGGGCCGGGGTCGGCACTTCCGATCCCAAGAAGACCACCAGCTTCGTCACGATGGATTCGACCGACGGTTCCATCAAGACCACTTACCACTTCTCGTGGAAGAACTGTCCCAAACCGAAGAACTGACCCCTGATGTCTCGTGAGTGGTAAGGACGGTTAGAACCGTCCTTACCACTCACGAGGCTTTCGGCTTCCCGGACGGCTCCGGATCCGTGGCCTCGACCCCGAACACGCGGCCCAGCGCGATCACCGTCTCGTCGAGATGCCCGAGACTGGTGAGCACCGAACGCGCCCGCGGATCGTCGATCCGGTCCGCCACCGGCGTCCCGTCGTCCCGGATCAGCGTCCCGTGCCCCGAAGCGCCGGGATCACCGATCGCCTTCCTCAGCACCGCGGTGTTCTCCCTGATCCGCCCGGTGTACAGCAGGAGGCGGTCCGCCTCGTTGAGCAGCAGCCCGGGCTGCGACCGGGCCGCGACGTGGCGGGCGCGGAACGCGATCGTCTCCACCGTGGTGAGCACGTGCCAGCCGTAGTCACGACGGCTGCTGAGATTCACCGGATGGGTGAGCGGCTCGATCGTCGTGCGGACCTTGTCCACCGCCCGGTCCAGATCACGCGACTTCTCGATCACACTCACGTTCTCCGCGCCGGACAGCAGGCCCGCCGCCTTCTCGACGAACTCGTCCAGTTCCTCCAGCAGCGCCGAGACGTCGTCCAGCATCACCGCCCGCGTGCGCACCGGCACGATCACCACCGCCGCCAGCACCCCGGCCGCCGCGCCGACGGCGGTCTCCGCGACCCGGATCCACAGCACCTCGAGGCTGAAGGTCCCCAGCAGGCTGTACAGCAGCCCGAGCATGCTGGTGATGAAGAACGCCATGATCACCTGCGACACCCGCGCCATGTAGACCATGCCGAACACGCACACCAGGATCAGCGCCAGTGTCGCCGGCACACTGCCCGACACCAGCAGCGTCAGCACCAGCCCGCCCACGATGCCGATCAGCGTGCCGCCGAGCCGCCGGACACCCTTGACGAACGTCGCCCCCGCGGTCGACGAGCCGATGAACACCACGAACACGGTCAGCACCGCCCAGTACCACCGCTGACTCGACACCAGCTCCCCGCCGAGCACGGCCAGTCCACCGCCCACCACCGCCTGGATGGCGCTGCGCGTCTGGTTGTCGTAGGCGAACGCCGAGGACTTCTCCTCCTCGGGGTCTTCGGGATCGTCGGCGGCATCGGAGACGTCGTGCTCCGCCACCCGCTGCGCGCGCACGTCGGCCAACGCGAGTTCGGCGAGTGCGCGGCGGACGCCGTCGCCGGGCGCGGCGTGCTCGTCGATCCGGCTGCCTTCCACCAGCATCTTGCTGAACTCTTCGGTCTCGCTGATCAGCGGCAGCTCCCGCGGGTCGCGCTCGATCAGCGACCGGAACCGCCGCATCCGTGCGATCAGATCGTCGCGGACGTCCTCGTCGAGGTCTTCGGCGCAGGTGCGCTGCACCGTGATCGTCAGCCATTGCACCGCCAGCTCGACCTCGATCGCCCGGCGGCGGAGCCGGTTCACCGAGTCCGCGCCGGTCACCTCCGGCGCGGTGTCCTCGATGAGCAGGACGGATTCGTGCATGCGGGCGTTCGTCCTGCGGAGCCGTTTGCGGGTGCGCTCGCTGCCGCCCACCGCCAGGTGGTCCTCGGCCGCGCGCACCACCGCGGCGAGCCGGGCCCGGAACGCCCGCCGGATCCGGAGGAACTCCGCGTCGGTGTGCCTGCGCAGCAGGACGAACCGGACCACCGCGTTGGCCGCGATTCCGATGGTCAGCGCCAGCAGCAGCGCCGGGACCTGCTTGAGATGCGTCTGCAGGAACATCGCGAAGAAGAACAGGAAGAACGACAGGGAGCCCAGCGCGATCCCGCGTGAGCCGAACCGCTGGGCGTAGACCGCGACGAAGATCAGCAGCACGAACACGACGCTGTCCAGCGGCGGAACCGCCGAGCCCACGCTCGCCGCCGTGAGCGACGCCGCACCGAGGACGAGCCCCAGCACCAGCGTCACCGCCTGCCGCCCCGGGGTCTCGTCGTTGACGGTGAAGGCCGACGTCATCGCCGCGATCGCGGCGACCAGGATCACCGTGAGCGGCTGGTGGAACGGCAGGATCGCCAGCACCGCGACAACGATGCTGAGCACGGCCGAGAAACCGAGCCGGAGCCGGACCAGGCCCGGATCGGAGGCGACCAGACGGTCGGTCGTGGCCTGGGTGATGCGCGAGATCATCGGGCGAGCAGCTCTCCTTGGGCGAGGGTGACCCGCCGGGCGGTGGACGAGGTGACGCGAAGACGGTATCTGGCGTGCCGCGCCGCCTCGGCGAGGGCGAACGGCCGCGTCTGACGGCGCCACCGGAACTTCTCGCCCTCACGCTGGTCCAGCAGCGTCCACTGCTCGCCGTCGTCGGATCCCTCCAGCACCCACGAACGCGGATCGCCTCGGCGGCTGCCCGAGGTCAGCGTGTACATCACGACCTCCCGCGACCCGTCCTCGACGGGGAACTCGATGACGGGTTCGCGCCCGGGGAAGGTGACCTCGGTCTTGGTGGTGTCGTCGAACAGGGGACCGTCGGTCACCGTGATGTCCGTGAGCGGTCGCGGGGCGGCGGGCTCGACGGGGGAGCGGCCCCATTCCGACGGCTGCTCGCCCATCGTGAACTTCAGCACCGCGCCGTCGGCGAGGGCTGAATGCGGGATCGTGCTGCTGTCGTGCGGGTGTCCGTCGATCGTGAGCCCCTGGACGTACACGGTGTCGCCGGTGTTGCCGGGCGCCTCGACGACCAGGTCCTTCCCGTTCTCCAGGTGGACGGTCGCCTTCGTGAACAACGGCGCGCCGATCACGTACTCGGGGCTGCCCATCGCCAGCGGGTAGAACCCGAGCGCGGCGAAAACGTACCAAGCGGACATCTCGCCGTTGTCCTCGTCGCCCGGATAGCCCTGGCCGAGGTCGCTCCCGACGTAGAGCCGCCGCAGGACCTCCCGCACGATCCGCTGTGTCTTCGCAGGCGCGCCCGCGTACTGGTAGATCCAGGGAATGTGATGGGACGGCTGGTTGGAATGTCCGTACTGTCCCATCCGGACGTCGCGGGCCTCGGTCATCTCGTGGATCAGCCCACCGTAGGAACCGGGTTTGCGGCCGGTCTCCGGGGTCGCGAAGAAAGTGTCCAGTTTGGACTCCAGCGCTTCGGTGCCGCCGTGCAACGCGGCGAGCCCGGCGCCGTCGTGGGGCACCGAGAACGCGGTGTTCCAGGAGTTCGTCTCGGTGAAGTCACCGCCCCACGCCTCGGGGTCGTAGCCCTCGGCGGCGAAATGGCGGCTGCCGTCACGGTTGCGGCCCTGGAAGAACCCGATCAGCGGGTCGAAGTGGTTCGCGTACTGCCGCGAACGCTGCCGGAAGTACGCGGCGTCGTCGTGGTGCCCGAGCGCTTCGGCGAAATTGGCCAGGCCGAAGTCGTTGACGCAGCCCTCCAGCGCCCACGACAACCCTTCATGGACCGACGTCGGCGTGAAACCGAGAAAGATCGACTCGTGCAGCCCCTTGCGGCCGACGCTCTGCCCGCGGGGCGTTACCGTCGCGTTCTTCAGCGCCGCTTCGTAGGCGGCCTCGACGTCGAATCCGCGCACACCCTTGAGATACGCGTCGGCGAACGCCACGTCGGAACTGGTGCCGGTCATGAGGTTGGCGTAGCCGGGGGAGGACCAGCGCGAGATCCAGCCGCCTTCGCGGTACTGCTGGACGAACCCGTCGATCATCCTCCCGCACCGGCCGGGCGTGAGCAGGGCGTACGCGGGCCACGTCGTGCGGTAGGTGTCCCAGAAGCCGTTGTTGACGTACATCTCGCCGCCCACGACCTTCGCGCCGGTCCTCGTGCGCGTGCTGGGCCAGAGGCGGCGGATGACCGGGCTCGCGTGACGGACACCCTTCGGGGTGACTTCGTGCGCGGAGTTCGGATACAGGAACAGCCGGTAGAGGTTCGAGTAGAACGTGGTGCGCTGGTCCTCGGTCGCGCCCTCGATCTCGACCCGGTCCAGCACCTCGGCCCACTGCGCGCGAGCCTGGTCACGGACCTGCTCGAAGCTCGTGCCGGCCGGGATCTCCTGGTCGAGGTTCCGCTTGGCCTGCGCGAGGCTGATCAGCGACGTCGCGATCCGCATCGTCACCTCGCCCGCGGCGAACTCCAGGAAACCGGTCACCGTGCGCCAGACCGGGCGCCGGATCTTCCCGCCATGCTCGGCCGAGGCGTCGAACTCGGCGTACACGAACATCCGCCGCGCCCCGGTCGACAACCTGCTGCGCACCCACGTGTGGCCCGTGACCACACCGTTCGACGCGTCGAGCCGCAACCCGCCCCGGTTGCGGGCGTTGTCGAACAGCAGCCACCCACGATCACCCGGGAAGGTGAAGCGGAACAGCGCCGCATGATCCGCCGGTGCGATATCGGTGGTGACGCCGTTGGCGAACCGGACACCGTAGTGATACGGCCGGTCGACCTCGTCGTCATGGGAGAACGCGAGCGCGCGCCGGGTCCGGTCGGCCTCGACCGGACCGATCCCCGGCATCACCTGGAAGGTGTGCCGGTCGCCCATCCACGGACTCGGCTGATGCGACAGCGCGAACGCCTGCAACGCCGGCCGGTTCGCGGCGTCGTTGTGCCGGTGGTAGCTGTAGATCCAGTTCGTGGCGCCCGCGTCCGTGACCGGGGTCCAGAAGTTGAATCCGTGCGGCACCGCGGTGGCGGGGAAGTTGTTGCCGCGCGAGAACTTGTCGCTGGAATGCGTGCCGCGGGTGGTGCGGACGTGGTCGACCGGCTCGCGGATTTCGATCGCGCGTTCGACGATCCGGACGTCGTCCACCCACCCCGCGCTCTCGCCGTCCGGCGGTTCGCTGAGCAGGACTATCCGGGCGATCCGCCGTCCGGCGAACTCGCCCAGCCCGCGGCGCACGAGATTCCACTGGTCCACGTACAGCGTCTTGGCCAAGCCCTGCTCCGTGGCGCTGAACCCGGCTGACGTCCCGTCGGTGAACTCGACGTCCAGGGCCACGAAGGTGCTGCGATAGCCGGGTACGTCCGGCTCGGACTCGGGAAAGACCACATAGGACAGTTCGGTGTGGCCGGTGACCTCGACGTCCACTTCGAACACGGTCGCGCGCAGCGTGTTCTCGTAGCGGAGGGCGTGCGCGCCGGTGAACCCGGCACCGGTCTTCGCGGTCGGCGACGACGCCGGGCCGGTGCCGACGCGCAGCGCCGGATCCACCGGCTGCGGATCACCCGTTTCGAAGGAGGAGAAGAACCCGGTGATCGTCACCAGGCCACCGTAACTCGGAGGCGTGAGCGCGGCTCGGTGTGCCGCATCGAGAGGACTAAACGCGTGAGGAGAGAAACTCCTCGAAGGTACCCACGCCGGTCGCGTTCTCCGGCGTCAGGTTGCCGCCCGCGCGGAACGCCCGGGCGGCCTTGCCGGGCAGCCACAGCGACACGATCGGCTTCCGGCGCCCCAGTGACCGCTGATACGCCTCCGCCAGGTCGCGGGCGCTCCGCACCTCGGGACCGCCCATGTCCGGCACGCGCCCCGACGGTGTCCCCGAGGCCAGCGCGACCAGCCTGTCCGCGACATCGCCGGTGCTGACCGGCTGGAACCGGAACCCCGACGGCATGAACGTCACCGGCAACCGCCGCTGCGCCGACGACGCCCGCGCTACGAGCTCGTGGAACTGCGTCGCGCGCAGCACCGTCCACGGCAGACCGGACTCCTCGATCACCTTTTCCGAGGCCAGCTTCTCGTCGTAGTAGAAGAACCGGATCACGTCGATGCCGACGATCGAGATGTACACCAGATGCGGGTTGCCCGCCCGCTTCGCCGCCTCGACCAGGTTCCGCGTCACCCGCGCGTCCCCGCGGCCCAGCGTCGACGCGCAATGGACGATCGCCGAGACGCCGTCGACCGCCTCGGCGAGCCCGTCGCCGGTCTTCAGATCACACCGCGCCCATGCGTTCGGCTCATCGGCGGGACGTGGCCGACGGCTCATGATCCGGACCGGCCGATCTTCGGCGAGCAGCCGCCGCACCACCTCGCGGCCGAGGTCGCCGGTCCCGCCGGTCACCAGAATCGGGTTCGTCACCTTGGTCCTCCGTTCACGAGAGCTTCCACCCTCAAGAACCGGCGGGCCACCCGGAACGTGACAGCTGCCCCGACAGGAACGCGAGCTTGTCCGGATTCCCGACCGCGCGCAGCCCGCGGATCCGGCCGTCCACCACCTCGAACCCGAGGACACCGAACAGGCTTTCACCGGCCGTCGCGACCACCGCCGGGCCGCCGTTGACCTCCAGGATCTCGATCGACACCTGGCCGACACCGGCGAACATCCCGGCGTACAGCCGGGCGACCTTGGCCGCGCCGTGCACCGGACGCCGCGCCGCGGTGACCTTGCCACCGCCGTCGGACCACGCCGTCACGTCCGCGGTGAGCAAACTCTCCAAAGCGGGCAAATCGCCGTCCCGCGCCGCCGACAGGAAGCTCTCGACCAGTTTCTCGAGCTGTCGCGGGTCCGGAACCCGTCGCTCGTCCGATCGGTCCAGTGCCCGTCGCGCGCGGCTGTGCAACTGGCGTGAGTTGACCTCGGAGACGTCGAGGATCGCGGCGATCTCGCGATGGCTGTAGGCGAAGGCCTCCTTCAACACGAACACCGCCCGCTCGACCGGGCCGAGCTGCTCCAGCAACACCAGCATCGCCAGCGACACCGAATCCCGCTGCTCCGCCGTCTCCAGTGGACCGAGCACGTCGTCCGAGGTCAGGACCGGTTCGGGCAGCCAAGGCCCGACATAGTGCTCCCGCTGCGCCCTGGCCGAGGTCAGCCGGTTCAGGCAGAGATTGGTGACCACCTTCGCCAGCCACGCCCGCGGCGACGCGATCGACTCACGTTCGGCGCCCGCCCACTTCGGATACGCGTCCTGAACGACGTCTTCCGCTTCCGCGGCCGATCCGAGCATGCGATAGGCGAGCCCGAACATGGCGGGCCGCAGCCGCTCGAATTCCGTCGCGCTGTCCATTTTCCCCTACGAATCCCGCTCAATCCACTGTGGACACCCCGCGGGCCAGGGTACCGCTCACCGGGATTGCCGTACCTGATCGGCGCTGATGCCACCGTGACTGTATCGGTACGAATGGAACGTCTGCGTCACCACCGAGAGAGGGGTCTGGAGTGACGTCACGTTCGTCGCGTTCGCGTGCCTCGTTGTGCGCCGCGACCGCCATCACAGTGTTAGCGCTGGTCACAGCGCCCCAAGCCGGCGCGGCACCGGCACCGGGCGCCGTGCACACCACACCGGACAGATCCGGGAAGGACGTCGATGTCCGCGACACGGCGAGAACCAGCCCGCGTGTCCTCGCCGCGCGGGACCGGCTCACGGCGTCCCGGGCGA
This sequence comes from Amycolatopsis sp. NPDC000009, assembly GCF_055563465.1. Classification (NCBI taxonomy): domain Bacteria; kingdom Bacillati; phylum Actinomycetota; class Actinomycetes; order Pseudonocardiales; family Pseudonocardiaceae; genus Amycolatopsis; species Amycolatopsis sp. NPDC000009. The sequence goes on from NZ_JBVHDI010000009.1 coordinate 48,050, forward strand.
CGTCCGTCACGAAGGCACGGGCGGAACTGGGTCACCAGGCCCTGCTCGACTTCGACGAGCTGACCGGCACACCCCGCGTCCTGGCCCGCACCGACGGCTTCCTCACCGGACCGAGTGGCAGGTCACCGCGAGACATCGTGCTGAACTACCTGCGGGAGAAGGAAGGACTCGTCGGTCTCAGCGCCGGCGACACCGCGAAACTGAACCTGCGCAAGGACTACGTCGACGTCGAAGGCACGCACCACCTCTCCTTCACCCAGTCCGTCGGCGGGGTCCCCGTGTTCGGCAACGGGTTGAAGGCGCACGTCACCAAGGACGGCAGGCTGATCCAGCTGGACGGCGCGCCCGTGCGCGATCTTCCCGCCTCGCTGGGCGCGACCACGCTGGCCGCCCCCGCCCCGGACTCCGAACAGGTCGCGTTCCTGACCGGCGACGGGCTCCGCCCCGCCTGGTACACGCTGACCAGACCCGCCGTGGACAAGATGTTCCAGGAGGTGACCGACGCCGGTACCGGCAAGCTGCTCTACCGCAAGAACCTGGTGAACCACGCCAACGACGCCAATGACGCCGCCGGTGCCAAAGGCCTCGCCTGGGAAGCCCAGCCCGGCCCGCAGAAGCAGGTCAACCTGACCCAGAAGGGCTGGCTGCCCGCCGACGCGAAAACTCTGGACGGCAACGTGGCGCACGTCGCCGCCGACGTCAACGGCGACCTGAAGTTCCAGCCACAGGAGGAGATCGGGCCGAACGCCGACGGCACCTACCGCTACAAGTTCACCGACTTCAACGCCGCCGTCGGCCCACCGTGCTCGGCGGCGAGGCCGTGCTCCTGGGACCCGAAGACGCCGGGCTCGTGGGCGAAGAACCGGGAACAGAACGCCGTGCAGGCACTGGCCTACGTCGGGAGCTTCCACGACCACCTCGCCTCGTTCCCGATCGGCTTCACCCGGCAGGCGGGCAACTTCGAGAAGGTCGACGGCGACGCCGTCCAGGTCCACACCCTGCTCGGCGCGCAGGAACCCGGCTACTACGACAACGCGTTCATGGGTACCCCGCCGGACGGGCAGCCGCCGACGATGGGGATGTTCCTGTTCCACGACCCCAGGGACCCCGACGACCCGTTCCTCGCCGCAAACTCCGCCGACGACGCCACGATCATCCACCACGAATACACCCACGGCCTGTCCAACCGGCTCGTCGTCGACGCGCAGGGCAACTCCACGCTCAACTCCTTCCAGTCGGGCGCGATGGGCGAGGCGTGGAGCGACTGGTACGCCTTCGACTACCTCGTTGGGCGCAATGCGATCAAGGACACCACGGCGCCCGGTGAACTCCTCGGCGGCGACTACGTCAGCAACGGTGTTCCCCTCGCGCGTACCCAGCCGATGGACTGCCCGGTCGGCGCCGGAGCGCCGCAGTGCCCCGGCACACCCGGAGCGGGCCCCGGTGGCTACACCTACGGCGACCTCGGCCGGATCATCGGTTTCCCGGAGGTCCACGCCGACGGCGAGATCTGGGCGAGCACCCTGTGGGACATCCGCTCGGCGCTCGGCGTGCAGCTGACGCGGGCGCTGGTCACCCGCGCGATGGAGCTTTCGCCCGCGTCGCCGTCCTTCCTGGACATGCGGAACTCGATCCTGCAGGCCGACACGGTGATCAACGGCGGTCGCGCGCACGCCAAACTGTGGAAGACCTTCGCGGCACGCGGCATGGGCTACTTCGCCGGATCGATCACCGGCGCCGACACCGCACCGGCCGAGGACTTCTCCACCCCGCCGCCCGCGGGCACGCCGACCGGGACCGTGACCGGCAAGGTCACCGACCGCGAGGGCGGGGCCCCGATCGCGGGGGTCGCCGTCCGGTTCAGCGGGCACGACTCCGGGTTCGCCGGGTCGCTGGCCGCGGTCACCGACGCGGCCGGGGTCTACTCCATCCCCGGCGTGCTTCCCGGCACCTACCCGAAGGTCTACGCGCACGGAGGCGGCGCGGACGGCGAGACCCGCGCGGTCTCGGTCCGGTCGGGGACCACCAAGGTCGACTGGGCGCTGCGGTTCAACTGGGCCTCCAGCGGCGCCGGTGCGGGCGTCACCGCGTTCAACGGCGAGGACTTCACCCCGTACGGCTGCGGTCCCGGCGATCTCACGACCTCGTCGGTGCTCGGCGGAGGCGGCTGGTCGACCGACAAGGTCGTCCGCCCCGACGGCACGGTCGAGACGCGGTTCGTCACGATCAAACTCGGTAAACCGGTCAACGTCAGCGCCATCGAGATCGACCCGGCCAACGTCTGCGGCGACGACCCGCCCGCCGCGGCCAAGGACGTCACCGTCGAAACCTCGGTGGACGGCACGACCTGGGTGAAGGCGGGCACCGGCGACTTCAAGCCCGCCGATCTGAACAAGCTCACCGCGCTCCAGCTCGCGCCGGGCAGCGCGACCGGCGTGCGATTCGTGCGGCTGACCGTTTCGTCCAACCAGCTGTCGTTCTATCCGGACAGGACCTGTTCGCCGCAGCCCACGACGGCCGGGTGCCTGTACATGGACGTGCAGAAACTGGCGGTGCGGGGCGCTTCCGCCTGACCTGCCGCGATCGGTCTCGTGAGTGGTGAGGACGGTTCTGGCGGCCTGCGAAGGCCCAGGGATCTGGAGCCAGTGTCGCGAAAGCCACTTTCGCAACCTTCAACGTTGCGAAAGTGGCTTTCGCAACCCGTCGGCCAGGCCCAGCAGCACCCCCGGTACCGAGTGGGTCAGGTCTCGTGAGTGGTAAGGACGGTTCTAACCGTCCTTACCACTCACGAGTGCCGTAGGATCGAGGCATCGGGGTAGAAACGTGCCCGCCGTACCGGGCACGCGCATACGCGGTATCGACTGAACCGTCACTCCTTCCTTGCGAAGGAGTACGTGGTGCGTTCCCCTGTTCAGAACCGTTCCCTGCGCGGAGCATGGCCCGCGCTGGCCGGGCTCTCGGCCGTGTTCCTGGTCGAAATGCTCGACAACTCGATCCTCAACGTCGCGTTGCCGACCATCGGCCGTGAGCTCTCCGCCTCGACGACCACCCTGCAATGGGTGACCGGCGCGTACTCCGTCGTGTTCGGCGGCCTGATGCTGGCCTTCGGCGCCCTGGCCGACCGGGTGGGCAGGCGCAAGATCATGCTCACCGGGCTGGTCCTGCTCGGTGTGGCGAGTCTGGCCACGCTGTTCGTCGCCGCCGCGTGGCAGCTCATCGCCGTCCGGGCACTCATGGGTGTCGCGGCCGCGATGACCACCCCGGGTTCGCTCGCCCTCGCGTTCCGCCTGTTCGACGAAGACGTTCTGCGCGTCCGCGCGACCACACTGATCTCGACCGTGGGCCTGATCGGCCTCGCCGTCGGCCCCACCGCCGGCGGTCTCGCGCTCGCCATCGCGCCGTGGCAGGCGCTGCTGCTGGTGAACGTGCCGGTCGCCGCACTCGCGTTCCTCGGCATCCGGGCGGGTATCCCCGCCGACGATCCCGCCGGCCTGCACCACGATCCGATCGACGTCGTCGGGGCCGTGCTGGGAACCGCGACGATCGTCCTCGCGCTGCTCGCCCCGACGCTCTTCGTCGAAGCGGGCACCGCCTCGGCTCTGCCCTGGGGTGCCACCGTGGCCGCGCTCGCCGCCGGAACCGGCTTCGTCGTCCGCGAGAAGACGGCCCGGCACCCTTTGCTCGACCTGGAACTCGTCGCCCGCCCGCTCGTGTCCAGCGGCCTGGCCCTCAAAGCCGCGGCGGGGCTGGCGACCGCCGGGCTCGGGTACCTCGTGACCCTGCAGCTCCAGTTCGGTCTCGGCTGGACACCCGCCGAAGCCGCACTGGGGATGCTGCCCCAGGTCGTCGTCCTCATCGCCGGCGGTGCCCTGATCGGGCCGCTGATCACGCGCGTCGGCCTCACGAAGGCCGCCTGGCTCAGCGTCGCCGCGGTGGTGTGCGGGCTCGCGGTCTACACCGTGTTCGGCGGGGCCGGTTACGTCTGGATCGCCGTCGCGCTCGCCCTCGTCGCGGCGGGGATGCGCGTGGTCGGCGTCGTGGCGGGCACCAACGTCATGCGCGGCCTGCCCTCGAACCGGACCACCATCGGAGCCGCACTCGTCGACACCGCCGGCGAGGTCACCACCGGGATCGGCATCGCGCTCAGCGGCACCATCCTCGCGCTGGTCTTCCCCGGCGCGTTGACGGCGGCCCAGCAGTCGGCCGACTTCCCGAAGGCGATCACCTGCGCAGGGCTCGCGCTCACCCTGCTGTCCGCGGCGCTGGTCGGCTTCGGCGTTCTCCGCGGCCGACGTCCCGAATAGACGTGAAGGCCCCCTTCACTGCGTCTAGCGCAGTGAAGGGGGCCTTCACGTACTTGACGGAGGACTACAGCTTCGCGCACTGCCCGGCGGCCGGGCCGCTGACGGTGTTCTGGAGGTCGTAGTCCGTCGGAGCGGGGGAGTTGGCCGCGCACGCCAGAGGTCCGCCGATCGTGCTGGCAGTCAGCACCGGCCCCTTGTTGCCCGTCAACGCCACCGGTCCACCGATCTCGGTCAGCTCGATCGAGACCGCCCCGGTCGTCCCGGTGATCGCCACCGGGCCGCCCACCTTCGTCCGGTCCAGCACGATCCGCGCCGCGCCGTTCGCCGTCAGCGGCCCGGAGATCGAGCCGCCGCGAACGATCAGGCTCGCGCCCGCCGACACCGACACCGGACCGGAGATCGTCGCACCGTCCACACAGGTCACCCCGTTCCGCACGGTCAGCGGACCCTTGCGCTCGCCGGTGATCGTCTCCGTGCACGCCGCGTCGGGCTTGCCCAGCACCTCGAACTCCGACAGCGACGCCTCGCCACCCGTGGTCGCGGTGACCTCGAGCCGGTAGTAGGCGTAGTGCGCCGGATTCGCGATCTTGAACGCCCTGGTCTGCTGACGCCACTGGAACGTCTGGTCGGTCCGCTGATCCGCGACCGCCCACGTCTTCCCGTCGTAGGAGCCCTTCAGCACCCAGCTCTTCGCGTCGCCCGCGCCCTTGCCCGAAGTCAGCGTGTAGAACGAACCCGCCTCGTTCGTCGAGGGCACCTGGTACTGGATCGGCGCCTTGACTTTCGCCTCGGTCCGCGACGTGTTGTCGAAGAACGCGGCGTCCCCGCCGGAAACCGGCTTGGTCAGGTCGTGCACCGGAGTCGGCACCGCGTCGCCCTTGGTGATCGACTTCGGCGCGTCGTCCGGGCCGGTACCCCACGACGACGGGTTCGAGCCCATGTCGAAGTCGAGCGTCCCGCCGTTCGCGATCGCCGAATGCGGTAGCGACGTCGACGTCTGCGCCTTGCCGTTGACCTTCAGACCCTGCACGTAGACGTTCTTCGCGCTGTTCTTCGGCGCGTTGACCACGATCTTCTTGCCGCCGGGCAGGTTCACGGTCGCCTTGGTGAACAGCGGCGAGCCGATCGCGTAGTCCGAGCTGCCGACCTGCAGCGGGTAGAAGCCCAGCATGCCGAACAGCCACCAGGCCGACTGCTCGCCGTTGTCCTCGTCACCGCCGTAACCCTGGCCGAGCTCACTGCCGACGTACAACCTGGCGAGCGCCTCACGGACCTTCGCCTGCGTCTTCGACGGCTGACCCGCGTAGTCGTACATGTAGAGCGTGTGGTGCGCGGCCTGGTTCGAATGCGCGTACATGCCCATCCGCACGTCGCGCGCCTCGGTCATCTCGTGGATGACACCGGGGTAGGTACCGAACTTGAGGCCCTGCTCCGGCTTGGCGAAGAACTCGTCCAATTTGGACGCCAGCCCCGCCTTGCCGCCGAAGAGGTTCGCCAGGCCCTGCCCGTCCTGCGGAACCGAGAACCGCATGCCGTACGCGTTGGTCTCGGTGTAGTCGATACCCCAGACCTCCGGGTCGAACTCCTCCTTGCTCCGGGTGAACTTGCCCGCAGCGTCACGGCCCTGGAAGAACCCGACACTCGGGTCGAACACGTTCACGTACTGCGTCGCCCGCTCGGTGAAGTACCCGTAGTTGTCCAGGTACTCCTGCTTACGCGGATCGTTCGCCGGAGCCTCGTCGTAGAGCTTCTTCGACATGTTCGCGATCGCGTTGTCGTTGACATAGCCCTCGATCGCCCACGAGAACCCGTGATCCGCGGTGTTCGGCGCGTACCCGAGGAACGTGCCCTCGTCGATGCCCTTGCGGCCGACCGCGCCGTTCGGCGGGGTCACCGTGGCGTTCTTGATCGCCGAATCGTAGGCCGACTGAACGTCGAAACCCTTGACTCCCTTGAGATAGGCGTCCGCGAACGCGGCGTCCGAACTGGTCCCGGTCATCAGATCCGCGTACCCGGGGGAGGACCAGCGCGAGATCCAGCCGCCGTCACGGTACTGCTGCACGAAACCGTCGACGAGCCTGCCCGCGGTGTCCGGGCTGAGCAGCGAGTACGCCGACCACACCGTGCGATAGGTGTCCCAGAACCCGTTGTTGACGTAGAACTCGCCGTCGACCAGTTTCGCCCCGGTCTGGGTCGGCGTGTCCTGACCTGCCTTGGGCGACACCGGGCTCGCGTACCTCTTCACCGGCTTCTCGACGGTGCCGACGTTCTCGAAACCCGAGTTCGGGTACAGGAACAGGCGGTAGAGGTTGGAGTACAGCGTGATCAGCTGGTCCTTCGAGGCACCTTCGACCTCGATGACCTTGAGCTTCTCGTCCCACGCGGTCTGTGCGGCGTCGGCGACGGATTCGAGCGTCGCGTTCGGGGCGAGCTCCTGCTCCATGTTCTTCTTCGCCTGGTCCACGCTGATCAGCGACGTCGCGATCCGCATGTTCACCGTCTTGTCGGCACCCGCGTCGAACTTCAGGTAGCCGAGGACGTTGTCCCGCTTCTGGTCACCCGAACCGGTCGACAGCTTCGAACCGGCGGTCACCGGCTTGTCGAAGGTGGCGTAGACGAACATCCGCGTCGCACCGGCCGACAGTCCACTGCGGACATCGCTGTAGCCGGTGATGGACCGGCCGGCCGGGTCCAGGGTGAGCCCACCGTTGTTGTTGACGTTGTCGAAGATCAGGTTCGAGTCCGCCCCGGGGAACTTGAAGCGGTACAGCGCCGCGTGATCGGTCGGGGCGACCTCGGCCTTGATCCCGTTCTCGAAGTCGACGCCGTAGTAGTGCGCCCGCGCGGTCTCGTTCGAGTGCTTGAACGGCAGCTTCCGCGCCTCACGGTCCGGATTCGGCACGCCGCTCGCGGTCGAGGGCAGGAACTGGAAGGTCTGCCGGTCCGCCATCCACGGGCTCGGCGCGTGGCTCGCGGAGAACGCCTGCAGCGCCGGAAGGTTCTGCTCGTTGTTGCGCGAGTGGTACGAGTACATCCAGCTCAACGTGCCCGCGTCGGTCGTCGGGATCCAGAAGTTGAACCCGTGCGGGACCGCGGTCGCGGGCATGTTGTTGCCGCGCGAGAACGACCCGTTCGACAGGGAGCCGCGCGTCGTCAGCACGTTGTCGGACGGGCGCAGGCTCGCCGGCGGCGTCGGCGTCGCCGAGACCTTGATGTCGTCCAGCCAGCCCTGCAGCGACCCCGGGCCGTCGGCGTTGTCGTAGCCGACCAGGATCCGGTCGATCGTCTTGCCCTTGGCGACCACGCCGATCTGCGAGCGCACCAGGTTCCACTGGTTGGTGTAGAGCACCTTGCTCGCGCCCTGGCCCTGTGGGGAGAGCCCGAAACCGTACTGGTCGACCGCGCCGAGCTGGCTCAGATAGGTGCCATCGGTGAACGCCAGGTCCACCGCGACGTTCGTGCTCGGGTACTTCAGGTCGCCGCGGATGAACTCCGGCTGCACCTTGTACGACAGCTCCGAGGTCGCCGCCACCGGGATGTCGACGTCGAAGATCTTGTTGTACGACCAGCCGTGCCCCTGCGCCTTGTGGCTGCCGGAGTAGCGGAACGCGCGGAGACCGGTGAACCCGACCCGGTTCTTGCTGGTGTAGCCACTGCTCGGGCCGCTGTCGGTGAAGCTGCGCATGTTCGGCAACGCCGGCGGGGCCGGGTCCTCGTTGGCCAGCAGCAGCTCCGAGAGCTGCAGGATCGGACCGCCGTTGTTCTTGGTGATCTCGAGCCGGAAGAACTTGTACGCGGCGCTCGCGGCGGCGAGGCGGTACTCCTTCTTCTGGAACGGCTCGCTGAACTTCTGCCCGGTCTGCGTGTCCAGATCGGTCCAGGTCCGGCCGTCGGCCGAGCCCTTCAGCGTCCAGTCCTGCGGGTTGCGGTTGTCGAAGTCGTTCGCCGAGGACAACGCGTACCGGGTGATCGACGTCGGCTCGGACAGCGTGAGCTGCGCCCAGCCGGTCGGGGTCCAGGCCAGCCACTTGGTGTCGGTCGAGCCGTCGACGAGGTTCGCCACTCCCTCGTTCGGGGTGTTCTCGCTGTTGGCGGAGACCTCGGTGACCTTGCCGCGGATGTCACCGGGGATGGTGGTGGCATTCGCGCCGTCGACGCCGAAGGCCTTCGGCTTGCCGGACGGGTCGACGTCGACGGTGTCGCTCCACGTCGGCTGCGGTTCACCTTGCTCGAAAGACGAGTAGAAATCCGGTGGGAGCTCTTCGGCCGCGGCGGTGGCGGGGAGGGCCACCAGCCCGGACGCCACCACCGTGGCACTCAGGAGGCCGCAGACCCAAGGTCTGACGCTTCGGGGCATCGTTGCACCAATGCTTTCTCGCGGGGGCATGCTTGGCGCCGCGCAGGCAGGGGGACCAGCGGCGCAGAGAGAGAAAAGCTCGCGTGTGACATCGATGTCAAGACACTCGGACAAACCTGGCCCGAACTGGACAACCCGGATGCCCGTAAACCTGGTGGACAACCGACGGAGCCGGGGCCAGGGTGAACACACGATTGAAGCCGATCCGGGAAACTGGGGTGGGGACATGCGGCGGTTGTCCATGCTCGGCGTGGCAGCGCTCATCACGGCAAGCTCGATACTCACGGCACCGGCGGCCACCGCCGGCGAAACGACGTTCCGCCCGGTGCGCACCTGCGCCGACCTGGTGCGGACCTACGACCTCCCCGGCGCGGTCACGCACGTCGAGACCGCGACCGTCGTACCGGCGACGGCGACGGAACCGGAGAACTGCGACGTCCGCGGCTACGTCGAACCGGCGGTGCGGTTCCAGCTGCGGCTGCCGACCAAGACCTACGCGGGGCGGTACCTGCAGTTCGGCTGCGGCGGATTCTGCGGGGTGGTCACCACGCCGCCGTTCGCCGACTGCGGCCTCCCGCACGGCGGTGACGTCGCCGTGGCGGCCACCGACGACGGGCACGTCGGCAAGACCCCCGCGGTCGTCGACGACGGCAAGTGGGCCGAGAACGACCAGGCCGCGCGCGACGACTTCGCGTTCCGTGCGCCGCACGTGGTCTCGAAGGCGTCCAAGCGCCTGATCACGCAGTTCTACGGCGCTCCACCGAAGAAGTCGTATTTCAGCGGTTGCTCCGACGGTGGTCGCGAAGCACTTCTGCTCGCGCAGCGCTATCCCCACGACTTCGACGGCATCATCGCGGGCGCGCCGGCCGGATACTGGGGGCCGCTGCTCGGCGTCTACCAGACCTGGCTCGCCAAGGTGAACACCGGCGCCGACGGCAAGCCGATCCTGACCGAAGACAAACTCCCGGCCCTGCACGCCGCCGCACTGTCCACTTGCGACAAGTCCGACGGGCTCGGTGACGGCGCCATCGACGATCCGCGCGCCTGCCGTTTCGATCCGGCCGCGATCGCCTGCCCGCCGGGCACCGACAACGCGGGCTGCCTCACCGCGGCACAGGTCGAAGCCACCAAGAAGATCTACGCGCCGCCGACCGACGAACGCGGCCGCAAACTGTACCCGGGCGGCCAGACCGTCGGCTCCGAGCTGTCCTGGTACGGCTGGATCATCCCGTCGCCGGAGACCGGCGGAATCCCGTTCGCGCATTCGCTCGCCGACAACTACCTGAAGTACATGGCGTACCCGATCGGGACACCGCATTCGTCGGTCGAGAAGTTCGCCTTCACCGCTCGTGGATTCGACAGGCTGACCCCGGAAGGCGTCCGCTCCAACGGGATGTCGACGGACCTGCGCGAATTCCGGCGAGCGGGCGGAAAACTCGTGATCTGGCACGGCTGGGCGGACCAGGCGATCCCCGCCGCGGGCAGCATCGACTACTACGAACGGCTCACCCGCGCCAACGGCGGCCCCACCGCGACGCGGCACTGGGCACGGCTGTTCATGGTGCCCGGCCTGTACCACTGCGCGACCGGGGACAAGCTGACCGAATACGACCCGCTGAAGGAACTCGTGTCCTGGGTCGAGCGAGGCACCGCGCCGGACCGGACGATCGCCACCGGCCGCGACGCCGACGGCAAGGTCTTCCGCACGCGCCCGGTGTTCCCGTACCCGCTGCAGGCGAAGTACGACGGCACCGGAAGCGTCGACGACGCGGCGAACTTCGTGCCTGTTCCGCCGTCGCGGCCCTCGCACGATCTTGTGAACTGGGCGGGGAACGGGTTGTACGGGAAGGCGGGGCCAGTGGCTCCTTAGCATCAGCAGCAGTCGCGGCGGTGGCGCGTGAAGGACCCCTTCCCTCGGCTGAGCCGAGGGAAGGGGTCCTTCACGGACAGCTCTGGCCCGGGAGTCGCGACATGATCGCCAGGGCGGCACCGGGCTCAGCCGCGCGGCGGGGGTTGCGAAAGCCACTTTCGCAACCTTCAACGTTGCGAAAGTGGCTTTCGCA
>NZ_JBVHDI010000009.1:58782-323825 GCF_055563465.1 Amycolatopsis sp. NPDC000009
GGGGTGTTTTCCAAACCCTATACCTAAACATATATTGACGATAAAGTGGCTTTCGCAACCCCCGGCCGAGCCCCAGCACCCAGCAGTACATGAAGGGCTCCGCCTACTCGGGCGAGCGAGTAACACCAGCACCGAACCGGGTTGGGTCTCGTGAGTGGTTAGGACGGTTAGAACCGTCCTAACCACTCACGAGTCAGGAGAGGACGCCGTCCAGCAGCCGTACCCGCCGGTCCGCGATCCGGTGCACGTCGTCGTCGTGCGTCGCCACGATGACCGCGGCACCCTCTTCGGCGCAGCGCCGCAGCAGCCGAAGCACCCGCGGCGTGCTCCCGGCGTCCAGGTGCGCCGTCGGCTCGTCGGTGAGCAGGACCCGGGGCCGTCCGCTGACCGCCCTGGCGAGTGCGACCCGTTGCTGCTGCCCGAACGAGACCTCGAGCGGGTACCGGTCGCCGAGATCGCCGATCCCGAGTTCCTCCAGCAGTTCCGAAACCCGCGTGTGGATGTCTTTCGCACTGGGCTTGGGAACGTCAGACCGGAGCCGCAACGGCAGCGCCACGTTCTCCGCGATGGTCAGTTCGTTCGCGAGGCCGAGCGCCTGCGGCAGGACGGCGCAGGTGTGCCACGGCGGCGCGCCCGCTATCGGGACGCCGTCCAGCAGGACACTGCCCGAATCGGGCGAGTCGAAACCGCACAGCAGCGCCAGCAGCGCGCTCTTGCCGGAACCCGACCGGCCGGACACGGTGACCAGTTCGCCCGCGGCCACTCGCAGTTCGAGTCCGCGCAGGACTTCGACGTCCCCGCTGGGATGGGGGAACCGGCGGCGCAACCCGACGGCCTCGAGGGCGGGTTCCGCCATCACGGCACGACCTCCCGTTCTTCGACTTCTTCCAGTCTGCCCTTGTGCATCCGCGCGACCCGGCTGCCGAGCTCGATGAGCCTGTCGTCGTGAGACGCCACGATGACGGCGAAATCCTGATCCGCCAGGTACTTCAGGGTGTCGAGCACCCTGTCCGCGGAGCCTTCGTCCAATTGGGACGTCGGCTCGTCGGCGAGCACGACGGTCGAGCGGCGGGCCAGGGTGCAGCCGAACGCCAGGCGCTGCTGCTGCCCGCCCGACAGCGCGGAGATCCGCCAGCTGCCGGTCCCGCCGAGCCCCAGCTGCTCGAGGATGTCATCGGGCAGGCATTCGGTCCCGGCCGATTCCGCCGCCGCGTGGAGATTGTCGGCGACGCTCAGGTACGCGAGCAGGTTGTCGGTCGGGTTCTGGAACACCAGGCCGAGGTGGTTCCGCCGCAGCGCCCGCCGGTCACGATGCCGCAGCTTGCCGGTTTCGCTGCCCTGGAAGGAGATCGTGCCCCGCACGGGCTGCTCGAAGAGGCCGAGCGTCCGCAGCAGGGTGGACTTGCCGGAGCCGGACGGTCCCGCCAGCACGGTGATCCCGCGCGCCGGGATGTCGAAGGTGACGTCTTCGACGCCGGTGACCGTGCCCGCCGGCGTCTGGTAGTCGACGCCGATCCCGCGCAGCCGGAAGATCGGTTTCTCAGGCACGGATCAACTCCGCGGTCCGGGCGGTGCGCACCGAGCGCATCGCGATCCAGCCCGCCAGCGCCACGACGAGCACGCCGACGGCGAGCACGGTCAGGGCGAGCGGGGTCGGGTCGGGCAGTGCCGACTGCGGCGGCAGGAACGTCGCCGGATCGAACCGCGGCACCGAAAGCCCCGCGACCGACACACCGCACACGACACCGATGACCACGGCGAGCCCGCTGAGGGTGCCCAGTTCCATCAGATGACTCGCCAGCAGGGCACGTGGCCGCATCCCCATCCGTAGCACCAGAGCCCCGGCGAGCGCGTTCTGGCGCCGTCGGACTTCGACCGCGACCAGCAGCGACAGCACGGCCACGACGCCGAGCACGGCACCGAGCAGAGCCATGAACGAGAACGTCCACGACACCACGTAGAACGGGAGCGCGTCGAGCGCGGACTCACGGGTGACGCGGTTGACCGCCGTCATCACCCCCACGGACGCCAGCGCTTCGGTCACCTGCGTCATCGACGAGCTGGACAGCACGCTCCACTTGGGCACGGTGCGCAACTGCGCCTCGGTGAGCGAATCCCGCGAGATCACGTACCCGGCCTTGGTGCCGATGATCGGGAACATCGGCAGCTCGCCGATCGCCTTCGCGTCGGCGAGACCGGCGGGCAGCGTGGTCTTCTGCGCGGCGTCGTGTCCGATCCGGATCGCCGGGACACCGGTGCCCTGGCTCGCCAGACCGCCCAGCAACCGGTCGACCTCGTCGCCATTGAGCGGACCGAGTGTGGCCGCCTGCCGGAATGTTCGCGGGTCCACTACCAGCACGACGTTGCCGGTGCCGGTCAGCTCGCCGACGATCGTGGTGCTGCCGCTCAGCGAGGCGGGCAGTGCGACCTTCCCGGTGCCGACGATGCTTTCGGTGTCGAGCCTGGTCTCGGCCCCGACGAAGATGGCGGACTTCGTCTGCAGGGCCTCTTCCTGACCGCGCGCGATGCCGATCCCGGTGGCGAGGGTCCCGATGGCGAGCGTGCCGATCACGAGCACACCGGTGACCGGCGCGCGGGCACTGGCGAGCCGCCGGATGGCCAGTTGCAGCGCGGGCCGGGACCACAGCCGGGCGCGATGCGACGCGTGCAGGGCGAGCCAGGCCAGTCGTGCGGCGACGAGCCCGACCGTCAGCACCACGAACACCGGATACGTGAGCGCGAGCGGGTCGACCTGGGGGAGCGGATTGCCGATCCGCGACCCCTTGCTGTAGTCGACGAGCCGGTTCCAGCCGAGCAGGGCGACACCGGCGGTGAGCAGTTCCCACGGGAAGAAGGCCAGGAACTTCACCTTCCTGCGCCGTCCGGAGCGGACCCGGCCGAGCTCGAACTCCCGGTGGGTCCGGACGGAGATCACCCCGGCGAGCAGTGCGAGCGAGACGAGCAGGATCGCGGCCGCGACGAGCGATCCCCAGAACGTCGCGCCGTCGTCCAGTTCACCCGGTGGCCCGTAGAGCACGAGCAGCAGCCGGGCGAGCACCGCGCCCACCGCGCCACCGGCGACGATCGGGAGCCCGAGTTCGGCGACCGCGAGCAACCCCAGCGCGCCGGGGCCGCTGCCCCGCGCGGACAGCAACCTCAGCTGCGGATGCCGTCGCTGGTACCACTGCAAGGCGACCGTGCCGATCCCCGCGCAGCCGACGAGAATGCTGATGGCCGCGAGCGGCAGGATCGAGATCAGGACGTTCGATTCCGCCTGGTTGCTGATCTCGACCGAGCGCTCGAACGGCAGCGATCCGACGATCGCGTCGCCGAGGCCGCGGGAGCCCAGATCCGCCTTGACCGCGGCGATGAGGGCCTTCCCTCGTTCCTCCAGGTCCTCGGCTTCGCTCACGGTCTTGGGCGGAGCCTCGTAGAACGACATGTGCAAGGTCTTGATCACCGGGATGCCCAGCGCACGGACCGTGTCGTCGAACGTCTTCCCGTCGCCGGCGAACATGACCGAGTCGAGCGGGTCGTTGGCGAGCCTGCTGACGACGGCGTTCCGCTGCTGCGAGCACCACCAGCGCGGCGCCGGGTCGGGAAGGTCTCGGTACAGCCCGGTCACCGGAGGTATCGGGGTGCCCTGGATGCTCGGCGTGGCCCCGGCCTTGATGTCCTCCGCCCCGGCGACGACGGTGCCGAGCAGGAAACCGGCGCCCACGGATCCGCTCGCCACGTCGAGATGGCCCTGCGTCGCCTGGTCACGGTGAGCGAGAACGACCTTGTAGTTGGGGTCGCCGTTGAACTCGGTGCCGAAGAGATACGGCGTGTAGCGGGAGGTGATCGGCGCGGGGAAGCCGTGCGCCGGGGCGTTGCGGCGGACCGAGTCGACGACCTGCGGGGCCACCGCGGCAGGCACGTTGTCCTTGCTGAAGACCGGCCCGTAGTAGTCCGGGCACACGATGCCGGACTGGTACGTGACGGTCGCGCCACCCGCGGCCGAGGCCTGCAGGACGGCGGCGGTGCCGAGGAAACAGGCCAGTAAGGCCGTCACCGCGGCGATGATCAAAGTCAGGGGACTGGTCAGTGCCGCTTTCGGAGCCGCTCGCCACGGCATTGTCACCCTGGGCCCGCCGGGAGCCCCCCACCTCACCCGCATGGATACGCACGCTACCGGTCACGGCGCTCTGACGACAGGAAGGAATCACTGTTTGTTGCTGACGTGAAGTAAGGCATGGTCCATTGTGGTGAAACGGTGCGCACTCACTGACTGTCCGTCACCAATTTCTCGATCGGCGTTGTCTCACCCGCCTCACTCTGCGCCGAGAATGCGGTTTCCCCGAGCGCCGCGACGATCACGCCGGTGATCCTGTCGACGTCGCCGCGCTCGGCTTTCGGCAGGGGAGCGCCCACCGAGCGGCGCGCGGCCGCCGCGGCACCGAGCAGCCGCGCGGCCAGAGGATACGAGCCTGCCGCCGCCTCCGCGCCGGCCAGACCCTCGAGACCGAGGGCGATCGCACGAGGATCTTCGCTGACACGAGCGATCGCGAGACCGTCCAGGTGCAGCCGTTTCGCCGCCGCCGTATCCCCGCGTTGCTCGGCGATGAACCCGAGCTCCGCCAGGATCAGGGTGCTGCCCGCTTCGGACTCCACCCGGCGATGCCAGTCCAGTATGGACAGAAGGCGCCGCTCGGCCTCGTCGAACAGCCCCTGACGCCGCGCACCGAGCGCGAGCCCTGTCTCGGCGTAGACCTCCCCGGGTTTGAAGCTGTGCTCGACGGCCAGCGTCCTTGCCCGCTCGTGGAACTCCTTCGCTCCTTCGAAGTCGCCGGTGAGCAGCGCCGTCCGGCCCAGCCACGACAGCTTGTAGGAGACCTCCGGCCACAGCTCCAATTCCTCCGCGCGGCGAAGGCTTTCCCGATGGACGCGGGCGGCGTGGTCGTAGTCCCCGGCGATCGAGGCCAGCATGCCGATGACGAACGAGGCCTGCAACCAGCCCCACCGTTCGCCGAGGCCGTCGAAGACGCCGGCGCTCTGCGCGGCGATCCGGCCGCCTCCGGTGAGGTCGCCACCGGCGATCAGGTGGGCCGCCCTGTCGCTCAGCGCGGCGGCGGCGCTCCAGTCGTCCCCGATGTCGTGGGCGGTTTCCAGGGCGCCGAGTGTGAGCTTCTCCGCCCGGCACAGGTCGCCGACCGTGGACCACGCGTAGCCGAGGAACCACAACGTCCGCGCCCGTACGAGCGGATCGGCGATGCCCCACATGGCCTCTTCCGCCGCGTCCTCCGTGCCGGTGCCGTCGAGCACGGCGATGCCGGTGCGCCAGCCGAGCGCCTGCGCGTGCTCGTCTCCGGTGACGGCCTCGGTGCCGAGCACGAGATCCAGCGAGCGCCGGGCCTGGGTGAGCCGTCCGCGGAGGAACCAGAACCAGGTCGTCGCGTTCACCAGCCGCAGCGCGAGCCGATGTTCTCCTTGCCGTAGCAGCGTTTCCAGTGCGCGCCGGGTGTTGGCTTCTTCGGCGTCCAGCCTGTCGAGCCAGCGCCGCTGCTCCTTCCCGCGCAGGCCCGCGTCCCCGCGTTCGGCCAGCTCGACGTGGAAACGGGCGTGCCGCAAGTACAGGTCGTCGAGTTCGCCCGCCTGCTCGGCGTGGCCCAAGGCATACGCCGATACGGACTCCAGCAGCCGGAACCGCGGTTCACCCGACCGGCCGGGCCTGCTGACCACCAGCGACCTGTCGACGAGCCGGGACACGAGGTCCAGCACATCGCCGGTGGCGATCTCGCCGCCGGCGCACACCGACTCCGCCGCGTCGAGCCCGCAGCCCTCGGCATGGACGGCGAGCCGCCGCAGCACGATCTGCTCCGGCTCGCTGAGCAGGCTCCAGCTCCAGTCGATCATCGCCCGGAGCGTCTGCTGGCGACGCGGCCCGCCTCGCCTGCCGGAAGACAGCAGGGCGAACCGGTCGTCGAGGCGGGCGAGGAGTTCGTGCACGCCCAGCGTCCGGACGCGGGTGGCGGCGAGTTCGAGCGCCAGCGGGATGCCGTCGAGCGTGCGGCAGATCCGCGCGACCACGGCCGCGTTCTCCGCGTCGAGCGCGAACCCCGGCGCGGCCGCCGCGGCACGGGCGGCGAACAGCCGGACGGCGCTCGACTCCCGCACGGCGGCGAAATCCGGCAGCTCGGGCAACTCCAGCGGCGGCACTGCCCAGACGTTCTCTCCTGGCAACCCGAGCGGCTCCTGGCTGGTGGCGAGCACGCGCAGCCGGGGCGCCGCCGCGAGCAGCCTTTCCACCAGTGCGGCGACCGGCTCGACGACCTGTTCACAGTTGTCCAGGACGAGCAGGATCTCCTTGTCCCGCAAGGCATCGGCCAGCGACTGGGACAGCGTACCGGCCGACGTCGCGTCCTCCCGGAGATCCAGCACGGCCGCCAGGACGACGGCGACGAGATCCTCGGGCGGGCACGTCGGGCACTCGACGTTGTCCAGACCCGCCAGCTCGACGAGCCAGGTGCCGTCAGCCAGCTCGAGCTTCGACGCGGCCTCGATGGCGAGCCGGGTCTTGCCCACACCGCCCGGCCCGGTCAAAGTGACCAGCCGCGCGTCGGTGACGAGCGCTCCGACCTCCTTGACCGCCGTCGTGCGGCCGATCAGCTCGGTCACCGCCTCCGGCAGATTCCCGCGCACCGGCCCCGCGGTGCGGACAGGCTCGAGGTCCGGACTGCGGGTGAGGATCGCCTGGTGCAACGCCGCGAGCTCCGGCCCCGGTTCGAGACCGGATTCGTCACGCAGACGGGCGCGCAGTTCGGCGTAGGTTTCGAGGGCTTCACTGTGCCGCCCGGCCGCGTACAACGCGCGCATCAGCAGGCCGCGGAGCCGCTCCCGCAGCGGATAACGCGAGACCAGCCCGGCCAGCTCCCCGGTGAGGACGCCGTGTTCGCCGAGCGCCAGCCGGGCTTCGGCACGCTCCTCCTCGGCGAGGAGCCTCTCCTCCTCCAGGCGCTGAGCAGCGGCGACGGCGAACGGCTCGTCCTCGAATCCGGCGTACGCGGGCCCTCGCCACAACGCCAGCGCATCCGCCAGCAGAGCGGCACGGGCGCGTGGGTCCACGGTGTCGCGGGCCCGCGCGGTGAGCGCACGGAACCGGTGGACGTCAAGGTCTCCAGGCTCGATGGCGAGGACGTACCCGGCCGGCTGGTGCGTCACGAGCTCCCGCGCGCCGGGCTCGGCGCGATCCAGCGCGCGGCGCAACTGGGAGACCTTCGTCTGCAGGGTGTTGCCCGGATTGCCCGGCGGATGCTCGCCCCACAGATCGTCGGTCAACGACGACACCGACGCCGCCCTGCCGTCGCGGCTCAGCAGCCCGGCGAGCACGAGGCGGACCTTCGCCTCGGGCACGACGACGGGCTCGCCCGCGGTCGTCCACACGGCGAGTGGTCCCAGCACTCCGAATCGCACGAAACCGACGTTAGCGCGGACCACCGACAGGATCGTGCGCGAGGCCGTGCGCGGACCCGCAGCGATCCGTGCGCGGCCGGCGTCACGGTGGTCCCATGAGCGAACACGGCAAGACCCCGGTGACGGTACTGGGGCTGGGCGCGATGGGAACCGCGCTCGTAGAGGCACTACTGACGGCAGGCCATCCGGTCACCGTGTGGAACCGGACCGCGAGCCGCGCCGAGGCAGTGGCGGCGAAGGGAGCTTCGGTCGCTTCGACCGTCTCGGAGGCTCTCGCGGCGAACCAGATCGTGATCGCCTGCCTGCTCGACTACGACTCGGTGCACGAGGTCCTCGACCCGGTGGCGTCCGAGCTCGAGGGACGGCAGCTGATCAACCTGACCAACGGCACCCCCGGCCAGGCGCGCGAAATGAGTGCCTGGGCCGAGGAACTGGGCGCGGAGTACCTGGACGGCGGGATCATGGCGGTCCCGCCGATGATCGGCAGCCCCGCGGCGTTCATCTTCTACAGCGGTTCGGGCACGGTCTTCGGCCGGGCACGCACCGCGCTCGACACCTTCGGCGGCGCCAACTACCTCGGTGCCGATCCCGGGCTGGCGCCACTGCACGACATCGCGCTGCTCAGCGGGATGTACGGGTACTTCATCGGCGTCATCCAGGCGTACGCGCTCGTCGGCTCGGCGGGGGTCAAGGCGCGGGAATTCGCGCCGCTGCTCCGCACCTGGATCGAGGCGATGAGCGGCTTCCTGGAGCGCTCCGCCGAACAGATCGACGACGGCGACTACGTGACCGACGTCGTGTCGAACATCGGGATGCAGGCAGCCGCCTACCCGAACCTGGCGCAGGCGGCGAAGGACCAGGGCATCAGCGCCGAGTTGCTCACGCCGCTCCAGTCGCTGATGGACAAGCGGGTCACCGACGGACGCGGCGCCGAAGACCTCATCGGCGTCATCGAACTCCTCAAGAAGTAAAGGAAAACACAATGATCACAATGATCGGGCTCGGCCCGATGGGACAGGCCATGGTCCGCGTACTCCTGGCGAACGGCCACGGAGTGACCGTCTGGAACCGCACCGCCGCCCGCGCGGACGACGTCGTCGCCGCGGGTGCCGTGCGCGCCGGGACCCCAGCGGAAGCGGTGGCGGCCTCGGAGCTGGTGTTGCTGAGCCTCACCGACTACGCCGCGATGTACGACATCCTGGGCAAGGCCGAGGATGCCTTGGCGGGCAAGGTGATCGTCAACCTCAGCTCGGACACCCCGGAGAAGACCCGGGAAGCCGCGGACTGGGTCGCGGCCAGGGGCGGGCAGTTCATCGCCGGTGGCGTGATGGTGCCCGCCGAACTGGTGGGCAAGGACGATGCGTACGTCTTCTACAGCGGCCCGACCGACGTCTTCGAGAAGCACCGCGAGACCCTGGCGCTGATCGGGCGACCGGACTTCCTCGGTGAGGACATCAGGCTGGCGCAGCTGTTCTACCAGGCGCAGCTGGACATCTTCCTGACCTCGCTTTCGGTGTTCCTGCACGCGAGCGCGCTGGTCCGCTCGGCCGGGGTGCCCGCGCAGAAGTTCGTCCCGTACGCCAAGGAGAACTTCAGGATGATGGATTTCTACCTGGACGCCGCGGTCGAGCAGATCGAGAAGGGCGAGCACCCGGGCGACGACGCCAACGTGACCATGATGGGCGCGACGGCCGACCACATCGTCCAGGCGAGCCGGGACGCCGGGATCGACGTGCTCCTGCCGGAGGCGGTCAAGGCGCACTACGACCAGGCGATCGCCGCCGGGCACGGCCGTAGCTCGTGGACCAGCCTTTTCGAGATCATCAAGGCGGGGCGCAAGTAAGTGCTCGTGGCTCGTGAGTGGTAAGGACGGTTCTAACCGTCCTTACCACTCACGAGACTGGACCGACTCGGCACGGCCGCCCTTGCCGTTGGCGACGCCCAGTACTTCCAGGAAGGCCTTCGCCGCCGGAGTGACCGTGAAGCGGTTCCAGACGAGATGCTCGATCCGCGCGGGCGCGTCCCGCACCGGCACGGTGACCACGTCGGTCAGGTTCGGCACGAATTTCGACGGCAGCAGCGCCACTCCCAGTCCCTGATGGATGAGCCGTGCCATGAAGTCGGCGGCCGTCACCTCGAAGGCGACTTCCCGGGTCACCTTCGCCGCGGCGAAGGCCTGATCCGTCTGGGCCCGTCCCGCTGATCCCGCCGGGAAATCGACGAACACCTCCGACGAGAGCCGCTTCAGGTCCACTTCGGACTCGACGGCGAGAGGATGCCCCGGAGCCACCACGGCGATCAGATCGTCGCGGCCCAGTTCGCACGTGGCCACGCCGTCCGGCCGGTCGGTCACCGGGAGGCCGAGGAACGCGACCTCGATCGCACCGTCCTTGATCTGTGCCACCAGTTGTTCACTCGCGCCGACTCGCAGCCCGATCCGGACGTGCGGATACCGGCTACGGAAGGTCTGCAGGGCGGCCGGGACGTCGACCGCCGCGACGGTCGGGATGACGCCGACGGTGAGCCGCCCGCGGATCTCGCCGACGGCCGCGGCGACCTCCGATCCGGCCCGCTCGGCGGCCTCGAGGCATTGCCGGGCGGCGGGCAGGAACGCCTCACCGGCGGCGGTGAGCCGCACCCGGCGGCTCGTGCGCTCGAACAGCCGCGCGCCGAGTTCCCGTTCCAGCCGCGCGATCTGGTGACTCAATGCCGACTGCACGACCAGACACCGTTGCGCGGCACGCGTGAAGCTGTTCGTCTCCGCCACGGCCAAGACGTACCGCATCTGCTGAAGCTCCATGGATCCATCTTGAATCACGATGGATCAAGTGACAAACATGTGTTGGACTCATCGATCGGCTGCGTCGAAGCTGGGAAGCGTGAAAACGCTGACGACCACACCTCTCGCCGCAGGTCTCGCCGGAACCGCGCTGACCGCCTTCGCCCCCATGGTCTGGGGAACGACCTACGTGGTCACCACCGAACTCCTACCGCCGGGACATCCGCTTTTCGCTGGTCTCATGCGCGCCTTGCCCGCCGGACTGATCGCGCTCGCCATCACCCGCACCCTCCCGCGCGGCACCTGGTGGCTGAAGGCCGCCGCGCTCGGCGTCCTCAACATCGGGATGTTCTTCCCCTTGCTGTTCGTCGCCGCCGAACGCCTGCCCGGCGGAGTCGCGGCCACGCTCGGTGCCGCCCAGCCGTTGCTCGTCGCGACCCTCGCCGTGGCCGTACTGCGCCAGAGCCCGTCCGCATGGCGCTTCGCCTGGGGGATCGTCGGGATCGTGGGTGTGGGCCTGGTCGTGATCGGGCCCGCGGCGGGCTTCGACCTCGTCGGCGTCATCGCCGGACTCGGCGGCGCGGGCACCATGGCGCTCGGCGTCACCCTCACCAAACGATGGGGACGCCCCGCCGACGCCGGGCCGACCGCGTTCGCGTCGTGGCAGCTCACCGCGGGCGGGTTGTTCCTGGTGCCGGTGACCTTCCTGTTCGAAGGCGCGCCGCCCGCCATCGACCTCGACGCGGCCCTCGGCTATCTCTGGCTCGGTCTGATCGGCGGCCTGCTCGCCTACGTGCTGTGGTTCCGCGGCATCACGTCCCTGCCGGTCACCTCGGTCGCGGTCCTCGGCCTGCTCTCGCCGATGGTCGCCGCGGTGCTCGGAGCCGTGCTGCTCGCTCAGTCGCTCGGCCCGATCCAGCTCGCCGGTTTCGCGCTCGCGCTGGCCTCGATCGTGGCCGGCCAGATCACCCCGAAGAGCAAGCGGGAAGGTGTCGTCCGATGAAGATCGCCGTCGTCGGAGCGTCGGGAATGGCAGGTTCTCGCATCGTCGCCGAGGCCGTTTCCCGCGGACATCACGTCACCGCCGTCTTTCGCCGCACCCCACCGGACTTCCCGCATCCCGACGTGGACGTGGTGCGCGCCGACGTCACCGACATCGGCCACATGAGCGCGGTATTGGGTGGAGCCGATGCCGTCGTGGGCGCGACGAGACCCGCGCCCGGCACCGAAGAGACGGTCGCCGCCACGGTCACGGCGCTGCTCGACGCCGCGGCGGGCACGCGGGTCCTGGTCGTCGGCGGCGCCGGCCCCTTGCGGTCGCCGTCCGGCGGGCTGGTGATCGACGACCCGGCGTTCGTGCCGCCGGCGTGGCGGACCATCGCCTCGGCCAGTACCAGCCAACTCCAGGCATGCGAGGCCCATCCGGGCGACTGGGTGTACCTCAGTCCGCCCGCGATGCTCGAACCCGGCGCCCGGACCGGGGTCTACCGTCGGGGAACGACGACCATCCTCACCGCCGAGGACGGCGCGTCCAGGATTTCGGCGGAGGATCTGGCCGTCGCGATCGTGGACGAACTCGAGGATCCCGGCCGGGACCGGCATTTCACCGTCGGCTACTGACGCCGCAGCCGCCACTTCAGCTCGGGCGGGTCACCGGGCGACGGCGTCTCCGGGCTCCGTTCGGCCTCGACCTGGATCTCGATGTTGGTCTTGTGCGAGATCGGGTCCCAGATCTCCTCGATCGGCGCCAGCAGCGACTGACTGACGCCTGCCCGGCGGGCGCGCGCGGCGTACCACGCGAACCCGGCCAGAAAGAGGGAAGGCTGAGGAACGCGGCCACGGGTGCCAGGAACTCCATGCGCCGGACGATACAGTAACGTCGTGTATCCAGAAACAGTCTGTTACTGAATGGCGGGCGATGACCAGGCTGACACGAGCCGAACAGCAACGGCGCACCCACGAACACCTGCTGGAGGCCGGGCGCCAGGTCTTCCTGCGGCGCGGCTTCCTGGCGGCGACGGTGGAGGAGATCGCGGCCGACGCCGGGTACACCCGGGGCGCCGTCTACAAGCACTTCGGCGGCAAGGAAGGGCTGTGGCTGGCGATCGTCGAAGCCACCGCGGAAGGACACCTCGCGGAGCTGAGGAAAACCCTCGCCCTCGCCACCGGCAGGGACGACGTGATCGCGGCACTGGCCCCGGTCGACGTGGCGGACAAGGATGCCGCCAGATGGAGCGCGGCCGCCGCGGAGGTGCTCGCCGCGACGGCACAACAGCCCGAAACCGCCGCCCTCGTCGCCGCCATCCAGCGACGTCACGACGACGAGGTCGTCTCTCTGCTCGTCGAGCACACCCGGCGGCTCCGCCTCGAACCCGCCTTGCCGCTCCACGAGGCCGTCGTGATGCTGGGCGCTCTGGGTATCGGGCTCGCCCTGCGTCAGACGGTCGCACCGGCCGCCGACCCCGCCGCGATCCTCACTCACGTACTGGACTCGGTGTTCCCGCCCGGGACGACGTGAGAAACTCGCGCGCGTGATCGATTCCTTCACCACCGCCGACCTCGTGGACGAACACGGCGACCGGCTGCGCGTCTGCGACACCCAGTTCCGCCAGTTCGGCGGGCACCGGAAGTTCTCGGGCCCGATCCGGACCGTCTCCTGTCACGAGGACAACGGGCTGGTCAAGAAGCTCCTGGCGACCCCCGGCAACGGCGCCGTCCTGGTCGTCGACGGCGGAGGTTCGCTGCACAGCGCGCTCACCGGCGACATGATCGCGAAGTCCGCCGTCGACAACGGCTGGGCGGGCATCGTCGTCAACGGCGCGGTACGCGACAGCGCCGAGCTCGCCGGACTACCGCTCGGGGTGAAGGCGCTCGGCACCAACCCGCGCAAGAGTTCCAAGGCGGGCGCCGGCGCTGTCGACGTCCCGGTCGGCTTCGGGGGAGTGACCTTCACTCCCGGCGACACGCTCTACGCCGATGACGACGGCGTCGTGATCCTTCCTTCGACCGGATCCTGAACCGGCTCAGACGACGATGACCCGGCGGCCGCGGGTGTGCCCGGAGTGGCTGTCGGCATGCGCCGCCGCGGCATCGGCGAGCGAATAGGCCTTCTCGACCGGGATGTGCAGCTTCCCCCGCGAGATGAGGTCGACGGCCTCGGCCAGCGCGTCCGGCACGCTTCCGGCCACGCCGGAGAAGCGGACGCCGAGCTCGGGCGCGCCGAGATCGGCGATGGAGACGACCTTCCCCGGATCCCCGGTGAGCTCGACCAGTTCGGTGATCACCCCGGACCCGGCCAGGTCGAGAGCGGCGTCGACGCGGCCGAACCGCCGCACCCGCTCGACCCAGCCCTCGCCGTAAGTCGTGGCGAGCGCGCCCAGGCCGCGCAGGTAGTCCTGGTTCGCGGCACCGGCCGTGCCGATCACCTCGATGCCGCGCTCGCGGGCGATCTGCAGCACCGCCGACCCGACCCCGCCGGACGCGCCACTGACCAGCAGCTTCTCGCCAGGCCGCACCCCGACTTCGCGGATCAGCCGCAGCGCGGTCTCGACCACGGAGGGGTATCCCGCCGCCTCTTCGAAGGTCAGCCCTTCGGGCATCACAGCCCAGGCCGTCAGTACGGCGAACTCGGCATAGGTGCTCGCGCCCTCTCCGAACACGAAGTCGCCGACTTCGACTCCGGTGACATTTTCGCCGACCTCGTCCACCACTCCGGCGGCGTCCAGGCCCACGCCGGACGGCAACACGATCGGATGCGCGCCGAGGACCTGACCTTCGCGGATCCTCCAGTCGACTGGGTTCACCCCGGCGGCCCGCACCGCGATGCGTACCTGGCCTGGTCCCGCGTGCGGATCTTCGGCGTCGACGAGCTGCAGGACTTCCGGACCACCGAACTCGGTGAAGATCACTTTCTTCATGTCTCCGACCGTAGCACTAACGGTTAGTGTTTTGGAGCAGTTGTTGTTTTGGATCTGATAGCGTCCCCGCATGACCGTGCCGACCGGACGGCGTGAGCGGAAGAAGGCCGCCACCCGTCAGAAGATCGCCGACACCGCACTGCGGCTTTTCCTGGAACGCGGATACGAGGCGGTGGGCATCCGCGAGGTGGCCGCGGAGGCCGACGTCGCCGTCACGACGCTCTTTTCCCACTTCGCCTCGAAAGAGGCCTTGGTGTTCGGCCAGGACGCGGACTTCGAGCAGGGGCTCGTGCGGGCGGTCGCCGAAAGGGCGCCGGACGAGCCGCTCATCCCGGCGCTTCGTCGCGAGATCCACGCGATGGTGCGCCATTGCACGGCGGACGGCGTCGCCGCGATCTGGCGCATGATCGACGACTCGCCCGCATTGCGGGAGTACGAGGACTCGATGCGGCTGCGCCACGCGGAGTCGCTGGCGGCGGCCATCGCGGCCGATCCGGAGTTGTCGCGGTCCGCGACCGCCTGCCGGACGATCGCGAGGTTCGTACTCGACGCCTACTCACTCGGCCGGGAGGCCGCGGATCCGGAGGTCGCGGTGAACGAGATCTTCCGGATGATCGAAGCGGCCTGGGAGGCCACCGGCCCGGTCTAGTGCTTGCGATCTGCCACCAGTTGGGTCTACCGTCTCGGCAAAGCGGTTGCAAATCACAATCGGAGAGGGTCGCCGTGCTGACACAGGTCGCGGAGGGCGTGCTGGTCCATCAGAGCGCGTTGCTCGAGAACAACACGGTCGTCGTGGAGGGCCGGGACGGTGTGCTGCTCGTCGACCCCGGGCTCACGGGCGACGAAATGGCCTGCCTGGCGCACGACCTCGCCGATTCGGGCCGCCCGGTGGTGGCGGGTTTCGCGACGCATCCCGATTGGGATCACGTGCTCTGGCACACCGAGCTGGGTGACGTACCCCGTTACGGCACCGCCCGTTGCGCGGAGTACCTGCGAGATCTGCGGTCGAACGCCGATTGGAAGACCGGCGTCGCCGAGGGGCTGCCACCGGAAATCGCCGGTGAGGTGCCGCTGGACCTGTTCGGCCTGATCACCGGCCTGCCCGCCGGAACCGCCCGGATTCCTTGGGACGGCCCGCGAATCCGGATCGTCGAGCACCCGGCCCACGCTCCCGGTCACGCGGCGCTGGTGATCGAGGAACGCGGGGTGCTCGTCGCCGGCGACATGCTTTCCGACGTCCTGGTACCGATGTTCGACGACGACGGGGATCCGCTCGAGGACTACCTTGCCGGGCTCCGCGTGATCGAAGACGTGGCGGGCGACATCGACGTCGTCGTACCCGGCCACGGGGCCGTCGGCGGAGCCGGTGAAGTGCGGGCGCGGGTCGACTTGGACCGGGCGTACGTGCACGCCTTGCGGGACGGCCGGGCCCCGGACGACCCGCGAATCGGCCCGTCCGCGAGACCCGGCTGGGAATGGGTGAGCGATCTGCACGCCGGGCAAGCCCAGACCCTAGCCCGGAGGCGGTCGTCAGCCTCTCGGCATGACACAGAGCTCCCGTGACTCCCCGGACTTGAAGTCGTAGACGACGGGATTGCCGTACTCGTAGCCGGGCACGGAGTTGCAGTCCGAGCCGGACCCGGACGCGAGCTGGGCGATCACCGAGTAGTTGGCGGAGCTGTCCGAACAGTGGACCCGGACGGCGCTGGCGCTGAACGCGCCGTTGCTGCCGGCGTCTTCGTCGGCCGAGATGCAATCCCCGGCCTGTGCGGAGAACGGGTCGGGGTCGACCTGGGGGACACTGGCACCGGACGAGCCGCCGCTCGTGGTGATCGCCACGGTCACCGCGATCGCCCCGCCGGTGACGACGACCGCCGCCGCGGCGATCCCGACGATCAACCCGGTCTTCGGGGTCTTCTTCGGCGGCGCGACGGGGTACTGCTGCCAGATCGGCGGCTGCTGCTGAGGGTAGGTCACGCCATCATGGTCGGCCTCGGCGATGAAATTCCGATGACACGGTTCACTTGCGGGCGACGAGCCGTTCCACCAGCCCGAGTTTGAACCGCTCCCGACGCTCCACGGCCAAGCCGAGACCGTCGATCTTGTCGAGCGGGCGGCGGAGGAAGTGCTCTCCCGCCATCGGCACGGTGATCTTCTCGGCGATCCATTGCAGACCGCGGACGGCGCGCGACGAGCTCGCGATGTGGTCGAGCAGGACGAGCCTGCCCCCTGGCCGGAGGACCCTGGTCATTTCCCGCAACGCCCTGCCGTCGTCGGGAATGGCGCAGAGCCCGAGAGTGCAGACCACGGTGTCGAACGAATCGGCGTCGAAGGGCAGGTGGTGGGCATCGGCGCGCTGCAGTGTCACCGGGCGGCCGAGGCGTTCGGCGCGGCCGCGGGCGATGGCGAGCATGCCGTCACTGAGGTCGATGCCGGTGAGCGTGACGCCGTCGGGATAGAGCGGCAGGTTCAGGCCGGTGCCGACGGCGACTTCGAGGACTTCGCCGGTGGCCTGGCCGCAGGCCCACGCACGGGAATCGCCGAAGAGCTTCCGGTCCAGGAACTGCATCTCCCGGTCGTAGTTGCGGGATTTGGTGTCCCAGTAACGGTTCCATCGGGCCGGCCGGGTCATGGCGCTCCTTTCAGCAGCAGTGCTCACCGCGCCAGGCCTCACGGCCTTCCTTGATCGCGACGGCGGCGATGACGAGCGCGACCAGCGGATCGGCCCAGTACCAGCCGAAGAGGCTGTTGAGCAGTAGCCCGACAAGCAGCACACCGGAAAGATAGGTGCACAGCAAGGTCTGCTTCGAGTCGGCGACGGCGCTCGCGGAGCCGAGTTCGCGCCCGGCGCGGCGCTGGGCGTAGGACAGGAACGGCATCACGATCAGTGAGACCGCCGCCAGCACGATGCCGACAGGGGAGTGCTCGGCAGGGTCGGCACCGAACAGGGTGCGGACCGCTTCGACGGTGACGTACGCGGCAAGCGCGAAGAAGGACACCGCGATGACCTTGAGTGCGGTGCGTTCGCGGGCTTCGGGATCCTTGCCGGAGAACTGCCAGGCGACCGCCGTGGCCGAGGCGACCTCGATGACCGAGTCCAGGCCGAAACCGACGAGGGCGGTCGACGAGGCGATGGTGCCCGCCGAGATGGCGACGACCGCCTCGACGACGTTGTAGGTGATCGTCGCGGCGACCAGGAGCCGGACCCGCCGGGACAGCACGGCACGGCGATCCGGGGCCACAGTGGACGTCGCGCCGCAGCAGCCGTCCGCGCAGGAACCGCTCTCCACGCTCATCGGAGCACCTCGTCCAGGCAGGGCTCCGCGGTGTCGACGGCCAGGACGACCTGGACGAGTTCACGCAGGGCGCGGGCGAGATGCGCGTCCGCCAGCGAGTAGCGGACCTGCCTGCCTTCGTAGGTGGCCACGACCAGTCCGCAACCTCGCAGGCAGGCGAGATGGTTCGACACGTTCGAGCGGCTCAACCCGAGTTGCCCGGCCAGGAGCCCGGGATAGCTCACGCCATCGAGCAGGGCGACCAGGATCCGGCACCGGTTCGGGTCGGCGAGGGCGCGGCCGAGCCGGGCGAGGGCGGCCCCCTGGGTCTCACATGTCAGCACGAACAGGACAGTACAGCCAACGCTGACATGTCAGCAAGGGCTGAACCATTGACCCGACGGAGTGTCCGGAGGCGACCCTCTGTTTCGTCGCGGTCTGTCAAGTCGTCGCCGAACGCGGGCGCCGGAGCGACCCGAAAGAGTCCGGTGTGGCCACTCCAACGGCCGCATCGCGGGCACGCGGGGGAGTCCCGGCGCGGCTTCGCATGACACCTCAGCGCAATTGCCTGCCCGATTGCGTGGCCACATAAAACGTCGAGTCACCTTTCAGAAAGGGTTCCCGCATAAGAAGGAATTCGGCATTCGGGTGGCCTTGTCGCATTACCTGAAAGTGCGCTTGTGTGGGAAAAACCCCTTGCTATGTTGATCCTGCGGACCGCACTTCGGGGCATGACCGGCGCGCCGCGAACTGTGGATCTTGTTTGTTCACACGACTATCGAAGGGTGGACCTTGCTGTGACCGTGACCGAATCGGGCACTTCCGCCGAAGGTGTCCAGGGGCCGGAAAATCCGCAGCTGAGTTTGGGCAGGGCCGCCGCTCGCAACCTGGCGACGACCACCAAATCCGTTCCGCAGATGCAGGGAATATCGTCCCGGTGGCTGCTGAAATCGCTCGAATGGGTTCAGGTGAACGGCGGCGCCTACCGGGTCAACCGGCGGCTGAATTACGCGGTCGGCGATGGACGGGTGACCTTCTCGAAGGCGGGCGCCGAGGTGACCGTGATCCCGGCGGAACTGGGAGAACTGAAGCCGCTCAAGGGATATGACGACGAAGAGGTACTCGCCGAACTCGCCCGCCGGTTCGAACAGCAGGAAGTGGCGGCCGGCGACGTGCTGGTCGAATTCGGGCACCGGGCAGACCGGGTCTACCTCATCGCACACGGCAAGATCACCAAGACCGGCCCCGGTCACTACGGTGACGAGACCGCGCTCGGCGTGGTCAAGGACGGCGACTACTTCGGCGCGCAAACCCTCGTCGCGGACGACGGCATCTGGGAATTCACCGCCAAGGCGGCCACCGCCTGCACCGTGCTCACCCTGACCCGTCAGGACTTCGAGCGCGTACTGGAACAGTCCGAATCGCTGCAGACGCAGATCGAGCAAGCCGCACAGGACTCCGGGCGCGCCAACGACTTCGGCGAGGCCGAGATCGACATCTCCTCGGGGCACGACGGTGAGCCGCTGCTTCCGGGCACGTTCGTCGACTACGAGACCTCGCCGCGCGAGTACGAACTGAGCGTCGCCCAGACGGTGCTCCGGGTCCACAGCCGGGTGTCCGATCTCTACAACCAGCCGATGGACCAGACCGAGCAGCAGTTGCGCCTGACCATCGAGGCACTGCGTGAGCGGCAAGAGCACGAAATGATCAACAACACGGACTTCGGCCTGCTCCACAACGCCGACTTCACCCAGCGCATCGCGACGCGCACCGGCCCGCCCACCCCGGACGACTTCGACGACCTGCTCGCGCTGGTGTGGAAGGAACCCGGCTTCTTCCTCGCGCATCCGCGTACGATCGCCGCGTTCAGCCGCGAGTGCAGCAAACGCGGGATCTACCCGACCGGCACCGATCTCGGCGGGCACAAGGTGCCGTCCTGGCGCGGGGTGCCGATCCTGCCCTGCAACAAGATCCCGGTGAGCCAGACCAGCACCAGTTCCGTGCTGCTGATCCGCACCGGCGAGAAGAACCAGGGCGTCGTCGGACTGCGTCAGATCGGGCTGCCGGACGAATACGAGCCCGGCCTGAACGTCCGGTTCATGGGGATCTCGGAGCAGGCGATCATCTCCTACCTCGTCAGCACCTACTACTCCGCGGCCGTGCTCGTTCCGGACGCGCTCGCCGTCCTCGAAGCCGCCGAACTCGGCCGCGAAGGATGACCGCCACGACGCCGGAGGCCGACCGGCGGCTCAGTCTCGGCCCCGCCGCCGCGCGCAACCTGGCGACGACCACCAAGACGCGGCCGCAGATGCAGAGCATCACGCCGCGCTGGCTGCTGAAGATGCTGCCCTGGGTCGAGGCGTCCGGCGGTACCTTCCGGGTCAACCGGCGGCTGACCTACGCGATCGGTGACGGGCGGGTGAGCTTCACCAACGTCGGCACCGAGGTCCGGGTCGTCCCGCAGGAGCTCGCGGAATTGGCCTTGCTGCGGGGTTTCGACGACGAGGACACGCTCACCGCGCTCGCCGACCGGTTCGTGCAGCACGAGTATCAGCCCGGCGAGACCATCGTCGCCCACGGATCTCCGCTCGACGAGGTCGTGCTGGTCGCGCACGGCAAGATCGCCAAGGTGGTGCCGGGCGAGTACGGCGCCGAGGCCGCTGTCGGCGGTATGGCCGACGGCGACCACTTCGGTGACGAGATGCTCGCCGGCATCGACCGGAACTGGCCGTTCACGGCGAAGGCCGTCACCCCGGTCATCGTGCTGACCCTGCGCGCGGACGACTTCGCCGACCTCAACGGCCGGTCCGAAGCGATGCGCCGTCACGTCCAGGACATGCTGGCGAACAAGGGAAAGCCGCAGAACGCCAAGGGCGAGGCCGAGATCGGGATGTCGTCAGGGCACGACGGCGAGCCGCTGCTCCCTGGCACGTTCGTCGACTACGAGATCTCACCGCGTGAATACGACCTCGCCGTCGCGCAGACGTCGCTGCGGGTGCACACGCGGGTGACCGATCTCTACAACGGGCCGATGGACCAGTTCGACGAGCAGCTCCGGCTGACCGTGGCGGCGCTGCGGGAGCGGCAGGAGCACGACCTGATCAACAACCGCGAGTTCGGGCTGCTGCACAACGCCGACCTCAAATCGCGGTTCCAGACCCGGGCGGGTCCGCCGACGCCCGACGACATGGACGAACTCGTCAGCCGTCGCCGCAAGACGAAGTTCTTCCTCGCCCATCCGAAGGCGATCGCCGCGTTCGGCAGGGAATGCACGCGCCGCGGCCTGTATCCCGAGGGCACCACGGTCGACGGCAAGGTGGTCGGCGCGTGGCGCGGGGTGCCGCTGCTGCCCTGCGACAAGATCCCGATCACCGACAGCGGAACGTCCTCGATCCTCGCCATGCGGACCGGGGTCGAGGACAACGGGGTGATCGGGCTGCACCAGACCGGCCTGCCCGACGAGTACGAGCCGGGCCTGAACGTGCGCTTCGACGGTATCAACGAACAGGCGATCGCGAGCTATCTGATCAGCACCTACTACTCGGCCGCCGTGCTCGTTCCGGACGCGCTCGGTGTCCTGGAGAACGTCGAGGTCGCACGGTGACGACAACGAACAACAATGCTCCAGAAAGGACCACACACGTGACCATCGCCCGTACTCCCGCTCCTGCCAAGGTGTTGCGCACCGAGTACCAGAAGTCGGTGGCGTCGTACTGGAACAAGGAGAAGGACCCGGTCAACCTGCGGCTGGGCGATGTGGACGGGCTTTACCACCACCACTACGGGGTCGGCGAGGTCGACTGGTCGGTGCTGGAAGGCCCCGAGAACACCCGCGACGAGCGGATCATCGCCGAAATGCACCGCCTGGAGACCGCTCAGGCGGACGTCCTGCTCGATCACCTCGGCGACGTCAAACCGGACGACCGGCTCCTCGACGCCGGCTGTGGACGCGGCGGGACCAGCATCATGGCCAACGCGCGGTTCGGCTGTCACGTCGACGGCATCTCGATCTCGGAGAAGCAGGTGGAGTTCGCCAATCACCAGGCGGATATCCGTGGCGTCGCCGACCGGGTGCGCTACCACTTCCGCAACATGCTCGACACCGGTTTCGACACCGGCTCGCGCAAGGCGATCTGGAACAACGAAAGCACGATGTACGTCGACCTCCACGAACTGTTCGCCGAGCACGCGCGACAGCTGGAGTTCGGCGGGCGGTACGTCACCATCACCGGGTGCTACAACGACGTGACCGGCGGCCGGTCCAAGGCCGTCGCGCAGATCGACCAGCACTACACGTGCAACATCCACCCGCGCAGCGAGTACTTCAAGGCCATGACGGCGAACGACCTGGTGCCGATCTCGGTGGTGGATCTGACGCCGGACACGATCCCGTACTGGGAACTGCGGGCGAAGTCGTCGGTGGCGACCGGGATCGAAGGGCCGTTCCTGGACGCCTATCGCGAAGGCAGCTTCCACTACCTGCTGATCGCCGCGGACCGCGTCTGATCCCGGCGAGACCATCGGAGCGAAGCGATGACCGAACAGGGTGCGCTCGCCACACTGCTGGCCGGTCCGAGCGGGCTGGGCACCTCCGCCGCCAGGCTGGCGGCCCGGCTGACCGCTGTCCCTCAGGAGATCCCGTCGCCTGAGGAGCCCGCTCTCGACCCGGCGTACGCCTACCGGCCGTGGGGCGACGGGTCGGCACCACCGCTCTACTGTCCCGTCACCGAGCGGATCAACGACCCGCTCGCCGAGGAGGTGGACCGGCGGCTGGTCCTATGGGCAGGGGAGTGCGGGTTCGACGAGGAGGAGTGCGAGCAGATCGGGAAGGCGGGCTTCGGCAGGCTCGTGATGCTCGCCCACCCGGACTGCGAGGACCCCGAAAGGCTGCTGATCTCGGCGAAGCTCAACGCCGCGTGGTGGGCGGCCGACGACCTCTACGCCGACGACACCTCGCTCGGCGCCGTACCGGCCGAGCTGCCGCCGAAGCTCGCGCTGGCGATGGCGGCCATGGACCCGGTGCCGTCGCTGGGCGAGTTCAGCCGCGATCTCGACGAAACACTGCGGAACGACCGGGTTCTGGTGGCGCTGGGCTCGGCGACGGACTTCCTGCGGCGATCCGGGACCGCCGCGCAGGTCCAGCGCGTCTGCTACTCGACCTTCGCGATGTTCGTGAGCTGGACCGCCTACGCCGCATGGCGCCACAGCGGGAAATACCCGCCGGCGTGGGAATATCTCGCGGCGCGGCAGCACGACAGCTTCTACACCTCGATGACGTTGATCGACGTCCTCGGTGGCTACGAACTGACCTCGAACCTGTACTACGACCCCCGGGTCCGGGAGGCGGCGATCCAAGCGGGGACGGCGTCCGTGCTCGTCAACGACGTGCACTCGGTCGTCAAGGACCTGGAGGACGAGTCGCCGCCCTGCAACGCGGTCCTGTTGATCGCCGACGACCGGAAATGCTCGATCGAAGAGGCCACGGCGATCACCGTCGAATTGCACAACGACGTCGTCCGGGACTTCCAGTCCGCGCACGAGAAGCTCAGCGCGGTCCCGTCCGTCGAGCTGCAACGGTTTCTACGCGGGTTGCGAGGGTGGATGGGCGGCGGTTTCGAATGGCACTCGACGAGTCCCCGGTACCGGACGCAGCCCAGCGTTTAGTCCTCTGAATGCGGTAGTTCGCGACACGAACCTCCGCATTCAGAGGACTAAACGCGGAAGGAGGTCAAACGACCCCGGCCTCGATCAACTGACCCCAGATCACGCCTTGGTCCACGACCTCGACTTCGAGTTTTTCGGCCTTGGTGAGCTTGCTCGCCCCGACGTCGGCGCCGGTGATCAGCATGTCCGTGTTCGCCGAGACCGAAGACGCGATGGTCGCGCCCGCCCGTTCGCACAGCCGCTGGAAGGTCGGGCGCGGCACCTTCTCACCGGAGCGGGGGTCGCTGATCGAGCCGGTGACCACGACCGTCTTGCCTTCCAGCGGCGCACCGGCCGCGACGACCGGCGGCAGGTCTTCTTCGCGTACGTCCAGCGAGACCCCGACCTCCCGCAGCCGCTCGAGCTCGGGACGAAGCCGGGTGAGGTGCTCGATCAGGGACGCGGCGACCTTGGGGCCGATGTCCTCCACGGCGACGAGGCCTTCCTCGCCGGCGTCGGCGACGGCTTCCAGCGAACCGAACCCTGCCCGGCACAGGCGCGCGGCGGTGCCCTCGGAGGCCATCGGGATCGCGAGCCCGATCAGCGCCCGGCGCAGCCCGACGGCCCGGCTCGCGTCGATCGACTCGATCATGCGCGTGGCGGAGATCTCGCCGATGCGGTCGAACTCCAGCAGCTTTTCCTTGGTGAGCCGGTAGAAGTCCGACGGGTGCTCGAGAATCCCGGCCTCGGCGAGCCGCTCGATCCAGACCCCGCCGATCGCGTCGATGTCCGCGGCCGCGCGCGACGCCCAGTGGATCAGCCGCCGGACGGTCTGGGCGGGGCAGGCGACGTTGGTGCAGAACAGTTCCCGGCTGTTGCCCTGTTCGGTCAACGGTTCTTCGCACGACGGACAGACCGACGGCGGCACGATCTCCCGTTCCTCGCCGGTGCGTTTGGCCGCGTCGAGTACGCCCGCCACGAACGGGATCACGTCGCCCGCGCGGCGTACCAGCACCGTGTCGCCGATCTTGATGCCGCGGGCCTTGATGACCTCTTGGTTGGCCAGCGTCGCCCGGGTGACGGTGGTCCCGCCGACGAACACCGGCTCCAGCCACGCGACGGGCGCGATCTTGCCGGTCTTGCCGACATCCCAGACGACATCGGCGAGCACGGTGGTCTTCTCCTCGGCGGCGAACTTGAACGCCAGCGCGCCGCGCGGTGAGCTGGACCTGGTCCCGGCTGCGGCGTAGGCGTCGCGATCCGCCAGGCGCAGCACCGCACCGTCGAGGTCGTAGTCGAGTTCGTTGCGCTGCTGCTCGATGGTCGTGATGACGGCCTGCGCCGACTCGGCGTCCTCGCAGTGGCGCATGTCGGCGGCGGCGAATCCGAGCGTCCGGAGCGCGCCGTCGAGATCGGTTTCCGCGCTGTCGGGCTCCGTGGAGAGGTCGAACGCGAAGAACTGGAGACGCCGCTCGGCGACGGTGGCCGGATCCTTGGCGCGCAGGGTGCCGGCGGCGGCGTTGCGCGGGTTGATCAGCGGCTTGTCCGGATGGACCTTGTTGTAGGCGGCGAAAGTCGAGCGCAGCATGACCGCCTCGCCGCGGACCTCGACCCGGCTGGGCGCGTCGACCTTGTCCGGGACGCCGTCGGTCAGCGCCCGGACCAGCATGGTCACGTCGTCGCCCGTGGTCCCGTCGCCCCGGGTGACCGCCCTGGCGAGCCGGCCGTTCTCGTAGACCAGCGCCAGCGACAGGCCGTCAAGCTTCGGCATGACGACCACCGGCTGCCCGGGGAACCGGGCGAAGAACGCCTCGACCTGCTCGGGTTTGGTCGCCTTCTCCAGCGACAACATCGGGCGCGAGTGCCGGATGGGCGCGTGCAGGATGGCGGGCGCGCCGACCTGCTCGAGCGGGTTCGGATCCGGGGCCAGCTCGGGGTTCGCCTCGATGAGCCCGCGCAATTCGTCTTCGATCGCGTCGTAGTCGGCGTCGGCGACCTTCGGCGAGCCCCGGTAGTAGGCGTCGCGAAGGACGACGATCTGATCGGCGAGTTCTTGGATGCGGTCCCGAGCGTTCACGGGGCAGAGATTACCCGGGACCACCGACAGAACACCGTCCGAAGAGGACTCGTGTCACGGGCTGACGGCGAGCACCAGGAACGCGGCCAGCAGGATCAGGTGCACCCCGCCCTGCAGCCGCGTCGCGCGGCCGGGGACGACGGTGAGCACGCTGACCGCGATCGTCAGCGCCAGCAGCACGATATGCGTGGCGCCGAGGCCCAGCATGAGCGGGCCGTCCAGCCAGATCGACGCCAGCGCGATGGTCGGGATGGTGAGCCCGATGCTCGCGATCGCCGAACCGTAGGCGAGGTTCAGGCTGGTCTGCATCCGGTCGCGCCGCGCGGCCCGGGTCGCGGCCAGGGTCTCGGGCAGCAGCACCAGCATGGCGATCACGACGCCGACGAACGACTGCGGAAAACCCGCGGCGCTGACCCCCGCTTCGATCGCGGGCGACTCGACCTTGGCCAGGCCGACGACGGCGACCAACGCGACCACCAGCAGCCCCAGGCTGGTCAGCGCGGCCTTGCTGCTCGGCGGTTCGGCGTGCTCCTCCTCCTTGACGGAGCCCTCGCTGTCGACCGGCAGGAAGAAGTCGCGGTGGCGCACCGTCTGCGTGAGCACGAAAAGCCCGTAGAGCAGCAACGACGCGACCGCGGCGAAGGTGAGCTGTGTGCCGTTGAAGGCCGGGCCGGGGGTGCTCGTGGTGAACGTCGGCAGCACGAGGGTGACCGATGCGAGTGTCGCCACGGTGGCGAGCGCGCCGCCACTGCCTTCGGGGTTGAAGTGCGTTGCGCCGTAGCGGCGGGCGCCGACGAAGAGCGAGATGCCGGCGATGCCGTTCATCGTGATCATCACCGCGGCGAACACGGTGTCGCGCGCGAGGGTTCCGGCCTCGGGGCCGCCGGAGGACATCATCGTCACGATCAGCGCGACTTCGATGACCGTGACCGCGATCGCCAGCACCAGCGAGCCGAACGGTTCCCCGACGCGATGCGCGACCACCTCGGCGTGGTGAACCGCGGCGAGCACCGTCCCGCCGAGCGCGAGCGCGACGATGACCACGGGCACCGGGCCCAGGTCGCGGCCCCAGCTCAGGGCCAGCACGACTATGGCGAGGACCGGCATGACGGTGGTCCAGGACACCGGGAATCGTCTGCGCGAAGCGGCCATGCCGTCACCCTCGCACACACTGCGTGACGTCGCCCCTCCATAGGGGTCGCGGGTGACGAAGTTCTTAGGCGAGGTTCGCGCCACATCGACGCCTCAAGCGCGCTCTGGTCCGGGAGGTCCCCGTGCCGATCGAAGTCTTCAAGAAGCAAAAGGTGGTCGCGGCCCCATCGCCAAGCGCGACGCAACCCTCATGGAGGGCGTGGGCGCTAGCGAGCACCGACTCCGTTCAGGAAGGTCTCGACGAGCAGATCGGCGGCGCGCG
Source organism: Amycolatopsis sp. NPDC000009 (assembly GCF_055563465.1). Taxonomy (NCBI): domain Bacteria; kingdom Bacillati; phylum Actinomycetota; class Actinomycetes; order Pseudonocardiales; family Pseudonocardiaceae; genus Amycolatopsis; species Amycolatopsis sp. NPDC000009. Next base: position 85,340 of record NZ_JBVHDI010000009.1, read on the forward strand.
GTGCGTCCATGTCCTCCCTCGACGCGAGGTGGAGCAGCTGGATCAGCAGACGGCCCGCCCAGCCGTCCGGAACGTCCGCGCGGAGGAACCCCTCGCCGGTGGCCCGCTGGAGGAACGTCTCCACCTCGGCGGTGAGCCGGCTCCGGCGGTCCTGGATGGAGGGTTCGGCGCGCATCCGGGTCAGTTCGACCGGCCATCGGCGGTTGACTTCGATGATGCCTTCGACGTAGCGGTGCAACGCCACGGGAACCGCCGTCTCGGTGAACCGGGCAGCGCTGACGACCTCCTCGACCGCGGTCAACCGGGAGTCGTAGATGGCGGCCAGGAGCTCTTCGCGGGAGGCGAAGCGTCGATAGACGGTGCGCCGGTCGACGCCGGCTTCGGCGGCGATCGCGCTGATGCTGGCCGAGGGGTCGTCAGCGAGCATCCGCGCGCCAGTCCTCAGAAGGACTTCCAGATTGCGGGCGGCGTCAGCTCTCATGGCGGGAATGTATCACGCAGGAGTGGCGTTAACCTGCATAAGTGCTACTTCAGTGTGACAGTATGGAGGCAAGGCCGTGCTCACGAACGACAAGCTCTTCATCGGAGGCGAGTGGACGACGCCGAGCGAACCGGCGCGGCTCGACATCGTGTCCCCGCACGACCAGTCGGTTCTGGGGCGGGTGGCCCAAGCCCTGCCCGCGGACGTCGACCGTGCCGTCGCCGCGGCTCGCGCCGCCTTCGACGAGGGTCCGTGGCCGCGGACCTCGCCTGCGGAACGGATCGAGGTTCTCCGGCGGCTGAACGCGTTGCGGGAGGCTCGCGCGGACGAGATCGCGAAACTGATCTCCGCCGAGAACGGTTCGGCTCTCTGGTTCACCCGGGCCGGGCAGCCCGGAGTGGGGCGCATGGCCGTTTCGTATCTGAAGGCGGCCGAGGAGTTCGGGTGGGAAGAGACGCTCACGCCCTCGGACCCGTCCTCGCCGTTCCGTTCGATCGTGCGCCGGGAACCGATCGGGGTGGTCGCCGCGATCATCCCGTGGAACTCGCCGTTCTCCGCGGCGACGGCGAAGATCGTCCCGGCGCTTCTCGCGGGGAACACGGTCGTCCTCAAGGTGTCGCCCGAGAACTCGCTCAGCATGGGCCTGCTCGCGGACCTGCTGGCGGAAGCCGGGCTGCCTGCCGGAGTGATCAGTGTGCTGCCCGCCGACCGGGAGACCAGCGAATACCTGGTGAAGCACCCCGGCGTCGACAAGATCGCGTTCACGGGCTCGACCGCCGCCGGCCGCCGGATCGCGTCTCTGGCGGGGGAGCGGCTGAAGCGGGTCAGCCTGGAACTGGGCGGCAAATCCGCGGCCGTGATCCTGCCCGACGCCGTCCTCGACGACGTGCTGGCCGGATTGAAGTTCGGGTCCCTGCTCAACAACGGCGAGGCGTGCATCGCGCAGACGCGGATCCTCGCGCCGCGTGACCGGTACGACGAGGTCGTCACCGGGCTCAAGGAGATGATGGAATCGCTCGTGGTCGGCGACCCCGCCGACGAGAAGACGTTCATCGGCCCGATGGTGCGGCCCGGCCAGCAGCAGCGCGTGCGCGACTACATCGACATCGGCGTCGCCGAGGGCGCGCGGCTGGTCACCGGAGGCTCCGAACTTCCGGCAGGCCTGGACAAGGGCAACTACGTCACGCCGACGTTGTTCGCCGACGTCGACAGCACGATGCGCATCGCCAAGGAGGAGATCTTCGGGCCGGTACTGGTCGTCATTCCCTACGAGGACGAAGACGACGCGGTCCGCATCGCCAACGACTCGGAGTACGGGCTCTCCGGCGGCGTCTGGTCGGCGGACGAGGGCCGCGCGCTCGCCGTCGCACGGCGGATGCGCACCGGGACCGTCACCGTCAACGGTGCACCGATCGGCTTCGACGGCCCCTTCGGCGGCTACAAGGCCAGCGGAATCGGCCGTGAATACGGTGCCGCCGGCCTCGCCCAGTACGTGGAGCTCAAGACCATCACGAAGGGCGAGCGCCGGGGATCTTGACGGTGATCCGCTCGTCCGCGGCCACGATCCGCTGAAGGCGGAAGCGGCAGAGGGCGTGGAACATCTCGCCCAGCTCTTCGGGGTCGATGCGGCCTTCGAGGTCGCGTTTGCTCGCGTTGAGCACCCGGCCGATCACGGCCGCGGGCACACGGCCACCGAATTCGCCCGTCAGCCAGACACCGATTTCGCCGATCTCGTTCGTGATGGTGCGCTGCGCGGTCATCAGCCGTACCCCTCTGCGTCGGAGTGTCACGACACACCGACGGGCGACCGGAAGCCCCATGACGGGATACTCGCCAGATTGCTCTGCTCGGCCCAACCGCCCGGTGTCGGTTGCATCGAACCGTGCAGCGGGCCGGACGGATCTCCGGGAGAACCCCGATGTGACCGGCATCCGGGTGTGCCAGCCTCGAAGTTGACCATTGTGGACAGTCAGGGAGGAGGGCACACGCGTAGTGGCCCCAGCAAGTGATGAAGAGACCACGCGATGGATAGCGGAGTTGACGGCCCTCTGTGAGCTTTACCGGTCCGCGGAGATCGCGGGATCGACGGAGGCGGTGTCACACGCGGGGTGGCACACCGGAGCCCGGACCGGCACGAGCACCTCGGACGGGCGGATGCTGGCCTATCACGATTCGGGTGTCGAGGCGGAGTGCGTCTTCCGAGAGGGAGAGCGCACGCTGTTCAACATCATGAGCACCGGATACGGGAGCGACACCGGCGAGCACGGGTTCGCGGTGTGGAGCAGCCGACCGGGCGTGCTCGGAGCGATAGACACCGGGGTGACCCGGCTGGAGGTGACCGACGCGGACGGCGATGTCGTCCAGGCCGCGATCGTGGCGCACACCTTCGCGGTGGACGTGGATCTGGGGCCGGTGCCCCAGACGATCGACGAAGTGTTCGCCCCATGGGAGCCGCCGGAGCTGACGGTCCGGGTGTACGGCGAGGGTGACGCGCTGAGGTACGAAGGTCCTCTGCTGACCGCGTGAAAATAGGTGAAGGCCCCCTTCGCCAAGCAACGAAGGGGGCCTTCACCTGGCTGTGAGGTCAGCCGTTCGGAGTCGTGATCACCGCGAACGTGGATCCCTGACTGGCGATCCGCTCGCTGAGATCGGTGGTGATCGTCTCGATCGGCGCGTAGTTGTTCAGCTCACCGGCCTGGCATGGGCCCGACCTGGACTGCTGGTTGCCGACCAGGATGCCCAGGGCCGCGTGGTCGGCCTGGCTGAACAGCGGGCCGCCGCTGTCACCCGGACGGGCGCAGAGGTCGGTGTTGATGCCGACGTCCGTGGACAGGACCCGGCCGCAACGGGTCCCGACGAGGTAGCCTGCGCCCGCGCCGCTGTCGACGGAATCGGGATAGTTCACCGCGCTCGACGCCGTCCCGGAGGCACAGACGACATACCCGGCCTTGATGTCGGCGAGCTTGCGGGCACTGGTGATGTACTCGTCGACCGACGTGGCCTGCGCGCCGCACGGGGTGTCGCCGTTGCTGTCCATACCGCCGTTGCGGCAGTACTTCAGCACGCGGTTGCGGCCCGTCTGACCTTCGAGCCACTGCGTCGCCGCCGCGTCGTTCACGTACGGCAGAGCCGCGTAGTCGTACGGGTACGAGCTCTTCTCGATGCCGTGCTGCTGCAGGACGTCGTTGCCGTTGTGCTGGGTCGGCGTGTTGTTGGTCTTGGTCCGCATGCAGTGCCCCGCGGTGAGCACCCAGCCCCTGCCGGGGAAACCGCCACCGGTTGAGCGCAGGTTGAAGCCGCTGGTGCAACCACCCCAGGTGCCGTTGTCACGTTTCATGTCGAGCCGGAGGCCACCGCGCATCGGGCCGTAGTTCGTGCAGTAGAGCGGATGGCAGAAACCCAGATCCACGTTCGCCGTGGACAGCGCGTTCGGGTTCTTCAGCACGCGGGAGACGACCATGCCGGATTCGGCCGCCGCGGCCTGGTGCGCGGCGTTCGTCTCGGCGGCCGCGGCGCGCATGGCCGCCGCCTTCTCCTGCGCCACCCAGTCGCGTTCCCAAAGCACGACACGGTTTTCGGACTCACTCACCGAAGGCAGGTACACCGCTTCCGGTCCAGCGCCGACCTTGGCCGCTACGCGGTCCTTCGCCGCCGTGAGCTGCTGCAACGAGTGCTGGACCTGTTGCGTGCGAACGGCGGAACGGGCGGGCATCGCCTTCAGATACGGTTCGGCCGCCGAAGGCTTGGTCATCGCCACGACCAGTTGACCCTTGTCCTGGTCGAGCCACATGCCGCCGTACTCCGCGCCGCGGTCGCGGCGCAGGAGTTCGTCCAGTCTGAGGCTGTCGGCCTGGAGCTCCAGACGCCGCAGTGCCTCCTGTTCGCTCACTTGGTAGTTCTCGACCAGATAACGCATCGACTCCCGCACCGAAGCAGGGTCGAGCGAGGTGTGGAACGACTGCACGGTTTCGGCCGTCGCCGGGCTGCCCAGTGCCATGGTCGCTGCCAGTACCGAAGCGGCCAGCGCCCCCAGTTTTCTAGCTCTCCGCACGAGATCTCCTCACATGTCGGACCTTCGCGATCATTCAACCGGACGCCGCCGCGTGAGTGGGGAGATTTTCCGACAACGCCTCGCGCCCCGTGCCCGCGATGCGGCGGGCACGGGGCGCGATTCGCTACAGACTCGGCTCTCGCCGCTGTTTTCCTTGGCGGGACTTGACGATCCAGGCGCAAAAGAGCGTCAGGAGACCGACGCTGGTCCCCGCCGACACCCCGATTTGCGGGGTGCTGATCCTGACGACGCCGACGACGATTCCGCCGCCGATCGTCAGCAGGAGGCACATCCGCAGGGTCGGGGCCCAGCCGGCGAGGACCGCCATCGCCAGGCAGAGCCAGCTGTCGCGCGTCGGCTCCTTGCGATGGCGTCCCGGGGTCCTCAGCAGCGGCCGCGCCGTGCGGATCATTTCCGCGGGCGTCGCGACTCGCCGAGCCGGCTTTACGGCGTGTTCGATGACGACTTTGACCCGTTGGGGCGGCTCGTTGTCTGGTGTCTCGGTGTTGTCGGGCTGTAAGGTCACGACCGTCCTGTCCTTGTTCTAGCGAGCGAGCGAATGGACATCCGCGTGGCCTCCTGTGACAGCAGGGGGCCACGCGTGCGTTACCGGTTTTTGACCGGTGCGGCTGAAGACATCTTGGCGAAAGCGGACTGTGACCGTTCAGTAGTACTGCGTGTGTCGCGCTGAACGGTATGCACGCGTCGCTCAACGGTCTGGGTGACTTCGGAAACTACTAAAAGTAGCGGGTGGGACCGAATGGACTAGTGCCGCCGAAAGGTCTCCATGACCCGGCACCTTCCCTTTCCCGTGTGTCTCGCGCCAGGGCCGCTGCGGCAAGGTTCGCAGGTGGAGGCGATGTTGACGCGGAAGCGCAGCGTGTTTTCGCATTGTGCGAAATGCTGATCGCAACTGCCGAGTACGGTCGGATTCGAGCATTCGTGCTCACGCTCGGTTCACCCGACCAGGAGCGTGCTCACCCGGAGTCGTCTCGCTCGGCTCACCAACAGCGAGTGACTGCTCAGTCGAGCAGGAGGAGCGCGTAGTAGGCAAGGAAGTGTTCGACCATGTAGGCGCCGCCGGTGGTCTGTGCGAGCGAAGCGTGGGTATGAGCGTGTGTGGTTTCGAGGACGGCAGGGATCCGGTCGTCCTGGTCGGGAAGCGCGGCCGCGACGCGGTGCCAGCACCACGCCCGGTGCAGGTTGAGACCGTGCAAATGGGCGAGTTGCCCGTCGGAGGTGTCCGTCACGGTCGCCGGGGTGAACAGGGACGCGGGCCGCCGTTCCGCGATGCCTGGCAGGAAACCGTCCAGCCAATCGGCGAACTCGGCCGCGGACATCAGGCGTGACATGAGCTCGGCCTCGGCGAGGGCGGGCGACAGGAAGTCGGCTCCTGACGGTTCCCAGGATCCGGGGTAGTCGCGGTCCGCGCCGAACCAACGCCAGGCGGTCTCGGTGATGAGGCTGCGCAACCGCGGGTCGCCGTGGTCGGCAAGGTACTCCGCGTACAGCAGAGCGCGGGACAGTCCGAACGCGCCGTTGTCATGCACCCCGTACCGGATCGGGTAGGTGGCTTGGGGAAGCCAGTCGAGATAGCGGTTCACGAAAACCGTGCTCAACCGATGCAATCCCGCTGACCAGCGCATGGCGTCCGGGTCGTCCCAGGTGGCGACTTCGAAGCTGAGTTCCAGCAGTGCCGACCAGCCGTACGGGCGCTGGGTGTTGCGCTGCTCGTCGGGGGCGAAGTAGGCGATCTCGCCCGCGAGGGCTTCGACGGTCAGGTGCTCGCCGAGAAGACCGCGGATCTCCTCGGCGGGCACGAGTTCGGGGTGATGGCGAAGCAACCGCACGAGTACCCAGAACATCTCCACGCAGGAATGCCAATCGAAACTGCCGTAGAAGCACGGGTGCGACAGTTTCGGCGAGCGAATGGGCACGCCTTCGAGGTGCCAGTGACTCTCGTGGTGCGGATATTCGCGGACGACGTTCGCCAGTGCCGTCCTTGCCAGCGCACCGGCATTCGACTTCAACAGCCGGTCGCGTTCGGAATCCCAGCCGGTCATCGCACCACCCCTCACCACTCACGAGGTTACGATGCGGGAGTGGACGAACGACCGATCACCACGGCGCAGCGCAACTTCCGGCGGGTCGCCGAAGAGCTGGAAAGCATGGGGACCCAGGATCGTTTCACCTACATCTTCCGCTCCCGGTTGTGGAGTTCCTCCTCGGTCTCCGGGCCCGGTTCGGAGTCGGTCCAGACACGGGAACTGAGCGACCGGTTGCCCGCTCTCCTCGATCGTTTCGGGGTGCGTACCCTGTTCGACCTGCCGTGTGGCGACTACGGCTGGCTCAGTGAGGTCGGCCTGGATCTCGACCGGTACATCGGTGCCGACATCGTCCCCGATCTGATCGAGCTGAACGCCGAAAGGTTCCGGGACGACCCGGTCCACGAGTTCCGGGTGCTCGATCTGACCGGTGATCCGCTGCCGTCGGCCGATCTCGTGTTGTGCCGGGATTGCCTGGTCCATCTGAGTTTCGCCGATATCGGGCGAGCCCTGCGCAACCTGCGGCGGAGCGGTTCCCGGTACCTGCTGACCACGACCTTCACCGAACTGCGGACCAACACCGACATCGTGACCGGCGACTGGCGGCCGCTGAATCTGTGCCGGGAGCCGTTCGGGTTCCCGGAGCCGCTGGCCGTGCTGGTCGAGGGGTGCACCGAGGAGGACGGCGCCTATGCCGACAAGTCCTTGGGCCTGTGGGAGATCTCCGCGATCGTGGACTGATCGCGCCGGCTTCACCTAAGCGGGAAGTCGGCGCCGTGTTCTTCCTTCGGGCGCGGGCCGTGGATCCGCCGCTCCGTCTCGGAGATGGCGACGTCGTTGATACTCGCCTCGCGACGGCTCATGAGACCGTGCGCGTCGAACTCCCACAGTTCGTTGCCGTAGCTGCGCCACGACTGCCCGGCCCGGTCGTGCCATTCGTACTGGAATCGGACGGCGATCCGGTCCTCGGTAAACGTCCAAAGGTTCTTGCGCAGCGCGTAATCCAGCTCCCGCTCCCACTTTCCGGTCAGGAACGTGACGATCTCCTCGCGGCCCCGGACGAAGGTCTCCCGGTTCCGCCACACCGAATCCGGTGTGTACGCCGACGCAACCTTGCGGGGATCCCGGGTGTTCCAGGCATCCTCTGCCGCTTGGACTTTCCGCAGTGCCGTCTCGCGGGTGAACGGCGGACAGGGCGGGCGTTCTTCGGTCATCGTCGAGCCTCCTCAGGTGGAGAACGTGCGTTCTCTACGGCTGCCGCCTACGATAGGGAACGATCGTTCTCAACGTCAAGGAGCTCCCATGCCCGCCGCCGTCACCGAGGAGCGGAACCGCGCGGATCGCGAAGCCCTGCTCGACGCCGCCGAGAACCTCTTCTACGAGAACGGCATCCAGGCGGTCGGCATGGACCAGGTCCGCGCGGCGTCCGGCCTCTCGCTCAAGCGCATCTACCGGTTCTTCGAAGCCAAGGAAGACCTCGTGGTGGCGATGCTCAAACGTCGTGATCAGCGTTGGCGGGGAAGCCTGGCAGCTCATGTGGACCGGGTCACGGATCCCCGCGAGCGGGTGCTCTCGATCTTCGACTGGCTTGGGGAGTGGTTCGCCGAACCGGGTTTCCGTGGCTGCGCCTGGATCAACGCCCACGGCGAACTCGGCACGTCGTCCGAGGCGGTACTGGCCGAGGTGCGAGCGCACAAGCAGGCGTTCCACGACCAGATCGACACCTGGGTGCGGGCCGCGGGCCGGTCGGTGACCGAACCGGTCTACCTGCTCGCCGAAGGGGCCATCGTGACGGCGGGAATCAGCGGTGACCCGGCGCCTGCCCGGCAGGCGCGTGCGGCGGTCGCGGCGCTGCTCGGGCGCCCGTGACCAGGACGCCTCGTGAGTGGTAAGGACGGTTCTAACCGTCCTTACCACTCACGAGGTCAGATCGCCCGCGCGATCGCGATCGAGCCGTCCAGGCGTGCCCCGGCTTCGTAGAACATGTACTCCTTGCCGTTCATGGTCCCGAACGACGGAGCCGCGCAGCGCCCGTTGTCCGGCGCACCCGGCAGCGGGGCGTGGAAGACGCCGAGATGCCTGCGCTTGCCGAAGTCGTTGCCGACCTCGGTGATGAGCATGTTGCCGCCGGCTTCGATGTTCTCGTGGTAGATGACGTACGTCGACGTGCCGCGTTGCGCGATCGTCGGGGCGCCGATGTTGCTCGCGCCGACCTCTTCGGGGCGGATCAGCGGGGTCTGCGAGAACGTCCAGTTCCGTCCGTCGGCGGACCAGCCCCAGCCGATCGAGCGATGGTTGCTCCTGTCGTTGATCATGAAGACCATCACGTACTTCGCGCCGCGTGACGGCAGGCTGTGCCGGAACACCCGCGCGTAGGAGGCCTCGGTGGTGCCGGCGGGCAGCATCGAGGTGGACAGCACGACCTTGTCGTAGGTGAAGCGGATGCCGTCCTTGGATCGGGCGAGCCGGGTCGTGGTGTTCTCGCCGTGGAAGTACAGCCACAGTTCGCGCGCGTCCTCGTTCCACAGCACGTGCGAAGACGAGACGTGCGAGACGTCGTAGTGCGGTTTCCACGTCCTTTTGACGATCGGGTTGTTCGCGTATTCGATGAAGGGGCCATCGAGGCTGTCGGCGTAGGAGAGACAGATGCCGCCGGGCGCGTCGTGCGGCGCGTAATACAGGTAGTAGCGGCCCAACGGGTTCGCGACCCGGCCCGCGACACCACGGATGCACGGGAAGATCAGCTCGCCGGTCGGGTTGTACTTCAGCTTGCTCTTGTCGAACGCGGTGCGCAGGAACCGGTACTCCGGGAATCCGGCCGGCGCCGCGGCCGCGGACCCGGCGCCCAGGACGGGTATCGCGGCCAGGCCGAGGCCTACTCCGGCGGCTCCGCGCAGAGCCGCGCGTCGGGACAGCTCGGTCATGCGGACACTCCCTTTTCGTCGGCGTTGACGTGGTCGTCCAACCATTCGGACAGCACGCGGGAAGCGTCAAGGAGCTAATACGTATTAGTCCTGCTCAGCGACGGTACCGGACAGGAAGTGCCGGTTTCCTTGATTTCGCCGGATCCCGCACAGATGCTCGGCTAAACCGCATTAGCCCACATCGAGGAGCCGGAATGGCAGCAGGACGCCGTCCGCCGCGGCAGGCGGACATCGCCCGCATCGCCGGGGTGTCGCAGGCGACCGTCTCCGTGGTGCTCGGCGGCAACCGCTCCGTGCGGATGGCCGAGTCGACGCGGCAACGGGTGATGGAGGTGGCGCAGGATCTCGGCTACGTGCCGCATCCGGTCGCGACCCGGCTCGCGCGTTCGCGCTCGAACCTGCTCGGTCTCTACACGTTCCGCAGCGCTTTCCCGACCGACGAGGCCGACACCTACCACCCGATCCTGTCCGGTGTGGAGGAAGAGGCGGCGAAATTGGGCCAGGACCTCATCCTGTTCACCGGCACCAGCGGACCGGGCGCCCGGCAGGAGGCCGCGATCCGCCGCACCCGGCTGGCCGACGGCTGTCTGTTCTTCGGCAGGCACGTCCCGGAAGGTCCGGTGGCCCGGCTCGTCGACGACGGCTTCCCGCTGGTCTACATCGGACGGCGGCCGGAGCTCGGCGGCCGGATCCCTTACGTCGGCGCCGATTACGTGACGGCGTCCGCGCTGGTGCTGCGGCGCCTGCTCGATCTCGGCCACCGCGAAATCCGGTATGTGCGCGAGGCGGACGAGGCACCGTCGTCGGAAGACCGGCAGCGCGGAGTGCTCCGCGCCGCACCGCGGACGGGCGTCGTCCGGTTGCAGGGTCCGGAGGTCACCGCGACGACCGTGCGCGGCTGGATCGCCGACGGGGCCACCGCCGTGGTGGTGGAGGGGACCGACACCGGTGCGGCGTACCGCGCGGTGCGGCGTGCCGTCGACACCGCGGGACTGTCCACTCCGGACGATCTCTCGCTGGCGGTGCTCGGTGGCCCGCCAGGGGTGAGCGGTTTCGAGGTCCCCATGCGGGAGATGGGCAGACGCGCGGTGCGGCTGCTGGTCGACCTCGTGACCGAAAAGACGACCGCGCCGCAGCAGCTGCTGCGGTGCCCTTTGGTGGACGGCGCGCAGGTCGGCCCACCACGATCCCGATAGGACGAACCATGTACGAACTCGGCACCGAGATCCTCGTCGCGGGCGGCGGGGTGGGCGGCGTCGCCGCGGCGCTCGCCGCCGCCTCGGCGGGCCATCACGTCGTGCTGACCGAGGAAACCGACTGGCTCGGCGGCCAGTTCACCGCACAGGCCGTGCCCCCGGACGAGAACCCGTGGATCGAACGCTTCGGTGGCACGGCGTCGTATCGCGCCTTCCGTGAGGGCGTGCGCGACTACTACCGGCGGAACTATCCGCTGCGCGCCGAAGCGGCGGCGTTGACCGACCTCAACCCGGGCGCGGGCCGGGTCAGCAAGCTGTGTCACGAGCCGCGGGTGGCGCTCGCCGTGCTGGAGGCGATGCTGGCGCCGCACCGGGCCGCCGGACGGCTCACCGTGCTGCTTCGCCATCGGCCGGTGGCGGCGGAGGTGAGCGGTGATCGGGTCGACGTCGTCACGTTCGAAGGGCCTGGTGGGGAGCGCACCGCGGTGCGTGCGCGATACGTGCTCGACGCGACCGAGAACGGCGATCTGCTGCCGTTGACCGGTACCGAATTCGCGATCGGCGCCGAAGCCCAGTCCGACCACGGCGAACCGCACGCCCCGGAACACGCGGATCCCGGCAACCTCCAGGGGATCACCTATTGCTTCGCCTTGTCGCATCACGCGGGTGAGGACCACACGATCGACCGGCCGGAGATGTACGGCTTCTGGCGCGAGTACCAGCCGGACTTCTGGCCGGGCCGATTACTCGGTTTCCTCGCGCCGGATCCGCGTTCGCTGGCGCCGGTCGGCCGCACCTTCGACCCGAACCCGGACACCGATCCGCTGGCGGTGAGCGCGGACCAGAGTGCCGACGCCGGCGACAAGGAACTGTGGGGATTCCGCCGGATCCTCGCGCGCAAGCTGCACCAGCCGGGCTCCTTCGACTCCGACATCACGCTGGTGAACTGGCCTCTCAACGACTACTGGCTGCGGCCCGCGGTGGAGATCGACGGCGTGAGCACCGCCTCGGACGTCGCGCTGGCGCATCACGAGGCCAAACAGCTCTCGTTGTCGGTGCTGTACTGGTTGCAGACGGAGGCACCGCGGCTGGACGGCGGCACCGGCTTCCCCGGGCTGAAGCTCCGCCGGGACGTCGTCGACACCGACGACGGGCTGGCCAAATCCGCCTATGTGCGTGAAGCACGGCGGATCCGGGCCGTGACGACGATCGTCGAGCAGGACGTTTCGCTCGACGTACTCGGCCCCACCGGCCGCAAGCGTCGCGAACACTCCGTGGGTGTCGGCAGCTACCGGATCGATCTGCATCCCTCGACGGCGGGCGACACCTACGTCGATGTCCCGAGCGTCCCGTTCGAGCTTCCACTCGGCGCGTTGCTGCCCCAGCGGATGCGGAACCTGCTGCCCGCCGGCAAGAACATCGGCACGACCCACATCACCAACGGCTGTCACCGGCTGCACCCCGTGGAGTGGAACGTCGGCGAGGTCGCCGGCCATCTCGCCGGATTCGCGGTGCGCGGAGGCGGCGAGCCGCACGCGGTCCGCGAGGACCCGGCGCGGTTCGAGGAGTTCGCCCGCCTGCTGGATCGGGCCGGCGTCGAACGGCGCTGGCCCGAGGTCCGCGGTTACTGACCCCCATTCACCAGGAGGTGTGGACGATGACGTCCCAGCCCACTCCGGTCCGCGTCGGCATCGACGTCGGCGGTACGTTCACCGACGCCGTCGCCGTCGACGCCCGCACGTTCGCGTTGCTCGGCCAGGTCAAGGTCCCGACCAGCCATGACCACGAAGACGGCGTCGCACACGGGATTCTCGAGGCATTGGAGAAGCTCCGCGCCGACGTCGGCATCGGCGCGGAGGACGTGTCGTTCCTCGCGCACGGCACCACCCAGGCGACCAACGCGTTGCTGGAAGGCGACGTGGCGACGGTCGGGATCGCCGGCGTGGGGACCGGTTTCGACGCCTTCGCCACCCGACGGCTCGGGGCCTTCGCGAAAATGGAGCTGGCACCCGGGCGGAAACTCCCGGTGCGGTTCGCGCCGGTGCGTGAGCTCGCCGACGCGGGTGAAGCCGTCGAAGCATTGGTCCGCCAGGGAGCGGAAGTGATCGTCGCCGTCGAACCGTTCAGCGTCGACGATCCGGCGGGGGAGCGGGCGGTGGCGGCCGCCGCACGGGAGCGGGACGTGCTCGCCACGGCCACACACGAGATCACCGGCCTGTACGGGCTCACGAAACGCGCCCGCACCGCGGTGCTGAACGCGGGGATCATGCCGCGCATGGTGTCCACCGCCGATCTGGTCGAGTCGAGTGTGCGGCGGGCGGGCGTGACCGCGCCGTTGATGGTGGTCCGTGGTGACGGCGGGGTCATGTCGTTGCCGGAGATGCGCCGGCGGCCGCTGCTGACGGCGCTGTCCGGGCCCGCCGCGGGTGTCGCCGGCGCGTTGATGGGGGAGAAGCTCAGCGAAGGTCTTTTCCTCGAAACCGGCGGCACGTCCACCGACATCAGCGTGGTCCGTCGCGGGCGGGTGCTCGTTCGGCACGCCCATCTCGGTGGGCACGAGACGTACCTGCCCGCCCTCGACGTGCGCACGATCGGCATCGGCGGCGGTTCCCTGATCCGGTTTTCCGGACGCGCCGTGACCGACGTGGGGCCACGCAGCGCGCATATCGCGGGCCTGCCGTACGCGTGTTTCGCGCCCGCGTCGGCGCTGGAGGGGGCGAAACTGATCACCGTCTCCCCACGGCCGGACGATCCGAGTGACTACGTCGCGCTGGAAGCGGCCGACGGCAAGCGGTACGCGCTCACGCTGACGTGTGCCGCCAACGCGCTCGGCATCGTGCCCGCCGATTCCTACGCGCGTTCGGAGGCGGAATCCGCGCGGCTGGCACTGGCGCCGCTCGCCGAGGCGATGGGCACGTCGGGTGAGGAAGCCGCCCGGACGGTGATGCGCCAAGCGGTGAAGCCGGTACGCGCGGTCGTCGACGAACTGATCCGGGAGTATCGGCTGGACCGGCCGACCCTCGTCGGTGGCGGAGGCGGGGCGGCCTCGGTCACCCCCTTCCTCGGCGAGGATTCCGGGCACGAGTGGCGGATCGCCGCGCACGCGGAAGTGATCAGCCCGCTCGGCGCCGCGCTGGCGCTGGTCCGGGAGTCGGTCGAGCGGATCGTGCCCAGTCCCTCCAACGCCGACGTCCTCGCCGTGCGGACCGAAGCCGAAGCCGCCGTGGTCGCGCAGGGTGCCGACCCGGCGGGCGTCGAGGTCGACGTCACGGTCGACCCTCAGCGCAACCTGGTGCGCGCGGTCGCCACTGGCGCGACCGAGCTGCGCACCAAGGACCGTGCCTCCACAGTGGACGATGAGGCGGTCGGAACCGCCGTCGCGCGCAGCATCGGTGTCGGACCTGATCGGTTGAGGCGCGTCGCGAGCACGGCACACCACCGTGTCTTCGCCGCGTCGGCCCGGCGGCAAGGAGTGTTCGGCCGGTTCACGAAACCGGTCCGGCATGTGCGGGTCGTCGACGGCGAAGGCGTGATCCGGCTGCACGGTGCGGGGGCTGTCGTCGAGACCTCCGACGCCGGTGCCGCCCAGGCTCGGCTGGCCACGCTCGCCGACCAGCACACCCGTTACGGCGACGGCGGTTCTCGTGCTCCGGCGGTGTGGTTGCTGGTGGGGCCCAAGATCGCGGACCTGTCCGGCGTGCTCGACCGGGACCAGCTGCTCGCGTTGGCCGGGGCCGAGTTGAAGACCCGCGCGAGTGACGAGCCGGTCGTCGTGATTCTGCAGGACCGCCGATGAGCGACGTCGATCTGGCGGTCGGCCTGCTGCGCGCGACGCCCACCCACGAGAACCGTTCCGACGCGCAACTGCGTACCTGGGCGGAGATCGCGCTGGCCTACGGCGACGAACTGGCCGCCGGCAACGATTCCGGCGACGTCCAGGTCGTGGAGCGCGAAGGTGGCGTCAGCGACGGCGAACTGGTGCTCGCCGAGCATCAGCGCGGCTCCGTCATCGTGTACCCCGATGCCTTGCGCCGAGTCGAAAAGCTGGCACGAGCACGCGGATGGCCGATCACCCGGGAAGCGCTGCGCCGGGCCGCCGTGGCACACGAACTCGCCCACCACCGGCTCGACGTGCGCGAGCTGAACCGGCGGCTCGGGCATACCGCGTTCCGGCTCGGACCGCTGCGCCTGCGCGGCCACGTCGCCGGGGCGGAAGAGATCACCGCGCACCGCTTCGCCCACCACCGCAGTGGCCTGGCCGTCAGCCCGCTGCTCATCACCACCGCGCTCGCGGGAGGGAACTGACATGGGAATCGCGATTCTCGTCCTGATGGCGGTGGGCGTCGTGCTCATGCTCACCCGAGTGCTGCCCACCGCGTTCGCGCTGGTGCTGCTCGCGCTCGGGATCGCCGTACTCGCCGGAGCTCCCCTGACGGGCGCGAAGGACAGCATCCTGACCGGAGTGCTCCAGACCGGCTCGGCGACCCTGGCGTCCACGATGATCGCCGTCCTGCTCGGTTCCTGGCTCGGCACGCTCATGGACGAGACCGGTATCGCCGGAACGCTCGTGCGGAAGATCGTCGAGTTCGGCGGGGAACGGCCGTCGGTCGTCGCGCTCGGCGTGTTCGCCGTGTCGATCCTGTGCGGCAGCATCACCGGTTCGGCTCCGGCGGCCATGCTCGCGGGCGTCGTCGGCATCCCCGCGATGATCGCCGTGGGGGTCAGCCCCGTCGCCGCCGGTGGCACGGTGCTGATGGGCATCTCGGCCGGAGCACCGCTGGAACTGGCCGTTTGGCAGTTCCTGTCCGACGCGCTGGGCGCGCCTGTCTCCGACGTCAAGTCGATCATGATCAAGCTGTTCCCGCTCGCGCTCGTCGTGGGCATCGCCTACGTCCTCATCCAGACGCGGCACGGCGCCCGGCACACGTGGGCGGTGAAACTGGAGCGGCCGAAGGCGCGCGTGCGCCGCGGCGACGCACCTTGGTATGCGTTGCTTTCGCCACTGTTGCCCATCGTCCTCGCGCTCGGGTTCGCGGTGCCGATCGTGCCGTCCCTGCTGGCCGGGGTGGTCTACGCACTCGTGACGACGACGAAATGGGGCGAGCTCAGCGGACGTGGCCTGCGCTCGCTGTACAAGGCGTTCGACGTCGCGGCGCCGCCGATCGTGTTGTTCGTCGCGATCGGAATGCTGCTGGCCGCCGTGAAACTTCCCGGCGCGAAGGACGCGCTGACGCCGATCGTGGCGGCGATCAGCCCGTCCGGGGCGGTGTGGTTCGTCGTGGTCTTCGCGGCGCTGGTCCCACTGTGCCTGTTCCGCGGTCCGCTCAACGTGTTCGGGCTCGGTGCCGGTGTCGCGGGTGTGCTGGTCACCGGCGGCATCTACCCGCTTCCGGCCGTCGTCGGGCTGATGGCGTCCTACAACCAGGTGTTCAGCGTCTCCGACCCCACGAGCACTCAAACCGTGTGGGCGTCCCAGTACGCCGGGGTGCGTCCCGAACGCGCGATGGTCTCGACGCTGCCGTACACCTGGCTGGTCGGTTTGGGCGGCATGGTGCTCACGGCGGTGCTGTACCTGTGATCACGACGTCCGACGGACTCCGGCTCGACAGCATCAGGCACGATGGGGGCCCGGAGACGGTCGTGTTCGTCCACGGCATCACCGCGGACCTCGACGAGAACGGGCTCTTCACCGAGCTCGCGCAGAGGCTCGCCGCCGCGGGATTCACCGTGCTGAGGTTCTCCTTCCGCGGGCACGGCCGTAGTGACGGGCGGCCGAGAGACATGACCATCGCGGGCGAACTCCTGGACCTGCGCGCCGTGGTGGAGTCGGTGGGCGGCCCCGTTTCGGTGGTGGCGTCGAGCTTCGGTGCGGTCAGCACGGCACTGTCGCCGGCGTCGCTACCGGTGCGGCGGGTCGTGCTGTGGCAGCCGGTGCTCGACCTGCGCCGTACGTTCCTGGAGCCGGAGCTGCCCAGGGGTATCGCGTTGTACTCGGACCGCGCTTCGTTGGCACAGAACGGGTTCCTGAACGTCGAAGGCCGGTTCGAGCTCGGCGCGGCGCTGTTCGAGGAGTTCGCCCACCTCGACCCGAGGGGTGCCTTCCTGGCATCCAGAATGCCCGCGCTCGTCGTCCACGGCTCGGGAGACGAGCACGTTTCTCACGACATCGCGCGGGAAACGGCCTTGGCACGGGCCGGGACGGATTGGCATTCTCTGGCGGGCGCGGGACACGGGTTCGGGGACTCGGCGGAAGAGGCGCTGGACGTCACCGTGCGGTGGCTTTCGCGGGTCAGGGTCGGCTGAGCCGCTCGTCGATCTCGTCGAGGATTTTGGCCATGCTCGCCCAATCCGACTCGTAGATCCCCTCGCTGGCGTACCACTCCATCACGCAGCCGTGGTGCTCGCCCGTCCGGAGATCGACGCACAGCAGTCCTCCGTCGATGGCCCGGCCGACGGGGACGTTCGCCGTGCAGAACGGGAACCCGGCCTGGCCCGCTTGCTTGCGGTGTGTTCCTTCCGACGTGCAGCAGCCAGGGTCTGGGTACCGCGACTGCCTGGCGTATTCCTCCTCGGCTCGCGCCACCGGCAGAGGCTGGTAGCCCTTCGGGATAAGGTTTCCGGCTCCGTGAACGCGCTGGTCGTCGACGCCGTCCATGAGGGCCCACCAGGTGAGCAGTTCGGACGGGAACTCGAGGCCGACGCGCTTTCGCAGACGTTCGACGTGTGCTGCCGGCGCCGGTGGCCGGATTTCCCGCGCGGTGGCGGGTGCGTGCTCGGACAGAAAGGCCATGATGCGCCGCCACGTCGCTTCCATCGGTGCACCCTAGCGAGAATCAGCGGCCTCAGGTGGCTGGATGCGGGCCGGCAGGCCCCATGCCTCCGCCACGCGTTCCGGGGTCAGCACCGACGCCGGTTCGCCTTCGCCGACGAGCCGCCCGTCCTGGAGCAGCAGGCAGTGATCGGCCCGGCCCGCCACCTCCAGATCGTGGGTGACGCGCAGGATGGTCGTGCCTTCGGCGAGCGTGGCGCGCAGGGCTTCGTCGATCAGGCCGCGGGCGTGCAGATCGAGCCCGGCCGATGGCTCGTCGAGCAGCAGAAGCCCGGCTTGCTGAGCCAACCCCTGCGCCACCAGTGCCCGTTGACGTTGCCCGCCGGACAACGTGCCGATCAATCGGTCCGCGATCGACGTGATCTCCAGTAGGTCCAGGCATCCCGCGACGATCTTCCGGTCCATCTTGGACAGTCGCCGCCAGTGCCCCCGGTGCGCCCAGCGCCCCATCGTGACGGTGGCGCGGACGGTGATCGGCAGCGACCGCGACACCTCGCTCTGCTGGGTCACGTAGGCGACGCGTCCCGGGTCCCGCCGGGTCACCGCGCCGGTGGTCGGCGGAAGCACGCCCGCGACGAGGTTCAGCAGCGACGATTTCCCCGCTCCGTTCGCGCCGGCGATCGCGGTGAGCCGTGCCGACGGTACCTGGGCGGTGATTCCGCGCAGCACCTCACGGGAGCCGTAGTGGGCGTGCGCGCGGTCGATCGTGAGCGCCGCTGTGTCCGGGGTCATCGACACCTCTTTCGGATAATGACAATCATTGCCACTATAGTGTGACGCGTGGAGTGGTTGCTGATCCCCTTCGAGGTGTCGTTCGTACAGCGTGCGCTGGTGGCGGGAGTACTCGTTTCGGCGGTGTGCGCCGTCGTGGGCACCTGGGTGGTGTTGCGCGGCATGGCTTTCATCGGCGACGCGATGTCGCACGGCATGTTGCCCGGCGTGGCGATCGCCTCGCTGACCGGCATGAACCTGTTGATCGGCGCGGCGATCAGCGCCGGGGTGATGGCGCTCGGCGTGACCGCGCTCGGCCGTTCGCGGCGATTGTCCGAGGACACCACGATCGGGCTGCTCTTCGTGGGGATGCTCGCGAGCGGCGTGATCATCGTGTCCCACTCGCGGTCGTTCGCGGTCGATCTCACCGGCTTCCTGTTCGGCGACGTGCTCGCCGTCGGATCGGGTGATCTGGTGGGCCTGGCGATCACCCTTCTGGTCGTGGGGGCGGTGGCGTTGGCGGGGCACCGTTCGTTCACCGCGCTCACCTTCGACGTCCGCAAAGCACACACACTGGGGCTTCGTCCACGCCTGGCCAACGCGGTGCTGCTGGGGCTGGTCACGTTGACGATCGTCGCGTCGTTCCGCGTGGTGGGGACGTTGCTGGTGTTCGGGCTGCTCATCGCCCCCGCCGCGGCGGCGCTCTTCTGGTCGCGGCGGATCACCACGATCATGCTCATCGCGGCGCTGCTCGGCATCGCCGCCACGGTCGGCGGCCTGCTCGTGTCCTGGCATTGGGGCACCGCGGCGGGCGCGACCATCGCCGCCGGCGCGGTCCTCCTGTTCTTCCTTTCCGCGTTCCTGTCCTTCGCACGACAGCGAATCCGTTCCCTGACACCGGAGATCGAGAGCTCACGATGAAACTGAAAGCAGTGACGGTGGTCGTCGCGGCGCTGACCCTGGCGGCGTGCGGCTCGGAGCAGCCGAAGGAGGTGACCGCGGAAGTCCCGCACGGCTACGTCGAAGGCGCCGAGGAGGCGGCCGAGGCGCAGTCGCGGCTGATCGTCGCCGACACGGACACCGGCGCCGTACGCGTCGTCGACCTGATCACCGAGGAAGTGCACGAGGCCGGACGAGTCGACGGAGTGCGAACCGTGACCGGCGACGGCCGATTCGGTTACCTGACCGCTCGCGACGGCGCGATCCGGGTGATCGACAGCGGCTCGTGGATGGTCGACCACGGAGACCACGTCCACTACTACCGGTCGAAAGTCCGGGATGTCGGCGTCGCGCCCGGCAAAGAGCCCTTGGCGGCCTACAGCGATCCAGTCGTCACCGTACTGTCCTATTCGGACGGTTCGGCGACGTTGCTGGATCGGGCCGCGCTCGACAAGGGTTCCGTGACCGAACTGGGGAAGATCCCGCGTGAGCCGCACGCGGCTGTCGCGGTCCCGTACGGCGGGCACATCATCGCCACGGTGGCCGATGCGGGGAAGCCGTTCGCCCGCGGCGTACGCGTCCACGACCGCCAGGGCAAAGCGGTGGCGGAAATCGGCCAGCCGTGCCCGGAATTGCAGGGCCAGGCCGTGACCAGGCGCGGAGTCGTTTTCGGTTGCGCGGACGGCGCCCTGCTGGTGACCGAAAAGGACGGTGCGTTCGCCGGGGTGAAGATCCCGTACCCGCGCACTGTCACCGCGCAGGAACGCGCCACCGCCTTCTTCCACCGCCCCGGCAGCTCCACGCTCGCGGCGCGGGCGGGGGAGTCCGCGGTGTGGTCACTGGACGTCGGGCGCCGTAGCTGGCAGCACGTCGAAACCGGCCCGGTCGCCGCGGTGAACGCCGTCGGAGAGGGCGGCCCGCTGCTGGTCCTCGCCAGGGACGGACAGCTGCGCTCCTTCGACAGCGCCGGAAAGGAACAGACGGCCATCCCGCTCCTGACCCCGGAGGCGGCCGCCGCCGACGTTTCGTCGATCCAGGTCGATTCCACCCGCGCCTACGTCAACGACCCGCTCTCGGCCGAGGTGTTCGAGATCGACTACAACGACAACCTCCGGCGCGCCAGGACACTGAAGGTCGGCGGCAAGGCGGGGCACATCGTGGAGACCGGCCGATGAGGCGCCGCGTACTCGCCCTGTTCGTGGTGGCGCTGCTGGCGGCGGCCGGCTGCTCCGGGACCGGCGGGGGCGGCAAGTCGGTCGTCGTCACGACGAACATCCTCGGTGACATCACTCGTGCCGTGGTCGGTGATCAGGCCGAGGTGACGGTGCTGATGAAGCCGAACGCGGACCCGCATTCCTTCGGTATCTCCGCACAGCAGGCGGCCCAGGTCGAACGTGCCGGTCTGATCGTCTACAACGGACTCGGCCTCGAAGAGGGTATCCTGCGCACTGTCCGCACAGCCGAGGAAAGCGGCGTACCGGCGTTGCCCGCCGGGGAGCGGGCGAACCCGATCAGTTACGCCGACAACAAGCCGGATCCCCACTTCTGGACGGATCCGGCACGGGTGCGCGACGCGGTGAAGGCGATCGCCGACGAGGTCGTCGCCCATGTCGACGGGGTCGACGAAGCGGTGATCCGCGCCAACGCCGAACGCTATCGCGGCGAGATCGATGCGCTCGACAAGATGATGGCCGAGAAGTTCGGCGGGATTCCACCGGAACGCCGGAAGCTCGTCACGAATCACCACGTGTTCGGGTACCTGGCCCAGCGGTTCGGATTCCAGGTCGTCGGCGCCGTGATCCCCGGCGGGACCACGCTCGCTTCACCGAGTTCCTCGGATCTGAAGGCCCTCGCCGACACCGTTCGCGCCGCGGGAGTGCCGGTGATCTTCGCCGATTCCTCACAACCGGACCGGCTCGCGCGGGTTCTGGCCGAGCAGGCGGGGCTGCACGTCCAGGTGGCCCCGTTGTTCTCGGAATCGCTCAGTGAACCAGGCCAGGGGGCGGCCACCTATCTGGAAATGATGCGCGCCAACACCGAATCGATCACCACCGGTTTGACCCGTTCCTGACCGGAACAGACGAAAGGCACAGGAAAAATGGCACGGAAGACCCGATATCTCGCGCTGATGGCGGCGACGGCGAGCACGCTCGCGCTCGCCGCCTGCGGGACCGAACAGCCGGCGGCGGAGCCGGCGAAGGACGCGGCTCCGGCACCGGTCGTCGCCGATCCGGTGGCCGTCACCTACGACGGCGGAATCGTCCTGCTCGACGGGAACACCTTGAAGGTCGCGAAGAACCTTCCGCTGGAAGGCTTCAACCGTCTCAACCCCGCCGGGAACGACCGGCACCTCCTGGTCTCGACCTCCACCGGGTTCCGGGTCCTCGACGCGGTCGGTGCCGTGCTCACGGACAACGAGGTGAAGGCGGCCAAGCCGGGTCACGTCGTCCGGCACGCCGGCAAGACGGTGCTGTTCGCCGACGGGACCGGTGAAGTGACCGTCTTCGACCCGAAGACGATCGGTACCGCGGCGCTCCCCGCGCCGAAGCACAAGACGCCGGAGGCACATCACGGCGTGGCCGTCGAACTCGCGAACGGCGAACTGCTCACCACCGTCGGCAACGAGGACAAGCGGTCCGGGATCGTGGTGCTGGACAAGGACAAGAAGGAGATCGCGCGCAACGAGCAGTGCCCCGGCGTGCACGGTGAAGCCGCCGCGCGCGGGGAAGCTGTCGTGGTCGGCTGCCAGACCGGTGCGCTGATCTACCGCAACGGCGTCATCACCAAGGTGACCAGCCCGGATCCCTACGGACGCATCGGCAACCAGGCCGGCTCGGACGTCTCCCCGATCACCTTGGGCGACTACAAGGTCGACGAAGCGGCCGAGCTCGAACGCCCGAGCCGGATCTCCCTGATCGACACCGAGAAGGCCACGCTCAAGCACGTCGACATCGGGACCAGCTACACCTTCCGGTCGCTGGCCCGCGGGCCTCAGGGTGAGGCACTGGTACTGGGCACCGACGGCCAGATCCACGTGATCGACCCGGTCAGCGGTGCGGTGACGCGGAAGATCGCCGTCCTCGGCACGTGGCAGGAGCCGATCGAGTGGCAGCAGCCGCGCCCGGCGATCTTCGTCCGGGGCGGGACCGCCTACGTCACCGATCCCGGCAAGAAGGAGATCCACTCGGTGGACCTCGCGTCCGGCACCAAGACCGCGACCGGGACGATTCCGGGAACGCCGAACGAGATCAGCGGGGTGCTCGGGCACTGATTCAGTCGGCGCCTGACAGCAGGCTTCGGTAGCGATGCTGCGAAAGCCACTTTCGCAACCTTCAAGGTTGCGAAAGTGGCTTTCGCAACACGCTCGCCCGAGCAGTTCGGGTCGCAAGCCAGGAGCGTGTCCGATTTGAGTGCTTTGCAAGGGTCGGTGGTGGGTGCAGGGCCCTCGGCCCCGACCACTCACGACCACCGCACCGACCACCTCGCCGCCGACGCCCTCGTCGCGAAAGCCACTTTCGCGACGCCTGATGTCCCGAAAGTGGCTTTCGCGACACGTCAGGGGCCCCTGCGGTCAGCGCCGGATCAGGCCGAGGTCGGTCGCGGTGGCGACGGCCGCGGTGCGCGAATCGACGCCCAGTTTGGTGTAGCTGCGGGCCAGATGGGATTTCACCGTGCCCTCGGTCAGGTGCAGCCGGTCCGCGATGGCCCGGTTGGAGAGACCGTCCGCGACCAGGACCAGGACTTCGATCTCGCGCGGCGTCAGTGCGGTGGCGGGCATCCGCATCCGGTTCATGAGCCGGTCGGCGACGGTCGGGGCGAGCGTGGTCCGCCCGGCCGCGGCGGTGCGCACGGCGGCCGCCAGATCCTCGGGAGGGGCGTCCTTGAGAAGATAACCGGTGGCTCCCGCTTCGATGGCGGGCAGGGTGTCCGCGTCGGTGTCGTACGTGGTGACGATGAGCACGCGAGGAGCGTCCGGCCGCGCGGTGATCGCCGCGGTGGCCTCGGCGCCGGTCATCCCGGAGCCGAAACGCAGGTCCATCAGCACGACGTCGATGTCGCCTTCGGCGGCCCGGGTCACCGCTTCCTCGGCGGTCGAGGCTTCGGCCGAGACCACGAGACCCGGTTCGGTTTCCAGTACGGCACGCAGGCCCGCCCGGACGATGGGGTGGTCGTCGGCCAGCAGGAGCCGGATCGGCGGTTCGGTCACGGGCCTTCCTTGGGCAGTCGCGCGGACAGGGTGGTGCCATGGCCGGGGGAGGACTCGACGGTGAGGATCCCGTCCAGCGCTTCGATCCGGGCGCGCATCGCGGTGAGCCCGAAGCCGCTGTGTTCCGGGTCGAAGCCGACGCCGTCGTCGACGACGGCGAGGGTGACGTGCTCATCGCGGTAGCTCAACGTGACTTCGGCGGTGGACGCGTCGGCGTGCCGGACGGTATTCGCCAGGGCCGCCTGACCGATGCGCAGCAAGGCGACCTCGTGCGCGGTCGGCAGCGGAACGACGTCGCCTTCGAGACGGAAGCGCGCGGTGATCCGGTGCCGGTCGCCGGCGGTGGCGCACAGCCGTTCCAGCGCGTCGGCCAGTGTGGTGTCGTCGAGCGCGGGAGGCGACAGGGCGACGACGAACCGGCGGGCTTCGGCGAGGTTGTCCGCGGCGGCCTGCCGAGCCTGCTCGACGTAGCGAGCGGCGTTCCCCGCGGTATCGGGCAGCGTCCTTTCCGCTGCGCGCAACAGGAGTTGAATGCTCGACAGTCCCTGGGCGAGGGTGTCATGGATCTCGTGGGCCAGCCGCTCCCGCTCGGCGAGCACTCCAGCCGCGTGCTGGGCTTCGGCCAGATCGGCGCGGGTGGCGGTGAGCTCCTCGATCAGGTTCCGGCGTCGTTCGCTTTCGCGGTACAGCGCCTGGTAGCCCCAGACGACGGCGACCGCGACGGCGGCGCCGAGTGCCGGGCCGATCGCCGCCGCCGGAACGAACGAACCTTGGTGGGCGGCGAACGCGGTGATGGCCGCCAGCGCGGTCACGATCACGGCCACGAGGCCCTGACGGCGCGGCAGCAGGTGCAACTGCAGGAAGTACAGCGGGAAGGCGACCCAGACGCCGTCGGCGGTCAGCACCAGCAGGACCAGCCACACGAGGCCCACCGCGACCAGCCACCACAGGGCGGCCCGGCGGGACGTCCGGACGCGGGGCAGAAGCGGGCCGGCCGCGTACACCACGGCGCACGTCACGGCCGCCGCGACGATCGCTCCCGCTTCGGGTGAGCCCTCCGCGACCGCCCGCACGGTGGCCAGCGCGAGCAGTGCGACGAGCAGCAGGTGCAGACACCAGGTCAGCACCCGGCTGGTCGGGGTCAAAACGGGCGCGGCGGTCACAGTGCGTCCAGATTACGGAGCGGGATCGGCGAGCGCCTCTATCCAAAGGTAGAGGCGGCGTGCCGTCTTCCGGCCGGCGAAGTGCCATCTCCGGCCGGATGCCGGCGCGGTCAGCGGCGGCGATCGTGGAGAGGTAGCCAGCCCACCCTCCCGAGAGGACAGACCCGAGCCGTGTTCGTCGCCTGGAGAGATCTGAGATTCGCCAAAGGACGGTTCGCCCTGATGGGTGCCGTCGTCGTGCTGATCACCCTGCTGGTCGGCCTGTTGTCCGGGCTCACCGCGGGGCTGGGCGAGCAGAACGTCTCCGCGATCACGGGCCTGCCCGCGGACAAGATCGTCTTCACCGCTCCCGGTGCCGGGCAGAACCTTTCCTATGCCAATTCAGCGGTCACCGAAACACAGCGGCGGAAGTGGGCAGGGACCCCGGGCGTCACCGCGGCCGAACCGCTGGGCATAGCCACCACCAAGGCCACCGCGGGCGACCGCAGCGCCGGGATCTCCGTTTTCGGCGTCCGGACCGGTTCGGCGCTCGCCCCGGACGGCGAAAAGATCACCGCCGACTCGGTGGTGCTGTCGACGTCCGCGGCCGAGGATCTGGACGTCCGGAGCGGGGACACCATCGCCGTAGCCGGGCGCCCGCTGAAGGTCGCCGCCGTGACGGGGGACGCCTGGTTCAGCCACACACCGGTGATCTGGGCGGATCTCGACGTCTGGGCGAAGACGGCGCCACCCACCGACGGCGAGCCGAGCGCGACGGTGCTCGCGCTGACCACCACGGACGACGCCGATCTCGCGGCCACCGACCTCGCCGCCGGCACGACGACGGTCTCGAAGAGCGACTCGCTGTCCGCGATCGGCTCCTACACGTCCGAAAACGGCTCGCTGCAACTGATGCGTGGCTTCCTGTTCGCCATCTCCGCCCTCGTGATCGGCGCCTTCTTCACCGTGTGGACCATCCAGCGCAGCGGTGACATCGCCGTCCTCAAGGCGTTGGGGGCGAGTACCGCCTTCCTGCTGAAGGACGCCCTCGGCCAGGCCGTCGTCCTTCTGGTCGGCGGCACCGCCATCGGAACCGGTTTGGCCGTCGGGCTCGGCACGGCGGTCGCCGGCTCAGCCGTGCCCTTCCTGCTGACTCCGGCCACCGTGCTCGTGCCGTCCGCCGTGATGATCCTGCTCGGTGCGCTGGGTGCGGCGCTTTCCGTCCGCCGCATCACTTCCGTCGACCCGCTGACCGCATTGGGGAGTGCCCGATGAGCCTGAACCTGACCGGTGTCACCCTCACCTATCCCGACGGTGACACCCGCCTCACCGCGCTCGACGACGTCACCCTGGACGTTCCGCCGGGCACGATCACCGCCGTCGCCGGTCCCTCCGGCTCCGGCAAGTCCAGCCTGCTCGCCGTCGCGGCGACCCTCATCACCCCGGACCGGGGGACCGTCACCGTCGACGGCACCACGACCACCGGCCTGACGCGCGGCGAACTCACCGAAATTCGCCGCCGCAAGATCGGGATCGTCTTCCAGCAGCCGAATCTGCTGCCCGCCCTCACGGCCGCCGAACAGCTTCAGGTGATGGCCCGGATCGACGGCCGCTCCCCGGCCGGGGCCCGCGGCGTGGCCATGGACCTGCTGGACGCCGTCGGGCTCGCGGCGCAGGCGGGCCGCCGCCCGCACCAGCTTTCCGGCGGCCAGCGGCAGCGGGTGAACATCGCGCGCGCGTTGATGAACGAGCCGACCGTGCTGCTGATCGACGAGCCGACGAGCGCTCTCGATCACGACCGCGGCGCCGCGGTCGTCGATCTGATCGCCGGCCTGACACGCGAGCGGGCCACCGCCACCGTTCTGGTCACGCACGACCGTGTCCATCTCGCCGCGATGGACCGGATCGTCGAGGTTCACGACGGACGGCTGGGCAGTCCTTCCCCGGTCGGCTGACGGTTCTCCACGAAGGAAGTTGGTATTATTATACCGCCGCCTGCTAGGGTGCCGGTATAATAATACCAACCCTGTGACACGAGGATCCGATGATCGAACTGAAGACGCCCGCCGAGATCGAGCGTATGCACGTGACCGGGCGTTTCGTCGCCGAAGTGCTCACCGAGGTCGGCGACCTCGCGGGCGTTGGCGTCAACCTGATGGACCTGGAACACCACGTCCGCGGCATGATCGAACGGCGTGGTGCGGAGTCTTGCTACTGGGACTACGCGCCGTCCTTCGGCAAAGGCCCGTTCCGCAACGTCATCTGCCTGGCGGTCAACGACGCCGTCCTGCACGGCCTGCCCCACGACTACACGCTGTGCGACGGAGACGTGCTCACCGCGGACCTCGCGGTCAAGATCGACGGCTGGGCGGCCGATTCGGCGCGGACGGTCATCGTCGGGACGCCCGCCGAGGAGGACCTGCGGATCGTCCGCGCCACCGAGGAGGCACTGGAGGCCGCGATCGACGCCGCTCGGCCAGGCAACCGTCTCGGCGACATCTCCGCGGCCATCTGGGCGGTGGCCCGTGCTCACGGCTATCCGGTGAACACTGAGTTCGGCGGCCACGGTATCGGCCGCACCATGCACGAGGAACTCCACATTCCCAACAAGGGCAAGGCAGGGCGCGGCCTGAAGCTCCAGCCGGGGCTCACCGTCGCTCTCGAACCCTGGTTCGCCCGCACGACCGACCGGATCGTCTTCGACGACGACGGCTGGACCATCCGCTCGGCCGACGGTTCACGCGCGGCCCATTCCGAGCACACGGTGGCCATCACCGAGGGCGCCCCACTGGTGCTCACCAGGCGCGAGCACGAGATGTCCGGCGATCGTGTGTACACGAAGGACTCCTGAGCTCGTCCGGCACCACGATGCCGCATCCGGTGGCTTCAGTGACGTTCGACCGAAAACTCCGAATACGGCCCGTCATCGCGGCGCGACCGTTAGAGTGAACGGTCGCTGTAGTCATCACCCGTGAGGAGTAGCGGTTCATGATCGCCGAGAGCGCGAACCAGCAGAGCGTGACCTTCCCGCAGGAAGCCACGCCGATCTTCGACCTGGTCGCGAAGATGGTGGCGCGGACGCAGACCGAGGACGAGCGCGACTTCGACCGCGAAGCCGGACTCGCGACCTCGGTGTAGCTTCCCGTCGAGAGTCATTCAGGCGGCGCGCTCGCGTGAGCACGGAGTTCCGCGGCCGTGCGGCGGGCATGGGCCAGTCCGTCGAGGATCCATTGCGGGGGCTGCCGGTCGTTGGTCGCGATCCGCTCGTAGGCGGCGACCAGCCTTTCCGCGATCTTCAGCCGCGCGTCCGCGGCTGTCGGCTCCCGCGCCGCTTCGTCTTCGCCCTGTTCGGCCGGGATCGCGACCAGGGCGAGGTGTCCGGTCGGCGAACGGGCCGGTTCCGGCACGGGCTCGGCGGCGTCTGGTCGCTGCTCCGGGGCCGGCAGCCTGCGTAGGCGGAAGGCCGTTTGCTCAGTGTGCTCCGGCACACCCTCGCGGCGCGCGCCCTGCGACGGAACGGGATCCGCGCGGAACCGCGCGACCGAGGGCCAGTACCGGGTGCGTACGGACCGCGGTGTCGCTCCGTCGAGCCTGTACGCGATCTCCTGCCAGGTCTTCCCGTCGAGCTTGGCGGCGACCACCGCCGCCTCGAGGATCTGCTGTGCCATCCCGATCAGGCCGGAATGATCCCGCGTCGAGCACGGGTCCTGCTCTGCCGCGGCGTCCACCCGTGCGGCGTTCGCGGCGAGATCGGCCAGCTCCGCCGCATGCGCGGCGAGGGCAAGGTGAGCCCGGGTGGCGGCGGTGGGGATGGAGTGACGTGTGGTCACCGTCCGCACCTCGTGGCGGGCCGGGGGACCGACAAGAGGCTCGCGGAATCCCGCATGCCGTGACTCACAGGTGTTCTCACCTTCTCTGATATGCAAACTTGCATAAATATGCAATTCATGGGCGGGTGTCGATGCTCGAGTAACGCGTTTTTGTGCCCTGATCGGGTGTGCTCGCGCCCGAACGGCGCGAGGTGAGGTTCGGCGGCTCCGGAAATCGGGCACGATCGGGGTTGTGCGGACGGCTGGACCTGCGGGAAGGGATGCCGATGAACAGCCCCCTGTATCAGGCGACGGCGGAGTTCTTCAAGACGCTGGGGCATCCCGTCCGGATCCGCGTGCTCGAACTCCTCAGCGAGCGGGAGCATCACGTCTCGGAGATGCTCGCCGACCTCGGTATCGAGCCCGCCAACCTGTCTCAGCAGCTCGCCGTCCTGCGGCGCGCCAACCTGGTGGTGCCGCGCAAGGAAGGGACGACCGTCTCCTACTCCCTGACCAGTCCGTCGGTCGCCGAACTGCTCGCCGTCGCTCGCGGGATCCTGACCGGGGTCATAGCCGGCCAGCTGGGATTGCTCGACGATCTGCAGAATTCCGCCGGAATTCCCGGTGACGCCCGTTCATCCGAAAAAGACTGAAAACCGGAAACGGTCCATTTCGTTCATTGCGTCAGCTGATCTTCAGTTGTTTTCCTTGCCGTCGTCCGGCCGCTGCTCGCTCGATTCTGAATTGTCCTCGCGGGGGTGCGTGCCATTTCCGGCGGCCGTCCTCCTCGTCTCCTCGACCAGAGAGTCGAAGATGGGGGTTCCGCACAGCTCCACATGGTCCTCCGTCGTGCCGGTCTTCGTGCCCGGTCATCTTGCCCCGGAACGGCTTCTTCGATCCAGTTCCGCCGGGCAATGCACTCGATTGAGCTCACCCTCCGGGGTGAGCTATTCACCGACGCGAAAAGGTGAGCGTAGGCCACGGCGCTTTCCGGGCGCGCACTCGGTCCCGCCGGTTTGCGGAAATAAGGATTCCACTTTCCGTCGAACGGCGAGAAAAGGATTTCTCTCGCCTACCTAGGTCCGCGTGCCGATCCCGTGGCGGTGAACTCGGTCCGGTAGCGCGTCGGTGTCGTTCCCAGAGCGGTGGCGAAGTGCTCGCGAAGACGGGCAGATGTGCCGAACCCGGACTGTGCGGCGACCACGTCGATGCCGAGCGCGGTCGTCTCGAGAAGCTGGCGTGCCCGCGCGAGACGTTGTGAGACAAGCCAGCCGTGGACGGTGGTCCCCGTGCGGGCGCGGAACGAGCGGGTGAAGGTACTCCGGCTCATATGTGCCCGGGCGGCGAGGTCGTCGATGCTGTGCCGTGCGGCCAGGCGGGACAGCGCCCAGTTCATCACGGTGGTGAGTGGATCCTCGTCCGCGGCGGGTACGGGAAGCTCGATGAACTGGGCCTGGCCGCCGGGACGGTGCGGCGCGGCGACGATCCGGCGGGCGACGCGGTTGGCGACGACCTGCCCGGCCGTGCGGGCGAGCAGGTGGAGGCAGGTGTCGATCCCGGCGGTCGCGCCCGCTCCGGTCACGATGTCGCCTTCGTCGACGTACAGCTCTTCGGGGCGCAGTTCCACCTCGGGGAAGCGCCGCCGGAAGGTTTCGATCCATTTCCAGTGGGTGGTCGCGGTGCGCCCGTCGAGGATGCCGGAGTCCGCGAGGGCGAAAACTCCCAGGCAGAGCCCGACGACGAGTGCTCCGCGTTCGTGCGCGGCTCGCAGCGCGGCGGCCACGGTTGAGGGCGTCGAGGATTCCGGGTCGGACCACCACGGCACGACGACGACGTCGGCCTCCGCGAGCGTGCCGAGGCCGGCGGGAACGTCGATCGCGTAGCCGGCGCTCGTGGTGAGCCTGCCCGGTTCGACGGCGGCGACCGTGATCGGCCACGGCTCCATGTCGCCCGCCGGGGATTCGGGTCCCCACACCAAGGACGGCACGGCGAGATGGAACGGGCTGATCCCCTCGAACGCCAGGACGGCCACACTCGGAGCGCTCATCGTTCCCTTCCCGCGGATGTCGGCCGATCCCGACCACAACTGACCCGAATCCATATCTCGATATCGGATCGGGTCAGCGACGATGGTAGCCGTACCGACCGGAAAGCGAAGGAACACACGATGACCAGCACCACGCTGCGCGAAATCAGCACCTTGCCGACGACCCCCGCGACCCTCTCGGACGCGACCGTGATCCTCGTCGACTACCAGAACACCTACACACGCGGCGTGATGGAACTCGACGGCTGGGAGGCGGCGCTCGGCGAAGCGGCCACCCTGCTGGCGCGTGCTCGCGCCGAGGGCGCGACGGTCATCCACGTCATGCACGACGGCGGCGAGGGCAGCCCGTACGACCTCCGGCAGGACCTCGGCCGGATCCACGAGCGTGTCGCCCCCGGCCCTGGCGAGGAGGTCGTGGTGAAGACCGCGCCGAACTCGTTCGCCGGGACCCGGCTGGGGGAGCTGGTCGATGCCGCCGGGCAGAAGGACGTCGTGGTGGCCGGGTTCATGACCCATATGTGCGTCACGTTCACCGCGGAAGGCGCGTTCCTGCGCGGCAACACCCCGACCGTGGTGGCCGCGGCTTGTGCCACACGGGCGCTTCCTTCCGTCGCCGGTCCGGTGACCGCCGCGGACCAGCACCGTGCGGCGCTCGCCACGATCGGTGATCTCTACGCGGTCGTCGTCGGTTCCTCGGCCGAGCTCGCCTAGAACGTCCTCTGCCCGCTCGAAGTCTGTGAAGGCCTCCTTGAGGGACTCCGGGTCCCTCAAGGAGGCCTTCACAGACCAGATTGGATACACGAGGCCTCGACCAGGCCCTGTTTGCCTTACCGCTCAATAGGACCTGCGAGGCGGGGCCCGGACGTGGATCATGAGGGGGTCCGCCCGCCGAAACATCGAAGGGGTCCTGATGGCCAAGCCCAACGTCGCCGAGCAGTTCGTCCAAGTCCTGGTGCAGGCCGGGGTGGAACGGATCTACGGCGTGGTCGGGGACAGCCTCAACCCCGTCGTCGACGCCATCCGCCGCACCCCGGGCATCGAGTGGGTCCATGTCCGCAACGAGGAGGCGGGTGCCTTCGCGGCGGCCGCCGAGGCTCAGCTGACCGGGCGGCTCGCGGTGTGCGCGGGTAGCTGCGGCCCCGGCAATACCCATCTGGTGCAAGGGCTTTACGACGCGCACCGCACCGGAGCCCCGGTCCTCGCGCTCGCCTCGCATATCCCGTCCGGCCAGATCGGGACCGGGTTCTTCCAGGAGACCCATCCCGAGCGGCTGTTCGTCGACTGCAGTGGCTATTGCGAACAGATCAGCAGGCCCAGTCAGATGCCCAGGGTGCTGCGGATCGCCATGCAGCACGCGTTGTCCCGCGGCGAGGTTTCAGTGCTGGTGCTGCCCGGCGACGTCGCGCACCTCGACGCCGTCGCGCCGACGGGGACCGGGGCGCCGGTCACCGAGCACGGGACGGTCGTGCCACCGGAACCCCAGGTGGCACGGCTCGCCGAGCTGATCAACGATGCCGAGACCGTCACCTTGTTCGCCGGCGCCGGAGTGCGTGGCGCACACGCGGAGGTGATGGAGCTGGCCGGGACCGTGCAGGCACCGGTCGGGCACAGCCTGCGTGGCAAGGAATGGATCCAGTACGACAATCCCTACGACGTCGGGATGAGCGGGCTGCTCGGCTACGGCGCCTGCTACCGGGCCATGCACGACGCGGACCTGCTGGTCCTGCTGGGCACCGATTTCCCTTACGACACCTTCCTTCCTCAGGCAAGGACCGTGCAGATCGACCACGACGCGACCCGCCTCGGCAGGCGCACCCCACTGGAACTGGCGGTGCACGGCGACGTACGGGAGACCCTGCGAGCCGTGCAGCCGCTCCTGCGGCGCAAGACCGACCGGACGTTCCTGGACCGCATGCTGCGTGATCACTGCAAAACGCTGGAGCAGGTCGTCGACGCCTACACCCGCAACGTCGAGCGGCACGTGCCCATCCACCCGGAGTTCGCCGCGGATCTCCTCGACGAGCTCGCCGCGGACGACGCGATCTTCACCGTCGACACCGGCATGTGCAATGTCTGGGCGGCCAGGTATCTCACTCCCAACGGGCGCCGCCGGGTCATCGGGTCGTTCCTGCACGGCACGATGGCCAACGCCCTGCCGCACGCCATCGGCGCGCAGTTCGCCTATCCGGGTCGTCAGGTCGTGTCGATGTCCGGTGACGGTGGGCTGGGCATGCTGCTCGGCGAGCTGCTCACCGTGGCCCTGCACGACCTTCCGGTCAAGATCGTGACGTTCAACAACTCCTCGCTGGGCATGGTGAAGCTGGAGATGCTGGTGGACGGCCTTCCCGACTACCAGACCGATCACCGTCCGGTCGACTTCGCCGCGATCGCCAACGGTGCGGGCCTGCGTGCCGAGCGGGTGACCGATCCGACCCGGCTGCGCGCGGCCCTCAAGGAAGCGCTGAGCCACGACGGGCCCGCACTGGTGGACGTCGTGACCGACCCGAACGCGCTGTCGGTCCCGCCGCATATCACCGCCGGGCAGCTCGGCGGGTTCGCCTTGGCCGCGAGCAAGGTCGTTCTCGAAGGCGGGGTCGGCCGGATGATCGACCTCGCCCGGGCCAATCTCCGGAACATTCCTCGGCCGTGACGCGCGTCAGGCCCGGCCGGTGCCCATCCCGCGCCACAGCAGGTCGAGGAGGCTCGCGACGTCACGCCGCCATTCGCCCTTCGGGTCGAGGTACAGCAGGCCGCCCAGTCCACGCAGGACGGTCTCGGCTTCCAGATCCGCGCGGACGGTCCCGGCCTCGACATTGGCCTGCAGCAAGGTGAAAACGGCGCCGACCATGTCCTGGTAAGCCCCTGCGGGCAGTTCCCCTCGTGAGGCGGTCGCGACGCGCAACGCGTCGGCCAGGCCGCGTTTGGTCATCATGTAGTGCGCCAGGTGGTCGGTCGTCCAGACCCGGAAGGCCTGCTCCGGTGGGTACTTCTCGAGCAGGCTCGGCACGATCTCGACGAGCTGGCGCACCTCACGCCGGTACACCGCCAGGATGAGAGCCTCCGGCGTGGGGAAGTGCCGGTACACCGTGCCGACGCCGACCTCGGCCTGCTTCGCTATGGCGTTGAACGAAACTTCGCCGGAACAGGCCAGCGACTTCGCCGCGGTGGCGAGGATGCGCTCGTGGTTGCGGCGGGTGTCCGCGCGTCGGGGATTGACCGATCCCGTCGTCATGGTCCCTCCTGTCCGCCGACCTGTTCTCCGGTGAATGTAGCCGAGGGACCCGTCGGACCTGGAGCGACTCCAGGGCGAGCATCGACCTTGCCGAGCGGATTGTATTCCGCTAGCTTGAAAATTGAAGCGGATGAATATCCGTTTCACCTCGCGAACAGACTCCCCACCACCTCAACCTACGCCGTCGGGCCCCGGCCCGGACGATCTGCGGAAAGAGATTCAGTGGACATCTCACTCGAAGTCAATGGCAGGACGGAACATCTCGGTGTCGAGCCCGGGGTGACCCTGCTGGACGCGCTGCGGGAGCGGCTCGCCGTCACCGGCCCGAAGAAGGGTTGTGACAGAGGGCAGTGCGGCGCCTGCACGGTGCACGTCGGGGGACGGCCGGTGCTCTCCTGCTTGACCCTGGCCGCCACCGTGAAGCAGCCGGTGACCACGGTCGAAGCACTGTCCACAGAGGACGGCCTGCATCCGGTTCAGCAGGCGTTCGTCGATCAGGACGCCCTGCAGTGCGGGTTCTGCACGTCCGGGCAGATCATGTCGGCGGTCGCCGCCGTCGAGCAAGGCGTCGAGGACGTCCGCGAGTTCATGTCCGGCAATCTCTGCCGATGCGCGGCGTACCCGAACATCGTGGCCGCGGTCGAGCAGGCGAGGAGGGCCGATGCGTCCCTTTGAGCTGCTCGCCCCCGAGACCGTCGAAGACGCGGTCGGCTCGCCGGGCACGTTCCTGGCGGGCGGGACCACACTCGTCGACCTGATGAAACTCGACGTCCTGACACCGCGACAGGTTCTGGACATCAACGCGATACCGCTGCGCGGCATCGACACCAGCGACGGCCTCCGCTTCGGTGCGCTGGAGCGGATGGCCGACATCGCCGGACATCCCGGGGTGTACCCGGCGATCTCGCGTGCGCTGCTGCTCAGCGCCTCCCAGCAGATCCGGAACATGGCCAGCATCGGCGGAAACCTCATGCAGCGCACGCGCTGCTCGTACTTCCGTGACGTCGCCATGCCGTGCAACCGCCGGGTCCCCGGCAGCGGCTGCCCGGCGATCGCCGGCGCCAACCGGATGCACGCGGTGCTGGGCACGAGTGATTCGTGCGTGGCGACCCACGCCAGCGACGTCGCCGTCGCACTGGTCGCCCTCGACGCGCGGCTCCGCCTGGTCGGCGAGACCGGGAACCGCACCGTCGAGCTGGGTTCCTTCTATCGCACGCCCGGTGACACCCCCGAGGTCGAGAACGACCTCCGCCCCGGGGAACTGATCGCCGAGGTCGAGGTGCCGCGGCTGGACTGGGCGTCGAACTCCACCTACGTCAAGGTGCGGGACAGGCAGTCCTACGAGTTCGCGCTGTGCTCCGCGGCGGTCGCGTTGCGGGTGGAAGACTCGCGCGTCGTCGACGCCCGGGTCGCGGCCGGCGGCGTGGCCACCGTGCCGTGGCGGCTGCCCGCGGTCGAGGAGGCCTTGCGGGGTGCGCCCGCCACGGTCGCCGCCTTCGAAGACGCCGCGGCGCTCGCCGCGGAGGGTGCGCGTCCGCTGTCCGGGAACGGCTTCAAGCCGTCGTTGCTGCGGCGGACCATCGTCCGCGCGCTACTCGAACTGACCGAGGGGAGCCGCTCATGACCAGCCGGGTGGACGGGCCGCTGAAGGTCACCGGCCGGGCCGAGTACGGGGCGGACCACACCTTCCCCGGACTGGTCCACGGCTATGTCGTGCTCAGCACGATCGCTCACGGCGAGATCGACACGATGGACGTCACGGCGGCGAAGGGCGCGCCCGGCGTGATCGGCGTGTACACGCCCTTCGATCCGCTGGACCTGCGCACTCCGACCACGCAGGTCATGGGCGAGACGTGGGTTCCGTTGCAGGACAAGGAAGTCACGTACTACGGCCAGCCGATCGGCTTCGTGGTCGCCGAGACCTACGAGCAGGCGCGCGACGCGGCGATGCTGGTCGAGGTCTCCTACCTGACCCGGCCTGCGCTGACTTCCCTCCAGGATGGCCTCGCGTCGGCCGAGGACGCACCGGAATCGCGGGGTGTGCCGTCGGCCCTCGCCGTGCTCGCCGAGGGCGTCGAGTCCATCGAGGACGCGCTCGCCGAGAGCCCGGTGGTCGTCGAGGCCACGTATACCACAGCGCCTCAGCATCACGCCGCGATGGAACCGCATTCCGCGGTCGCGGTGTGGGGGCCCGACGGCCTGACGATCCACAGCGGTAACCAGGGGTCCGACCTCCAGGCGGCGGAGCTGGCGATGGCGCTGGGCGCGAAGCGGTCCGAGGTGCACGCGGTGAATCCCTTCGTCGGCGGTGCGTTCGGGGGCAAGGGCCGCACCTCCGCCCCGGCGTTCCTCGCCGCGGCGGCGGCCAGGGTGCTGGGCAGGCCGGTGAAGGCCGTGCTCAGCCGGGAACAGGTCTTCACCGCGACGGCCGGCCGCGCCGCGACAGTGCAGAAGATCGCCCTCGGCGCGGAGCACGACGGCACGCTGAACGCGCTGCGGCACGATTCGTGGTGCAGCACGCCCATGGACCGGTCGTTCGTCGAGCCGACGTCACACGGCACCTCGCGCGAGTGGTACGCCACGCGGAACCTGGCCATCAGTCAGAAGATGGTGCCGCTCAACATCCCGCCGACCACCTTCATGCGGGCGCCGGGTGAGGCACCGGGATCCTTCGCGCTGGAGAGCGCGATCGACGAACTCGCGGTCGCGCTGGGCATGGACCCGATCGAGCTGCGGCAGCGGAACAATTCGACCGCTCCGCCCGGCAAGGACCTGCAGTGGTCGAGCAAACATCTCGACGAGTGTTTCCGCGTCGGCGCGGCCAGGTTCGGCTGGGCGGATCGCACTCCCCAGGGGCGGACGGACGGCGACTGGCTGGTGGGCATGGGCACGGCCACCGCCATGTTCCCCGCCCTGCGGTTCCCGGCCACGGTCGGGATCACCCTCCTGCCCGATGACACGGCCGTCGTCGCGACCAGCGGGGCGGACCCCGGGACGGGCCTGCTGACCGTGCTTTCCCTGGTGGGCGGGGAGTCGCTGGACATCCCGCCGGATCGGGTGGTGCCGCGGCTGGGTGACTCGAGCCTGCCGCCCGGTGGAATGTCCGGTGGTTCCACGGCGACCGCGAGCGCGGGCACGGCCATCATGGTCGCCGCGGCCACAGCGATCGACGAGCTGCTCGCGCTGGCGTCGGCACCGGGAGCGCCGTTCGACGGCATGGACGTCTCCTACGCGGACGGCCAGGTGCTGGCGGGGGACCGGACGATGTCCTTCGGGGAACTGTTGCGGGCACTGGACCGCCCCTCGTTGGCCGTGACCGGTTCCTCGGCACCCGGCGAGGAGCTGACGAAACATTCGTTCAGCTCGTTCGGCGCGCAGTTCTGCGAAGTCCGCGTGCACAAGTGGACGCGGGAGATCCGGGTGTCCCGCATGCTCGGGGTGTTCGACGCAGGCCGGATCATCAACCCCGTGGCGGCGCGCAGCCAGATCCTCGGAGGCATGATCTGGGGTGTTTCGGCCGCCCTGCACGAGGGGCTGGAGATCGAGGAGAACGGGCGGTTCGCCAACGGTGACTTGGCGAGCTACCTGATCCCGGTGAACGCGGACATCCCCGAGGTCGACGTTCACTTCGTCGAGTATCCGGACACGCTGCACAACTCGGTCGGCGCGAAGGGGCTGGGCGAGATCGGCATCGTCGGGATGGCGGCGGCCGTCGCGAACGCCGTCCACAACGCCACCGGCATCCGGGTGCGGCATAGTCCGATCCTGATCGAGGACCTCCTGGACGAGTCCTAGTGGCCCGTGGAGATTCGGGACACGACTCGTCCCGAATCTCCACGGTCGCCACCTCCTCGACTGTCCACAAGAGACATCTGTGGTGCGGTGGCACGTTGCGAGAGCTGCTTTCGCAACGTCAGCGAGTCCGACGGACGCGAGGATGAGCGGCCAGCACCAGCGCGAGGAAGGTGATCGCGACCCC
Source organism: Amycolatopsis sp. NPDC000009 (assembly GCF_055563465.1). Classification (NCBI taxonomy): domain Bacteria; kingdom Bacillati; phylum Actinomycetota; class Actinomycetes; order Pseudonocardiales; family Pseudonocardiaceae; genus Amycolatopsis; species Amycolatopsis sp. NPDC000009. The sequence goes on from NZ_JBVHDI010000009.1 coordinate 122,932, forward strand.
GGCGATCGTGGCGGCCGAGGGCCGCGGTCCTGGTGTGATCGCGTCCAGCAGGACCGCCCCGGCCAGCTGACCTGCCACGCTCGCCAGCCCGAAGAGCAGTACACCGATGCGCCGGACGACGAGCGTCGCCACCGCGATGATGCCGATCCCGATCACTCCGGCGAGGTAGAGCAGCGGTTCCGCCGGAAGATCCCCGGGCAGACGCCCGCCCAACGTGACGCGCGCTGTCAGTGCGATGGCGAGCGATCCGGCCGCGACCGCGAAATTGACCATTGTGGGCGGCCACGGCGATTCGGCGACCGCTCCCACCCTGCCGTTCAACGCCGTCTGGACCGCGATCGCGACACCGGCGAGGACGGGCAGCGCCACCAGCGCCAGGGCTCCATGCCAAGCACCGAGCCCGGCCACCGCGACGGCTGCCACACAGGCCACCGCCCCGGCAGTTCGGGCCATCGTGATCGGGCGGCCACCCGAGAACCGGTCCACGACCAGACCGCCGACGGCCGAGCCGCCCACGACGGCCACCGTGAAGACGGCCACTCCGAGCGAGCCGACACTGATTCCCTGTCCGGCCACGAACAACGCTCCGCACACACCGCCGGTCAGATGCCACCACCGCAGCTCGCCGGCGCGCACAGCCGCGTGAACCAGCCTCAGCCCACGCCGCCCGGCTGCGAGCAGCGGAACCACCGCGACCAGGAGGATCAGACCGACCGAGGTCGACGCCAGCGTCGCCGCGATCCCGTCGCCCACGCGCGCGCCGAGTTCTCCGTTCAAGCGGGATTGAAGCGCCAGCCCCACACCGGCGGCCACCGCCCCCGCCATCGGAACGACATCCCGACCTTGCCCTACCGAGTCCCCACGCCCAGTCACTGGCCTGATGGTGGCAGGCTCGGTACTCGCGGGGCAAGGCGATCTGGGCGCTGGGGCGTCCCTGTCAGAGCGAGGCCGACTTCGGCCCTGGTCAGGCACGGTGTCCTAGGTGCCTGCTGGCTTTGGCCGCGGCTGATCGCGGTTCACATCGTGAAGGCCCCTTTCGGCCAAGCCACGTTTGCCTCACCTCTCAACAGGAAGCGTTTCCCGATGGCGCCCGTATGGCTTGGCGTCGAGAAGCGTGACGCGCACAGCCCCGCCGCTGGGCACGCGGTACTCCCGCCGGTCGCCCGGTCGCGCGCCGTGGACCGCGCGGCCGAGCGGAGAGTCAGGGGAGTAGACCTCGAGTTCGCCGTGGCCTGCCTCGTCCCGCATGCCGAGCAGGAAGGTCTCGGTGTCGCCGTCGTCGTACCGGACGGTGAGCACCATGCCGGGCTCGGCGATCCCGTCGTCGGGAGGATCCTGTCCGACGACGGCGCCGCGCAGCATGTCCTCGATCTGCCGGATCCGTGCCTGCCGGTGGGTGATATGCGCGAATTCCTCGTCGCCGTACCGATCGTCGGTGCCGGGGCGTCGCAACGTCGCGAGCTCCCGCACCAGGCGCGCGTGCGCTTCCGGGGTCAGCCAAGGGCCTGACATGGTGGTGATCGCCTTTCGGTGGGTACGTCTGTGGGGGCCGGGCGCGGAAAGGGCCCAGCCCCCACAGACTTCGATGAGTCCCGCTTCGGTCAGCGGGTCTCGGGTTCACGAGACCGCCGCTGGAAGGCGCCGGCGTCGGTGGCGAATCCGATCGCGGCCTTCAACAGCAGGTCCTTCTCTGCGCGCAGCAGCGCGTTCTCGGCGCGGAGCCGGTCCACTTCGGACTGTTCGTCGGCCGGCTTTCCGTTGTCCGGAGTCATCGGCGAAGGGGGTCGAACGGGCGCAGGGCCTCCGGCTGTTTGCCGGTGGTGATGTGCTCGGCAAGGAGCCGTCCGGTGATCGGGCCGTGGGTCAGTCCCCACATCCCGTGCCCGCCCGCGACGTAGAGCCCCGGCGTGCTCGTCGCGCCGATCACGTGCCGCCCGTCGGTGGTGACCGGGCGCGAGCCGACCCATTCGTCAGTGCGCCGCTCCCAGTCCAGGCCGGTGAGGAAGGGCCGCGCCGACGCGATGATCGCGTCGATCCGGGCCGGAACCAGTGGCGCGTCCGGCTTCCGGAACTCCATCGTCCCGGCCACGCGGAGGCCATCCCGGTACGGCGTGCACGCCACGCGGATGCCCGGCAGGTACAGCGGGCCCGGCACCGGGCGGTCGGTCGGCACGGTGAAGGAGTAGCCGCGTCCGGCGCGGACGGGGACCTTGACTCCCCACTTCCGGCCCAGGTCACCCAGCCAGGCCCCGGTCGCCAGCACGACCGCGTTGGCGTTCACCGTCTGGCCCGTGGTCGAGCGCACGCTCAGCGCGTGGCGGTACGCGCGCAGCGACGCGACCTCGAACTTGTGGCGGATCGTGCCACCCCGGCCGACCACCGCCCGTGCCAGCGATTCGACGAACCGGCCCGGGTCCACGTAGCGCTGGCCGTCGATCCGGACGGCGGCGCCGAGCCTGGTCGTGGCCTGCGGAAACCGTTCGGCGAGCTCGGCCGCGGTGAGCCGTGTCCAGGAGATGTCCTGTCCGGTCTCTCCGATGCGCCGCAGCTCGGTGATCAGCCCCGTGGCCTGGTCCGCGGTCTCGAACGCCGCGGTGATCGGCGCTTCGATGGTCGGCGCGTCCACCCCGTTCGCGGTGAGGACGTCGAAGGCTTCCAGGCACTCGTCGTTCAGCGGCGAGTTCGCCTCGACGGCGCGGGTCCACGAGCGTCCGGTGCAGTTCGCGGCGAAGCGGGCGAGGAACGACCACAGCCGCGGATCGGGAGACGGCGGGACGTGCAGCGGGGCCTGCCGGTCCAGCAGGGTCCGCAGCCCGTAGCGGAGGACACCGGGCTCGTTGAGCGGGATCGCGAGCCCGGGGGAGAGCCAGCCGGCGTTGCCCCACGACGCTCCCGCCGCGATGCCTTCGCGATCGAGCACGGTGACTCCGACGCCGCGTTCCTGCAGGAACCACGCCGTCGACAGGCCGACCACGCCGGCTCCGATCACGATCGCCGAACGCGGGCCGCCGTCGATCCGGTCGAGCTCGCCCATGAAATCCTCCGCTGCACGAGTGGTGCTGTCGCGGTCAGGATGGCTCGGATCCGGGCACCGGGGATTGTCCGGTTCCGACAATCCAGGCGGGCCGGTTTGGCCGGAACGGTCAAGGGGCCGGTTCGGACACGGCCAGCTCGATGATCATCGCCAGCCGTTTCGAGGGCAGGTCGAGGCGGAGTTCGGTCACTTCCGCCATCTTCCGGAGCCGGTAGCGGATCGTGTTGGGATGCACTTCGAGCCGCTCGGCGGCCTCCGCGAGATCCCCCTGCGCCTCCAGCCAGGCGCGCAGCGTCGCGACGTAGCTGGTGGCGTTGGCGCTGTCGTGCCGCCGCAATTCGGTGATCGGGCCGCGGGCCGGTGCCCTGCCGGACGCGGCGGCGGCGCGCAGCCGTTGCACGAGGATGTCGTCCCATGCCTCGTCGTAGGCGATCGCGGGTCCGGTGCCCGGCCGCACGGCGTGCAAGGCGAGACATTCGTCGGCTTCCAGCCTGCTGGCAGGCAGTTCCGCCGACGTCGCGCCCGCCCCGATCCCGGCCAGCATCGTCACCTGCCGGGGCAGTGCCTCGCGGATCGAACGCACCCACGCCCTGGCCGCCTCGACGTCGTCCCCCGGCAGGACCGTGTAGACGGTGTTGCTGAACAGTGTGCTGCGGCCCGGGCGTGACCAGCCGAAACCGGTCGTCGCCCGCTCGAACGCGAGCAGGAGCGCGGCGTGGCGCTCGTCCCCGATATGGGCTTGGAGCGCGATCACGCGGAATCGTCCGGGAGGCAGGCCGAGCCTGCTGAGCACGGCGGCCGCGTCCGGCGTTCCCTCCACCAGCCGGATGACGAGGTCGGATTCGACCTGCCGCTCCAGGTCGGCGCTCGCCCGGGAGCGCAGGAGGTGCAGGCCGACCGTGCGCGAACTGTCCCGCAGGACCGCTCGCCGGGCGTCGGTCAGCGGCCGTTCGCATTCCACCCAGATCGAGCCCAGCAGCTCCCGGCCCGCGCGAACGGCGACGACCATGCGCCCGGTCAGCCCGTGTCCGGGGTCGGCTTCGACGAACAGTGGCTCGTCGGATTCCGCGAGATGTGCGAACACACCGCGCCGTTCGAACAGTTCACGGACCGGTTCCGGGACGCGCCTGCCGAGGATCGTCTCCAGCCGCGCCCGGTCGGCCAGGTGCTGCCTGCTGGAGTAGGCCAGGACCCTGGAGAGCCGGTCCTCGATGGTCACCGCGCTGCCGAGCGCGTCCGCCAAGCTGTCGGCCAGCGCGAACAGGTCGGTCGGACCGCGGCCCGACTCGGTCTCGCGGCCTTCCAGGACGAGCCCGTAGACGACGCCGGCGAGCTGGCCCCAGGACACGTCCGGGTCCACCAGGAGCACGGCGACGTCGCCGGTCTCGGCGCGCTCGTCCGGCGCCGATCCGCGGACCAGGACGACCGACGCGTGCGCCGCGACGGCCAGGTCGACGGCCGTCGCGATCGAGTCCGTCCCGACGGCGAGGAAGACGTCTCCGCGCAGGTCGCGGGGGTCCGCGGCGTCGTACATCACCACATCGCGCAAGGCCACCTCGCGCGACACCGGGCAGCACCACAGCCGCGCCCCGTATCCGCCAAGGACGTTCACGAGCCGATCCAGCGTCACCATGGCCGCGACCCTGCCATCAAATGATGCCGGACACGACGCGTTCACCCGTTGACTGTGAGTTTAAGAACCTTTTACACTGCGATCGTTAGGAAACTTACTTAACTAAAGCGACCCGGCCGACAAGTCGCCGCCCACCGCCGGTACTCGCCGACTCCGCAACGTCGAGGAGTTCGCATGAAACGGAGAACACCCCTGGCCGGTGTCGCGGTGGCGACGCTGGCCCTGCTGGGGCAGACCTTGATCGCTTCGGGTACCGCCGCGCAAGCGGAATCACTGCTGTCCGCGGGCAAACCGACCACGACCTCGTCGATCGAAGGCGCCGAGTTCGGCGGCGCCAACGCCGTCGACGGCAACACCACCACCCGGTGGGCGAGCGAGGAGATGGTCGATCCGCAGTGGATCGCCGTCGACCTCGGCGCCACCTCGACCGTCACCAAGGTCAAACTGAACTGGGAAGTCGCCTACGCCAAGACCTACAAGATCCAGGGCTCGGCCGACGGCAGGACCTGGACCGACATCAAGTCCGTCGTCGGCGGCGACGGCGGTATCGACGAGCATCTCGGGCTCAACGCGACCGCGCGTCACATCCGCGTCCACGGTACGGCTCGCGGCACGACCTACGGCTATTCGTTGTGGGAGCTGGAAATCTACGGCGACCGCGTCGGCGGAGGGGACACGCAGGCGCCGACGGCGCCCACAGGTCTCGCCGCGAACGCCACCACGACGGACAGCGTCACCCTCGGCTGGACCGCGTCCACCGATAATGTCGGGGTCACCGAGTACGAGGTGCTCCGCGACGGCAACGTCGTCGGGACCACGGCGACGACCACCCACACCGACAGTGGCCTGGCGTCCGGAGTGGAGTTCGGCTACTCCGTGCGGGCGCGGGACGCGGCGGGCAACGTCTCCGCGGCGAGTCCGGCGATCAGGGCGGCGACCCAGCCCGGGGGCACCGGCCCCATCACCCTCGCGCTCGCGGGTGACATCGCCAACCCGGAGCTGTTCTCCACACACCAGGGGACCGCGAACCAGGTCGCCAGGATCAACCCGAAGTACGTGCTGACCGTGGGCGACAACCAGTACCACAAGGGCACCATCTCCGAATACCGCTCGCACTACGACAAGACGTGGGGCAAGTTCAAGAGCATCACCAAACCCACGACGGGCAACCACGAATGGGACGACCAGCTCCGGGGCTACAAGGAGTACTTCGGTTCGATCGCGTACCCGCAGGGTTTGCCGTACTACAGCTACGACATCGGTGACTTCCACTTCGTCGCGATGGACTCGAACCCGATCTACACCGGCGGTGGTTCCGACCAGGTGACCTGGCTGCGCAACGACCTGGCGAAGAACACGAAGTCCTGCGTCATCGGATATTGGCACCACCCGCGCTTCAACTCGGGGAACTCCGGGGACAAGAAGCAGATGGCGCCGCTGTGGAACGAGATGGCCAGGGCGAAGGCGGACATGGTGATCACCGGTCACGACCACCATTACGAGCGGACGAAGCCGCTGGACGTCAACGGGCACGTCGACGAGGCCAACGGCGTGCGGTCGGTCATCGCCGGCATCGGTGGCGACTACCTCTACACGGACTACAGGGCACGTGAAGGGGTGGAGAAGATTCTCGCCAAGCACGGGGTGATGAAGCTGACGCTGAACGGGAAGTCCTACTCCTGGGAAATCCACGACACCAACGGGAATGTGCTCGACAAGGCGGGTCCGTACACCTGCCGCTGACGGCCGTGGTCCGGTGCCGTGCGCGGCACCGGACCCGGTGTGTTCTTCCACGACGACGTAGGTCCATTCAGGAGTACAGGTGAAGCGATTGGTGAAGCCGGGCACCGCCGCGATCGCGGCGATCGTCCTGCTCGCTCAGCCCGTGACGGCTTCCAGCGCCACGGCGGAATCCCTGCTGTCGGCCGGCAAACGGACCACGACCTCCACCGTGGAGAGCGAGGGTTTCGACGGCGCGCTCGCCGTCGACGGCGATTCGACGACCCGATGGGCGAGCCTGGAGGGCGATCCACAGTGGATCGCCGTCGACCTCGGCGGTCCGGCGGACATCAGCCGGATCAAGATCTTCTGGGAATCCGCCCACGCGAAGGACTATCAGGTCCAAGCGTCCGACGACGGCCAGAATTGGCGGGACGTGAAAACCGTGGTGGGCAGCGACGGTGGCCTCGACGAGTTCACCGACCTGAACACCTCCGCCCGGCACGTCCGGATCTTCGGCACGGCACGGGCGACCGTGTACGGGTACTCGTTGTGGGAGCTGGAGGTCTACGGCGTCCGGACCGGTGACGGGGACATCCAGCCGCCGTCGGTGCCGACCGGGCTCCGGCAGGCGTCGTCCACGACCGAGAGCATCACGCTGGGCTGGACCGCGTCGACCGACAACGTGGGGGTCACCGAGTACGAAGTCCTGCGCAACGGCAACGTCATCGGCCGGTCCGCGACGACTTCCTACACCGACACGTCCTTGGCGTCGGGCTTCGACTTCCAGTACGCGGTGCGGGCACGGGACGCGGCGGGGAACCTGTCCGGGTCGACCGCGCCGGTGAAGGCGTCCACCCGGCCGACGGCGACCGACGGCATCGTCATCGCGCTCGCCGGCGACATCGCCAAGGCCGAGCTGCCGTCCGAGCACCAGCGGACGGCGGAGCTGGTGCGCAAGATCAACCCCCGGTACGTGCTGACGGTCGGCGACAACCAGTACGTCGACGGCACCATCGAAGAGTTCCGGACCTACTACGACAAGACCTGGGGCAAATTCAAGAGGATCACCAAACCCACGCCGGGCAACCACGAGTGGAACAACGAACTGGCGGGCTACAAGCAGTACTTCGGGAAGATCGCGACGCCGAAGGGAAAGCCGTACTACAGCTTCGACGTCGGCGCCTTCCATTTCGTCGCGCTCGATTCGGACCCGGTGTACAACGGCGGTGGCGCCGAGCAGGTGGCGTGGCTGCGCAAGGATCTGGCGAAAACGAAGAAGTCGTGTATCGCCGGATACTGGCACCATCCGCGTTTCAACTCGGGGAATTCCGGCGACGCGAAGAGTATCGCGCCGTTGTGGAACGAGATGGCCAGGGCGAAGGCGGACGTCGTGTTCGCCGGTCACGACCACCATTACGAGCGGACGAAGCCGCTGGACGTCAACGGGCACGTCGACGAGGCCAACGGTGTGCGTTCGGTCATCGCCGGCATCGGCGGCGACAGCCTCTATCTCGATTACAAGGCCCGTGAAGGCGTCGAGAAGATCCTGGGCAAGCACGGGGTCATGAAGCTGATACTCAAGGGAAAGACGTATTCCTGGGAGATCATCGGCACCAACGGGGAACTGCTCGACAAAGCGGGTCCGTACACCTGCCGGTGACGGGGAAAGGGGACGGGGTGAAGCTCCCGGTGAAGTTCGGCGTGGCGCTCGCGGGCGTCGCCGCGCTCGCCGCCGCGTCGGTGGTGTACGTGGTGCAGGCCAAGGCGAACAGCCCCGAGCGGCGGACGGCCGACGCGGCGGTCGCGGTGGACTCCTCGGGGCCGGTCGCGCTGGGGGAGCCGGGGAAGCTGCTGTTCCGTAACGGAGCGCCGGGGCCGGGATACGGCAACGTCGCGTCGGTCCCCGTCTTCGAACCCGGCGGTCCGCGGCGGATCAGTTCGCTCGGGTGCGAACGGTTCTACGTGGCGATGGACGGCGGACTGTGCCTGGCGAAGGAACCCACCCCGTTGCCGGGCGCGGTCGCCAAATTCGTCGATTCCGCGCTCGGCGAGGTGAAGCGCATCGACGTCCCCGGCATCCCCAACCGCGCGAAACTCTCACCCGGCGGCCGGATGGGAAGCTGGACCACGTTCGTCACCGGTGACTCGTACTCGACGCCCGGCACCTTCTCGACGCGGACGGCCATCATGGATCGCGAACGGAACGAGCTCTCCAGCAACATCGAGGGCATCCCGCTGCGGATCGGCGACGCGGTCCACCGGGGCGAGGACGTCAACTACTGGGGCGTCACGTTCGCCACCGACGAGCGGACGTTCTTCGCCACGGTCGCCACCGGCGGGCGGACCTATCTCGTGGAAGGTGACAACGAGGCATGGAAGGCACGCACCCTGCGGGAGAACGCGGAATGCCCGTCGTTGTCGCCGGACGGCACGAAACTCGCGTTCAAGAAACGCGTCGCCGACGGCGATGTCCGGCCCTGGCGGGAGCATGTGCTGGACCTGACCACGATGCGGGAGACCCCGCTCGCGGAGGCGCGCAGCATCGACGACCAGGTGGTCTGGCTCGACGACGACACGATCGCCTACGGCCTGCCGCGTGCGGATGGCAAGGAAAGTGACATCTGGTCCGTGCCGGCCGACGGCACCGGATCGCCGCGCCTGCTGGTTCCACTGGCGTCGTCCCCGTCGGTCACGACGGCTCGTCGATGACGGCGAATCTCCCGTCCTCCCGGTACAGCCAGTACCGGCGCAGCATGCGCAACACCACGGAGACCTGCAGTGCGGTGATCCCAGGTAGGGGAGCGAGGTCCCTGGTGAGGAAGTCGGCCATTTCGTCCTCGTTCCGGAACACACCCTGGTGGATGACCGAAGCGGTGCCGGCGACGATCGACACGTACCGTGCCGACGGATGCCGCGCGAGTTCCCCGGCCACGGCCTGGATGGCGCCCGGGGTGATGGTCAGGGCGATGACCGCCTCCAGTTCGTAGCCGAGCTGCGCGGGTTCCACCTCGACGCGGGGCCGGACGATGCCGCGCCGCAACGTCGACTGGATCAGCCGGTACGCGGTGGACTGGCTGAGGTCGAGGCTCCGGCCCGCCTCGGCCGCGGTGATCCGCCCGTTCCCGGCCAGGAGCGCGATGAGCCGTCGCTCGTCCGAGCCCACCTCGTCGGCGTCGAAGCCGTCCGGCGCGGCCGGTACCACCTGTTCCCGGGACAAGATCTTCTGCTGTTCGTCGCTCAACCGGTGCAGACGCCAGGAGTCGGCCCTGGTGAGCGCCCGCAGCACCAGCTCCGAATGGGTGCCCGCCACGCCCGGCACGCCGGGGATGCGCTCGGCGAGCAGCTCGCGCGCCTCGGCTCGATCCGGAACGTGCACGGCCAGGTAGACGTCCGACCGGCCCGCCGTCTCCGCCGCGAGCTGGACCTCGGGAAAGCGCGCAAGCGCCTTCGCCGCCGATCCGGACGCGCCCGGTTCGGTCGTGACCCAGACATGCCGCGGGTTCCCGCGCGCTCTCGCCGTCCACTCGACTTGGCCGATCACCCGGAGGATCCGCTGTTCCTCCAGCCGGACCAGCCGTCGCCCCACCGTGCTGGCGGAGACGTCGAGCGCCTCGGCGAGCGTGGCGACCGAGGCGCGCGGGGCGATCTGGAGCGCCGCGATCAGGTCAAGCTCGGGTTCGGTCATCATTAGGTGAATGTATCAGTCGTCAGGCTCGTTCATATGACTGATTCGTGCGAAATCAAGTTCGGGGTTGCACTATTCGTTCGCTTGAGTTTGTAATGGGCCTCCAATCAGGAAGGAGCCGCGCCGGTGAGTTCCAGCCAGGCCAGAACGACCTCACGTCCGATGAACCTCCTGCTGCGCGCGCTCGACGGCGTCGAGCGGCTCGGCAACAAGCTGCCGCATCCGTTCTGGCTCTTCGCCATCTTGAGCGCGGTGCTGGCTCTGGCCAGCTGGGGGCTCAGCGCGGCCGACGTGTCGGCGGTGAACCCGGCCACGGGCAAACCGGTCGAGGCGAAGAACCTGCTGTCCGCCGACGGCGTGCGGATGATGGTGACCGACGCGGTCAAGAGCTACACGTCGTTCCCGCCGCTGGGCACGATCCTCGTGGTGATGCTCGGCGTGGCGGTCGCCGAGCGGTCCGGTCTGCTCGCGGCCGTGCTCCGGTCCGGTGTTTCGAAGGTCTCGCCGCGATGGGTGACCTTCGCGCTGGCGTTCACCGGAATGGTGTCCCACGTCGCGTCCGACGCCGCCTATGTGGTGCTGATCCCGTTGGGGGCCTTGGCTTTCCGCGCGGTGGGGCGCAGCCCGATCCTGGGCATCGTGGTGGCGTTCGTGTCGATCTCCGCCGGTTATGACGCGAGCCCGCTGATCACGCCGACCGACGCCATCCTGTCCGGGCTGACCACGGCGGCGGCGCAGACGATCGACCCGGCCTATTCGGTCACGCCGCTGGCCAACTACTTCTTCTCGCTCGCCTCGTCGGTCGTGCTGGCCGCCGTGATCACGCTCGTGACCGAGAAGGTCCTCGCGCGGCGCGCCGAGGCGATGCCCGTCGACGACGACGCCGAGGAGGACGACCTCGGCTCGCTCCAGCTCAGCCGCCAGGAACGACGCGGCCTGCTCGCCGCGCTCATCGCACTGGCGGTCTTCGTGGTCGCTCTGGTGCTGGCGGTGCTGCCCTCGTCGTCGCCCCTGCGCGGCAAGGGCGGAAGCATCATCGAGTCACCGTTGCTGACCTCCATCTCGATCTTCCTCGCGCTCGGTTTCCTGGCCGCGGGCTGGGCCTACGGCAGGGTCGCCGGGACGGTGACCAGCAGCCGTGACATCCCGGGGTTCATGGCACACGGATTCCGCGAGATGGCACCGATCCTGGTGCTGTTCTTCGCGATCTCCCAGTTCCTCGCCTACTTCAAGTGGACCGGTATCGGTGAGATCACCGCGATCAACGGCGCCGGCCTGCTCAAATCCGCCGGCGTCTCCGGACCGGTCATCATGCTGGGCATCCTCGTCGTGGTGACCCTGGTGAACCTGATCGTCACCAGCGGCTCCGCCCAATGGGCGCTGATCGGCCCGGTGTTCGTGCCGATCAGCTGATGTTGCTGGACATCCCGCCGGAGACGACGCAGGCGCTGTACCGCATCGCGGACTCGTGCACGAACGCGATCACCCCGATGAGCCCGTATTTCGTGATGGCGCTGGGCTTCCTGCAGCGCTACCGGCGTTCGGCGGGTATCGGCACGCTGTTCTCGATGACGGTCCCGCTCTCGTTCGCCCTGCTGGTGGTGTGGACGTTGCTGTTCTTCGTGTTCTGGGCGTTCGGCATCCCGCTCGGCCCCGGCGCCCCCGTTCGGTAGAAAGGATTCTCTTGTCACACACGGATTGGTCCCGCCAGGCACGGCCGGCCATGCTCGACGATCTGCGGACGATCGTCGAACTGGAGACGCACAGCTACGACAAGCCGATGTTGGACAAAGGACTCGACACCATCCGGTCCTGGGTGTTCGACCGGCTCGGCGCGCCCGAAACCGAGGCTCGTCACACCGACACGGTCCGCGGCGACGTGCTCGAACTGAGCTATGCGGGTACGGCGCCGGGATCGGTTCTGTTGCTGAGTCACTACGACACGGTCTGGCCGACCGGCACGCTCGCCGGCTGGCCGTACACCGACGACGACGGCCGCGTCACCGGGCCGGGCGCGTTCGACATGAAACTCGGTCTGGTGCAGTCGGTCTGGGCTCTGCGAGGCCTCCGCGAACTCGGCCTTCCGCATCCGTCGGTCAAATTCCTCTTCAACGGCGACGAGGAGATCGGCAGCCCCCACTCGCGGCCGTACATCGAAGCGGCCAGTGAAGGCGCGCTGGCCACCCTCGTCTTCGAGGCGTCGCTGGGCGGCAAGCTGAAGACCGCGCGCAAGGGCGTCGGCCTGTTCGACGTGACCGCCGCCGGCGTCGAGGCGCATGCGGGCCTGGACCCGTATGCGGGTGCGAGCGCGATCCACGCCCTCGCCGAGATCGTCGGGCAGCTGGCGTCCGCGGGCTCGCGCGAACTCGGGACCACGGTCAACGTCGGCACGATCTCCGGCGGGACCGGTCGTAACGTCACGGCGGGCGGTGCCGGCTGTGGCGTCGACGTCCGTGTCGCCGAACCGTCCGAAATGGACCGGATCGACAAGGTGTTCGCCGGTCTGGAAGCCACCGATCCTCGCGTGACCGTCTCGGTCGAAGGGGAGTGGAATCGACCGCCGATGACACCGAACGACCCGTCGCGGGCGCTGTTCGCGACCGCGCGGAAAGTGGCCGCCGACGAGGGCTGGCAGCTGGAGGAGACCGCGGTGGGCGGTGCGAGCGACGGCAACTTCGTGTCCGCGCTGGGCCGCCCGGTGCTCGACGGGCTCGGCGCCGTCGGAGGCGGCGCCCACGCGCGCGACGAACACATCCTCGTGCGGCACATCCCGGAACGGACCGCGCTGGCGATCGGGCTGATCACGGCACTCGCCTGACGAGCGGGCCTGCCCGGTCCGCTCGTGGGTACGCGGTAGGCAGGAGGTGTTCGACCCGTGCTTCTGCTGCGCAAGGGGCACGTCGAGGTGATGTCTTCAGTCAGGTATCGCGCGTTCGCCGACCGGCGGATGGCAGGTTGCGAACGCCACTTTCGCAACATTGAAGGACGCGCGGGCGAGTTCTTCAACGCCCGCTGACGTGCCGCTAGGTGCCCATGGTCGAGGCGTGTTGCGAAAGCCACTTTCGCAACGTCTGACGTCCCGAAAGTGGCTTTCGCAACACGGGCCGGCGGCCGGTGCCTCAGCGGTACAGGGCGTGCTCCGCAGTCTCCGGATCCTTGCCCGCGTCCCGGGCCGGCAGCTGGCCCGCGCGGTCGGGCGGCCCGATCCGGTGCTGCTCGGTCTGGTGGCATCGCATTGGCCCTGAGCGAGGTTTCGGTGACCGCCGAACGTGGTATTCATGGGGTTGCCGAGGCCGGGCAGGACGTGAGCAGTGATGTCATCATCGGAATCCACCATGGACAAGGGAGCGGTCGTCGCGGGCTACGACGGCTCCGAAGAAGCACGGAAGGCCGTGCGCTGGGCGGCCGGGGAAGCAGCCGACCGCGGCCGCGGATTGGTCGTCGCCCACGTCGTCGGCTTCCCGCCCGTGCCCGAGGCGCTCCCAGGCGGCGGGGCCTGGCCGCGGCCGGGGTTTCTCGAAGCAGGTCAGGAGACGGCGCAGCGGCACGCCGAGGCCATGCTCGGCGACATCGCGCAGGAATGCCGCCGTGCATGGCCGGGTCTGGCCGTTTCGACGCGGCTGTTGTCCGGCCGCGCACCCGACGAGCTGGCCCGCGCCGCGGAGAACGCGGAGCTGCTGGTCATCGGTTCGTCGGGGCTCACCGCGCTGCCCAGGCTCCTGGTCGGCTCGACGGCCAACGAACTCCTGCACGACTACCACCGGCCCATCGTGGTCGTGCGCACCGGCGACGAACCGGCGGCGGAGGGCGACCGAACGGTCGTGGTCGGCGTCGACGGCTCCGAGACCAGCAGGGAGGCCATCGGGTTCGCCTACGACTTCGCCGACCGGCACGACTGCGTGCTGGTGGCCTTGCATGTCTGGTCCGACCTCCCGCTCGAAGCGATGGCGGTGACTCCTACCGAGCACGACAGGGAGCTCATCGAGGAACGGGGAAAGCCCCTGCTCGACGAATCCCTGGCCGGATATCGGGAACGGTATCCGGACGTCCCCGTGCACCGGGTGATCGCGGTCGACCGGCCCGCTCATGCGCTGGCGGAGCAGGCCGAAGGTGCCACGCTGCTCGTCGTCGGCAGTCATGGACGCGGGCCGCTGCGCCGAGCTCTGCTGGGCTCGGTCAGCCGCGCCATGGTCCACCACGCGCCCTGCCCCGTCGCCGTGGTCCGTCACCACAAGGAGCGCCACGCCGACTACCCGAAGACGCGCGGATGAATCCCGCGGCACCGGGTGAACGACGAAGTACACGCTTCCCGGTGGCAGGACCCCGGCGACACTGCCGACCGCGTCCTCCCGTCCACAGAATCGGTCATGAAGTTCATTCACCGCCTCGTGACTCTCGCCGTCGCCACGACACTCCTCACCGCGCCTCCGGCGTTCGCCATTGGTACGCCGAGACTGCTGATCGGACAGGACTTCCCGGACCCCGACATCGTCAAGACCGACTCCGGTTACCTCGCCTTCTCCACGAGCACGGGCGCGGTGAAGATGCCGTACGCGCACGCTCCGGCGCCGGAAGGTCCATGGCGGATGGCCGGCGACGCCCTCGCGGCCGTACCCAAGTGGGCGAAACCCGACGGCGGGTTCTGGGCCCCCGATGTGACCCGGCTTCCCGACGGCACGTTCCTGCTCTACTTTTCGGCGGCGGTCGCTCCCGGAGGGGAGATGTGCATCGGCGTCGCGACCGCCGCGAAGGCCGAAGGGCCGTACACGCCTGCCGGTGACGGTCCACTGATCTGCGTCCCCGGCGACGGCGGCGACATCGACCCGCAGACCTTTGTGGACTCTGACGGCTCGCGGTACCTGCTCTACAAGAGTGACGGCGCGGCGGTCGGTCCTCCGGCCGCGATCTGGTCGCAGAAACTGCTCGCCGACGGGCGGACATTCGACGGCCCGCGGATCGAGCTGCTGCGCGCCGATCTCACGTCGGAGAACGCGGTCGTCGAGGCACCGTCGGTGGTGAAGACGCCGAGCCGGTACCTGCTGTTCTACTCCGCCGACACGTTCCAGAGTTCCGGCTACCACACGGGATATGCGTCCGCGCCCTCGCTCAGCGGACCGTTCGTGAAAGCCGGTGCGCCGTTCCTGTCCACCGATCTCCTCGGGGGCAAGGTCGACGCGCCGGGTGGGGCCGACATCGTCGACGGCCATATCCACTTCCACGGCTGGCTCGGGGGCGGCCGCACCGCCCGCGGGATGTACCAGCTGCCCATCAGCTTCCCGAACGACGTTCCCCAGCTCGGCTGACAGGGTTCCGTCGCCGTCGTTCGGGTATCCGAACGGTGACACCGACCGAAGGAGCACCGGCGATGACAGCGCAGCCGCCCGACCCGGACCCTGAGAAGACTCCCGACCTCGAACCAGGAGGCGGCGTTTCGCCGGGCGCCACACCGCCGGATTCGGCTCAGACGTCCGGACTCTCGCATCCACAGCCGATGCCCTCCAAAGCGATGCCGGTCGCCTGGCTGATCTTCATCGGCGTCCTCGTCGTCTTGGCGAGCGGCTTCGTCGTCGCGCTGGCGCTGGGATGGCTCAAGCTGGGCTGACGACGGGCACGCATTCGGCGAGCAGGGCGACGACGTCGTGCCACGCTCGTTCCGCGTGGCGCGGGTGATGACCGACGCCCGGGAGCACGGCTTGGTCGACCGTGGGGTGATGGAAGGCGTGCAGGGCGCCGCCGTAGACCACGAGCCGCCAGTCGACGCCCGCCTCCTGCATTTCGGCGGTGAACGCCTCCCGCTGCGCGGGTGGCATGATCGGGTCTTCCGAGCCGACCCCGGCCCAGACCGGGCAGCGGATACGCGCCGCTTCGCCCGGCCGTCCCGTGGTCACCGCGTTGATCGTTCCGATCGCGCGAAGGTCGACGCCGTCGCGGCCGAGTTCCAGCGCGATCGCGCCGCCGGTGCCGTATCCGATGGCGGCGATCCGGTCCGGGTCGGCCCGCGGCTCCGACCGCAGCACGTCGAGGGCCGCGTGGCCGATCTCCCGCATCCGCGCCGGGTCGGCGAGCAGCGGCATCACGTACGCCAGCATCTCCTCGGGGTCCGAGAACCAGCGCCCGCCGTTGAAGTCGAAGGCCAGCGCCACGTATCCCAACTCGGCGAGGGCGTCGGCCCGGCGACGCTGGAAATCGTTCAGTCCCGTTCCTTCCGGCCCGATCAGGACCGCGGGACGGCGGTCGGCACCGGCCGGGAGTGCCAGGTGCCCGACCATCGTCAATCCGTCGGCGGGGTACTCGACCGTGCGCGTGGTGACCGGCATGAAACGGACTCTAACGATCGTCGAGCCCGGCCGGGCCGGTGTTCACGGACAGCGGAACGGCGTCCGGTCCGCGAGTAACGTCCATTGTGGACTGGGAGGGGACCAGGCGGAACAGGACCATCGCGCTGATCATGCTGACGCCGCAGATCGCGGCCAGGTACCCAGTGATGCCGGCGGTCGAGCCGGTGGCGTTGAGCACGGCGGTGGCGATCATCGGAGCGAGTCCGCCGCCGAGGATCGCGCCGCCCTGAAGCAGCAGCGACATACCGGAGAACCGGACGTTGACCGGGAAGGTGTCCGCGATGATGGCGCCCTGCACGCAGTGGGTGATCGGGACGACCAGGCCCATACCCGCCAGCGCGAGCATCGCGAGCCCGGTGGTGCCGGTGTTCAGCAACGGGAAGAACGCGAGGCACCACAGCAGGAGCGCGGCCGAACCGGCGACGAACATGGTGCGCCTGCCGTGACGGTCGGCGATCCGGGTCCAGATCGGGATGGTGGCGAACCACAGCACCGCGGATCCGGTCACCGACAGGATCAGGAACTGCCGGTCGTAATGGAGGTTCTGGGTTCCGTAGGACAGGGTGAAGACCATGAAGACGTAGGCGACCGCCGAGTTCGCCACGCCGACCAGCAGGGTCAGCGCCAGCCTGCCGAAGCCGACCTTGAATGCCTCGCCGAGCGGGAACCGGACCACCTTGTCGTTGCGGGCCGCCTGCGTGAACGACGGTGATTCGGTGATCTTCAGCCGGATCATCAGTCCGATCGCGACCAGCACGAAGCTCAGGAGGAACGGGATCCGCCACCCCCACGCGGCGAACGCGCTCGCGGGCATCACCGCGCTGCTGCCGAGGAACAGCAGATTCGCCAGCACCAATCCGGCCGGGGTGCCCATCTGCGGGAATCCGGCGTACCGGTTCCGTTGGCCGGCGGGCGCGTGTTCCATCGACATCAGGGTCGCTCCCGCGCCTTCGCCGCCGAGCCCGATGCCCTGCACGATCCGCATCGCGACCAGCAGGATCGGCGCCCAGATGCCGATCGACTCGTAGTTCGGGATCAACCCGATCAACGTGGAGCCGACGCCCATCAGCATCAGCGACACCACCAGCGTGGACTTGCGGCCGATCCGGTCGCCGAAGTGCCCGAACACCAGCCCGCCGAGCGGGCGGGCGATGAACCCGACGGCGAAGGTGCTGAAGGCGGCGAGGGTGCCGACCGTGGGACTCAGCGAGGGGAAGAACTGTTTGTTGAAGATCAGCGCGGACGCGGTGCCGTAGAGGAAGAAGTCGTACCACTCGAGGGTGGTCCCGGCGAGCGTGGCGGCGGCGATCTTGCGGGGCGCGGGTGCGTTCATCTGCGAAAACCCAATCGACTCGGGCGACAGCCGATCGCGGCTGCTGGCGATTGGGCAGAAGCCTGACACCGTGAGGCATAGGCCACAAATGCCGAATCGCCGGTCTCCTATGCCTGAACCGGTATACCTCGCCGGTACTGGATGGACGACACGCGTGATCAGATGGACGACACGTGTGATTGGCCGGACGACACACGTGACGTCGGCTCGCGCCGCGTGTTGTCCGCCTGATCACGCGTGTCGTCCATCTGATCACGCGAGATGTCCGTCTGATCACGTGAGCGGGCCGGTTTCGATATGTGCGTATGGGCATGGCTGGCGAGCAGATACGCATTTGTTCCGCATGGCGCGGCCGGACAGAGTGAACGGCATGACAGAGCCAGCGCGGTGGATCCGCAACTTCGTGGACGGTGAGTTCGCCGAGCCCGACGGGCCGGGGTTCCCGGCGGTCGATCCGGCGACGGGCGCGGAGTTCGCCCGGGTGCACGAGGCCGGCCGGGACTTGGTGCACCGCGCGGTCACAGGCGCCCGCGCGGCGTTGCACAACGGCTGGGCGGAGACTCCGGTCAGGGAGCGGACCGCGTTGCTGCGCCGGGCGGCCGACCGGATAGAGGCCCGGTTCGAGGAGTTCGTCGCGGCCGAGGTCGCGGACACCGGAAAGCCGATCACGCAGGCCCGCGAACTGGACGTGGCCCGCGCGGTGGCGAACTTCCGCACGTTCGCCGACGTGATCGCGGCCGCCGGCCAGGAATCGTTCGTCACCGATCTGCCCGGCGGGGCGCAGGCGCTGAACTACGCGGTGCGCAAGCCGCTCGGCGTGGTCGCGGTGATCGTGCCGTGGAACCTCCCGCTGCTGTTGCTGACCTGGAAGGTCGCGCCCGCGCTCGGCTGCGGCAACGCGGTCGTGGTCAAGCCGAGTGATCAGACCCCGTCGACCGCGACCCTGTTGGCCGAGGTGCTGGCCGAAGTCGGCTTGCCAGCGGGCGCCTACAACGTGGTGCACGGGTTCGGCGGCGATTCGGCGGGGCAGTACCTGACAGAGCATCCCGGCATCGACGGGGTGACGTTCACCGGCTCGTCGGCCACCGGAACCCAGGTGATGCGCACGGTCGCGCCCCGGGTCCGGCCGGTGTCGTTCGAACTCGGCGGGAAGAACGCCGCCATCGTGTTCGAGGACGCGGATCTCGACGAGACGCTCGCCGGGCTGACCCGGTCGGTGTTCGCGAACACCGGGCAGGTGTGCCTGTGCACCGAGCGGGTGTACGTGCAGCGCTCGGTGTTCGAGGACGTGGCGGCCGGGCTGGTGGAGCGGGCTCGCAGCCTGCGGCTCGGCGACCCGTCGGCGGAGCGGACCACCACCGGTCCGCTGATCTCGCCGGAGCACCGGCGCAAGGTGCTGGACTACCTCGCGCTGGCGGAGAAGGCCGGCGCCAAAACCCTGACCGGCGGCGGGATTCCCGAGCTCGGTCCGGAACTCGACGGCGGCTCGTGGCTGGAGCCGACCCTGTGGGCCGGCCTGACCAACGAGGACCGGCCGGTGCGCGAGGAGATTTTCGGCCCGGTGGCCGCGCTGATCCCGTTCGACACCGAGGACGAGGCGATCGCGCTGGCCAACGACACCGAATACGGGCTCGCGTCGTCGGTGTGGACCCAGGACCTGCGCCGGGGACACCGGGTCGCGCAGGCCATGCACGTCGGCATGTCGTGGGTGAACACCTGGTTCCTGCGTGACCTGCGCTCGCCGTTCGGCGGGATGGGGCTTTCCGGGATCGGCCGGGAGGGCGGCGCCTCTTCGCTGCACTTCTACACCGAGCCGACGAATGTGTGCGTGCGGCTGTGACCGCGGCGATCGATGCGGCCGCGGCCCGGCTCGCGACCGCGGCGAGCACCGCCACCCCCTGCCCGCCGGTGCGGGAATTCCTCGGCGCACAGGACGTTGACGCGGCCTACGCGGTGCAGCGCAGGCTGCGTGACCAGCGGGTCGAGGCAGGCGCCAGGGTGGCCGGGGCGAAGATCGGGCTGACCGCGCCTTCGGTGCAGCGGCAGTTCGGCGTGTATCAGCCGGACTTCGGCGTGCTGTTCGACGACATGCTGTACGCGCACACCGAACCCGTCCCGTACCGGCGGTTCCTGCAACCTCGCGCGGAAGGCGAGATCGCGTTCGTGCTCGGCCGCGACCTGGACGTGCCGGGCGCATCGGTCGCGGACGTGCTGCGGGCGACCGAGTTCGTGCTGCCCGCGATCGAGATCGTCGACTCGCGGATCGGCGCCTGGGATCTCTCCATCGTGGACACGGTGGCGGACAACGCGTCCAGCGGCGCGGTGGTACTGGGCTGCACCCCGATCGCGCTGACCGGCCGGGATCTCGCCGCGACCGGGATGACGTTGGAGCTGGACGGTGAGCCGGTGTCGTTCGGTGCGGGCCACGCCTGCCTCGGGTCGCCGGTGGCCGCGGTCGCCTGGCTGGCCCGAGAGCTGGCCGCTCGCGAGCAGCCGTTGCGCGCCGGCGACGTGGTGATGTCCGGGGCGCTCGGTCCGATGGTGCCGGTCACGGGGGCGGGCCGGTTCCGGTTGCGGCTGGACGGACTCGGCGAGGTCGACGCGGTGATCGAGGAGGAGATTCAGTGACAGCAACGGTTCCGGTCGCCGTCATCGGCTCCGGCAACATCGGTACCGATCTGATGATCAAGGTGCTGCGGTTGTCGAAGACGCTGCGGATGGCCGCGATGGCGGGTATCGACCCAGCGTCGGACGGCCTGGCCAGGGCCGCCAGGCTCAAGGTGGCCACCACCCACGACGGTATCGACGGCCTCGCCGCGCTACCGGAGTTCGCCGGCGTGCGGGTGATCTTCGACGCGACCTCCGCCGGCGCGCACCGGCGACACGCCGAGGTGGCCGAGGCGCACGGCAAGCTGATGATCGACCTGACCCCGGCCGCGCTCGGCCCGTTCGTGGTGCCGCCGGTGAACCTGGACGAGCACCTCTCCGCGCCGAACGTGAACATGGTGACCTGCGGCGGACAGGCCACGATCCCGATCGTGGCGGCGGTGTCCTCGGTCGCCCCGGTCGCGTACGCGGAGATCGTCGCGTCGATCTCGTCCCGCTCGGCGGGGCCGGGCACCAGGGCGAACATCGACGAGTTCACCGAGACCACCGCGGCCGCGATCCGCGAGGTCGGCGGCGCGGCGATGGGCAAGGCGATCATCGTGCTGAACCCGGCCGACCCGCCGATCGTCATGCGGGACACGGTGTACTGCCTGGTCGAGGGCGAGCCGGACCAGGAGAAGATCGCGGCGTCGGTCCGGCAGATGGCCGACCGCGTGCGCGAGTACGTGCCGGGCTACACCCTGAAACAGGAAGTGCAGTTCGACCCGGTGTCCCGGCAGTGGGTGCCCGAGCTCGGCCGGGAGATCTCCGGGCTCAAGGTCTCGGTGTTCCTCGAAGTGCTCGGCGCGGCCCACTATCTGCCGGACTACGCGGGAAATCTCGACATCATGACCTCGGCGGCGCTGCGCACGGCCGAGCGGATCGCCGAATTGAGGGGATGGCTCGCATGAAGGTCTACCTCCAGGACGTGACCTTGCGCGACGGCATGCACGCGATGGGGCACGCGTACACAGTGGACCAGGTCCGGCGGATCGTGTCCGCCGTGGACAAGGCCGGGGTGGCGGCGATCGAGGTCGCCCATGGCGACGGGATCGGCGGCTCCAGCGCGACCTACGGATTCGGCGCCCACACCGACGAAGAGTGGATCACCGCGGCCGCGGAGGTGATCGAGAACGCCACGCTGACCACGTTGCTGCTGCCCGGTATCGGCACCATCGGCCAGCTGCGCCGCGTCCGCGACCTCGGGGTGCGCAGCGTGCGGATCGCCACCCACTGCACCGAGGCCGACGTGGCCGCGCAGCACATCGCCTGGGCTCGCGAGCACGGCATGGACGTGTCCGGATTCCTGATGATGAGCCACCTCTCCACGCCGGCCGCGCTCGCCGAACAGGCCAGGCTGATGGAGTCCTACGGCGCGCATTGCGTGTACGTCACCGATTCCGGCGGCCGGTTGACGATGAACGGGGTCGCCGACCGGATCGACGCGTACCGGCAGGTGCTCGGCCCGCAGACCGAGATCGGCATCCACGCGCACGAGAACCTCTCCCTTTCGGTGGCGAACGGCGTGACCGCGGTCGAGCACGGCGCCTACCGGGTGGACGTCGCGCTGGCCGGGCAGGGCGCGGGGGCGGGCAACTGCCCGGCCGAACCGTTCGTCGCGGTCGCCGACCTGCTCGGCTGGGAACACGGCGCGGACCTGTTCGCATTGCAGGACGCGGCGGACGACCTGGTCCGCCCGCTGCGGGAGCGGCCGGTCCAGGTGGACCGGGAGACGCTGACCCTCGGGTACGCCGGGGTGTACTCGAGCTTCCTGCTGCACGCCGAACGCGCAGCCGCCCGCTACGGACTGGACACCCGGCGGATTCTCACCGAGGTCGGCAGGCGGAAGCTGGTCGGCGGGCAGGAGGACATGATCGTGGACATCGCACTCGACCTGGTACGGAGCGGCACATGATGGCCATCGCGGAGATCTCGGCGCTCGCCGAACGGCTGGACACCGCGCAGACGTCGCGTGCGGACACGCCGAGCCTCGCCGACGACCACGAGTTCGACATCGCCGACGCGTACGCGATCCAGGCCGCGCTCGTGGCCCGCCGGGAGGGCCGTGGCGAGCGGGTGCTCGGCGTGAAGCTGGGGCTGACCAGCAAGGCGAAGATGGCGCAGATGGGCGTGTCCGAAGTGATCGCCGGCAGGCTCACCGACGCGATGCGGGTAGCCGACGGCGGCGAGGTTTCGCTGGCGGGCTTCATCCACCCCAAGGTGGAACCGGAGATCGCCTATCGACTGGCCCGCGATATCGGCCTCGACGACCCCTCGTTCGACGTGGAGTCCGCCGTGGACGCGATGGCGCCGGCGATCGAGATCATCGACTCCCGGTACCGGGATTTCCGGTTCACCCACACCGACGTGGTCGCGGACAACACCTCGGCCGCCGGGTTCGTGCTCGGCCCGTGGCGCGCGTTCGGCGAGGCGGCGAACCGGGCGGTGCGGCTGCGCTCCGGGGACCGCGAGGTGATCGGCTCGACGTCGGCGATCCTCGGCGATCCGGTGCGCGCGCTGCACGCGCTGGTCGAGCTGTGCCGGAAACGGGACATCCCGCTGCGGGCCGGGCAGGTGGTGCTGGCCGGGGCGGCGACCGAAGCGGTGCCGTTCGCGCCCGGCGTCGCCGAGGCGCACATCGCCGGGCTCGGCCGGGTCTCGGTGCGGGGGCTGGCATGAGCGGGCGGGTCATCTCCGGGCTGGCCAAGCCGCGGGGCAGGTTCCCTCATGTGAAGGTCGCCGGAGACCTGGTCTTCGTGTCCGGTACCAGCTCCCGTCGTCCGGACAACACGTTCGCCGGTGTCGAGGTGGACGAACTCGGCACCACGAACCTGGACATCCGGGCGCAGACCCGCGCGGTGATCGAGAACATCCGAGGCATCCTGCACGAGGTCGGCGCCGACCTCACCGACATCACGCAGATCACCACCTTCCTGGTTTCGATGAACGATTTCGGCGGCTACAACGAGATCTACGGCGAGTACTTCGACGAAACGGGCCCTGCCCGCACGACGGTCGCGGTGCATCAGCTGCCGCATCCGCATCTGCTGATCGAAATCCAGGCGATCGCTCATCTACCGAAAGACACGGAGGTTCCGCGATGACCGGCATTCCCGAGGTCGTCAATTTCCGGGCATGGATCGCCGAGCACGAGCATCTGCTCAAGCCGCCGGTGAACAACCGGACCATGGCGCTCGGCAAGGACTTCATCGTGCAGGTCGTCGGCGGGCCGAACCAGCGCACCGACTTCCACGTCGACCCCTACGAGGAATGGTTCTACCAGCTCAAGGGCAACATGCACGTGAACATCATGACCGACGAGGGCCAGAAGACCATCCGCATCTCCGAGGGGGACACGTGGCTGCTGCCGGGCGACATCCCGCACTCGCCGCAGCGCCCGGAAGCCGAATCGATCGGCCTGGTCATCGAACGCGTCCGTGAAGAGGGCACGCTGGAGAAGTTCCAGTGGTACTGCCTCGAATGCGACGCACTGGTGCACGAGGTGGAACTCCAGGTGCGCGACATCGTCGAGGATCTGCCGCCGGTCTTCACCGCCTTCTACGGCGACGAGCAGGCCCGTACCTGCGGCGGCTGCGGTGCCCTCCACCCCGGGAAGGGCTGAGATGACCGGCCTGATCGACATCCACACGCATTACGTGCCGAACGGCTGGCCGGATCTGCGCGCGGACGCCGGGCCGGACGCGCCGTGGCTGCGTGCGGAGACCGAGACCGAGGCGATGATCATGATGGGGGAGAAGGAGTTCCGCCGGATCGGTGCGGACTGCTGGAACGCGGAGACCCGGCTGCTGGACATGGACGCCGACGGCGTGCGCACCCAAGTGGTCTCCCCGACGCCCGCGTTCTTCAACTACGGCCGGACCGCCGAGCAGGCGGGCCGGATCGCCCGGATCTTCAACGACCTGGCGCTGGAGATCGTCGCGCCGGCGCCGGACCGGCTGATCCCGTTCTGCCAGGTTCCGTTGCAGGACACCGACGCGGCGTGCCGCGAACTGGAGCGTTGCCTCGCCGCGGGGCATCGCGGGGTGGAGATCGGCAACCACGTCGGCGACCAGGACCTCGACAGCGCCGGGGTGGAGACCTTCCTGCAGCACTGCGCGTCGCTCGGGGTCCCGGTGTTCGTGCACCCGTGGGACATGGCCGATTCGCCCCGGCTCGACCGGTGGATGGCGCGATGGCTGACCGCGATGCCCGCCGAAACGCATCTGTCGATCCTCGCGCTGGTGCTCGGCGGGGTCTTCGACCGAATCGATCCGAGCCTGAAGATCTGCTTCGCCCACGGTGGCGGGTCGTTCGCGTTCTGGCTCGGCCGGATGGAGAACGCGTGGCATCGGCGGAACGACGTGATCGGCACCTCGGAGTTCCCGCCGTCGCACTACCTCGACCGGTTCCACGTCGACTCGGTGGTCTTCGACGAGCGCGCGCTGCGGCTGCTCGTGGACACGCTCGGCCCCGAGCGGGTGATGGTCGGCAGCGACTACCCGTACCCGCTCGGCGAACGTCCGGTCGGCGAGGTGGTGCGGAAGAGCGGTTTCCTGAGCGAGTCCGAGCGGCGGCTGATCACCAGCGGGAACGCCGAACGCTTCCTGTCCCTGTCGTGACCGTCCTAATCGGACATTCCGGTGGCGACGTCGGTCAGGCTGCGGATCAGCGCGTCCACCGACGGGCTGAGCGTGCGCTGGGCGGGCAGGGTGAGCCCCACGCTGTGGCCGATGGGTTCCAGCGCCAGCCCGATCCTGGTGATCCTGGGGTCGTCCTTGGTGATCAGGCTGGGCAGCGCGGCGATCACGTCGGTCTCCAGCAGCAACTGCCGCACGGTGAGGAACGAGGTGGTCTCCACCCGGTTCGCGGGGAGCGGGAAACCGTTGCGGGTGAACAACTGCTCCAGCTCGCGGCGCAACGCGGTCTCCGCGCCGGGGAGGATCCACGGGTACTCCGCGAGATCGGCCAGCTCGACGCCGGTCGCGCCCGCCAGTGGATGCGCGGTGCGCACCACCAGATCCACCGACTCGTCGTACAGCTTGCGCCGTTCGATCCGCTCGTCCGAAGGCGCCGTCAGCCTGCCGATGATCAGGTCGACCCGGCCCGCCTCCAGCTCGACCAGCAGGGCTTCGGGAGAGCCTTCCCGGACCACGATGGTCAGATACGGCCGCTCGGTCTTGATCGCCGCGATCGCGCGCGGCAGCAGCATGTTCGACCCCGCGAGATGGGTGCCGACCACCACCGTGCCGCGTTCGGCGTCGGCCAGCTCGGCGACGTGCCGCCCGGCCTGTTCGAGCTGGGCGAGCACCGCGCGGGCGTGGCCGGTGAACGCCTCGCCGAACACGGTCGGGGTGATGCCGCGCGGGCCGCGTTCGAACAACCGCACGTCGAGGATCTCTTCGAGTTCGTGCAGACTTCGGGTCGCCACCGGCTGCGTCACGTGCAGCTCGGCGGCGGCCCCGACCACGGTGCCCTGCCTGGCCAGCGCGTCGAGCAGGACGAGGTGGCGGAACTTCAGTCGACCGTCCAGCAGGCGAGGCAAGATCACCAGCCGATCCTACCCGCGAGGTGCGTATGACCACGATTGTCCGAACCGGACCGATTCGCTATGCCATAGCGGCGCGGTTCGCGCCGCCGGTCGCCGTTTCGGAGCAGGCGCCATCGAGCGGGGAGATCAGCCCGCAGCCGCCGTCCCGGCTGGACCGCGTGATGGGTCCGCCGCGCGATCGGCTCCCGCAGGGCGAGGACTGTCTCAACTTGACGGTCACCACTCCGGGCCTGGACGACGGACGCAGGCCGGTGCTGGTGTGGCTGCACGGAGGCGGTTTCTCCAGCGGTGGCGGGTTGCTCGACTGGTACGACGGCGGCGCGCTGGCGGCCGAAGGCGACGTGGTGGTGGTCGGCGTCAACTACCGGCTCGGCGCGCTGGGCTACCTGTACCTGGACGGCGTCAGCCCCGGCAACCTCGGGCTGGCCGACCAGGTCGAGGCGCTGCGCTGGGTGCGGGCCAACATCGCGGCCTACGGCGGGGATCCGGAGAACGTGACGGTCGCCGGCCAGTCCGCGGGCGGCATCTCCATCCGCCTCCTGATGGACCTGCCCGAGGCTCGCGGCCTGTTCCGGCGGGCGATCCTGCAGAGCGCGCCGCTCGGCCTCGCCACCCGGCCGCCCGAGCACGCGGCGAAACTCGGTCAGGTGTTCGCCGACGCGCTCGGCACCGACCCGCACACCGCCGGAATCCCGGAAATCCTCGCCGCGCACAAGGAAACCGCGCTGACCAACCTGCGGCTCACCGGCGATCCGATGGGACCGGCGTTCGTTCCGGTGGACACGCCGGAGAAGGCGTCCTTCACGGACAACGTGCGTGACCTCGACGTGCTGTACGGCTGGAACGCCGACGACATGACCGCGTTCCCCGGCGCCGCGGGCACCGACGAGATCTACGCCGAACCTCTGGCCGCTTTCGGCGACCGCCTGCGCTCGGCCGGTGCCGGCGTCTGGTCGTACCGGCTCGACTGGCGGCCCGAAGGGTCGGAGTTCGGCGCCACCCACTGCCTGGAACTGCCGCTGCTGCTCGGCACCGAGCGGGCCTGGCAGGACAGCCCGATGCTCGGCACGGTTCCGTGGCCCGAGGTCGACGCTTTCGGCACCGCCCTCCGCTCGGTCTGGACGTCCTTCGCCCGCAGCGGCACCCTCGACCCCACTCCGGTCGCGGACCACCCCGTGCGGTTCGACCCGTAACTCGCGTGGCCAGAGCCGTAACTCGCGTGCTTGGAGGCGTAACTCGCGAGTTACGCCTCCACGCACACTCACAGGCCTGGTGAAAAGGCCCTGACAGTAGAGGTGGGAGCGCGCCCGGTCAAGACGTTGTGCTGACCGGGCGCGCGGTCCTATCGTGTCCATCGAAGCGCTTCGACAGTTCGGGTCACCGCGGATTCCGAAGGAGGCCACGATGGCAGGCGGGTATCACCGACTTCTCTGGAGGGACCTCTGATGTCGAAGCGAGTGCTGGCCGCCGCCATGGTCGCCATGCTGGCCGTCGCGGGCTGCGGGTCCGGATCCGGCAGCGGTGACCCGAAAACCCTGAAGTTGTGGCACTACGAGGCGCCGGACAGCGCGATGGGCGTCGCCTGGGCCGAGGCGATCAAGCAGTTCGAAGCGAGCCATCCCGGGGTCAAGGTCGCCTTCGAGGAGAAGGGGTTCGAGCAGATCCAGAAGACGGCGCCGATGGTGCTCAATTCGGGCGACGCGCCGGACATCCTGGAGTACAACAAGGGGAACGCCACCGCGGGGCTGCTGTCCAAACAGGGCTTGCTGACCGACATCAGCGAAGAGGTCGCCAAACGCGGCTGGGACAAGCAGCTCACCCCGGCGCTCCAGACCACCGCTCGTTACGACGAGAACGGCGTGATGGGATCCGGCAACTGGTACGGCGTCCCGAACTACGCCGAGTACGTGAAGATCTTCTACAACAAGGACATGTTCGCGCAGCAGGGTCTCGAAGAGCCGAGGACCATCGAGCAGCTGACCGCCGCAATGGCCAAATTCGCCGGGGCCGGGGTCACCCCGCTGGCCGTCGGCGGCTCCGAGTACCCGGCGCATCAGGTCCTCTACCAGCTCGCCCTCACCAAGGCCGACCGCGGCTGGGTGGACCGCTACCAGCGCTACACCGGCAAGGTGGATTTCCACGACGCCGCGTGGACCTACGGCGCGACGACCTTCGCCGACTGGGTGCGGAAGGGCTACATCAGCAAGGATGCCGCCGGCGTCGACGCCGAGGCCATGGGCATGTCGTTCATGCAGGGCAAATACCCGATCATGATCAGCGGCAGCTGGTGGTACGGCAGGCTGGTGCAGAGCATCAAGGACTTCCAGTGGGGTTCGGTGCCGTGGCCGGGGATGACCTCGGGTTCCGCGGGCAACATGTGGGTCATCCCCAAGGGAGCGAAGAACCGCGACCTCGCGCTCGACTTCATCGCGATCACGATGTCCCAGCCCGTCCAGGACAAGCTGCGTGAGGCAGGCGGTGTCCCGGTGGTGAACGGTTCCACGCCACCGTCCGAGCCGCGGCTCAAGGATCTGGTGGAAGACTTCACCGCTCTGTCCACACAGGACAAGCTCGCGTTCTATCCCGACTGGCCCGCGCCCGGGTACTACGACGTCCACGTCTCGGCGACGCAGAAGCTCATCACCTCCAGCGCCCAGCCGTCGCAGGTGCTCGACGAGCTCGCCAAGCCGTACGAGGAGAACCTGGCGAACGTCGGCAAATGACCAGGGGACGGGGAAACTACCTGCTCTTCCTGATCCCCGGCGCGGTGCTGCTGATCGCGGTGATCCTGGTGCCGTTCGCGATGAACATCGGTATCAGCTTCACCCAGTGGTCCGGTGCCGGCGATCCGAAGTGGACAGGACTGGAGAACTACCGGCGGTTGTTCGCGGACGACGTCTTCTGGGCGTCGTTCCGCCACAACCTCGGGCTCGTCGTGGCGATGGCCATCGTGCCGACCGTGGTGGGGCTGGTGATCGCGGCCGCGCTGTTCGATTTCGTGGCCAAACGGTTCGGGACGCGGGCGGCCAGCGTGCTGCGAGCCTGCGTCTACCTGCCGCAGGTGCTGCCGATCGCGGTCGCCGGCATCGTGTGGAGCTGGATCCTCGCGCCCGAGGGCGCGGTCAACGAGCTCCTCTCCGCCGTCGGGCTCGGCTCGCTCGCCCAGAACTGGCTGGGCGACCCGGATCTCGCGCTGTGGAGCGTGATGGGCGTGATGGTGTGGATCCAGGTCGGCTATCCGGTGGTCATCTTCATGGCCGGGATGCAGCGTGCCGATCCTTCTCTGCACGAGGCGGCGGAGCTGGACGGCGCGTCGTGGTGGGGCCGGTTCTGGCATGTGACCGTGCCGCAGCTGCGGCCCGAGGTCTTCGTGGTCCTGCTGACCTGCACGATCGCCGCGTTGAAGGTGTTCGGGCCGATCTACGTGCTGACCAGGGGAGGCCCGGGAGGGTCCACCAACGTGCCGTCGTACTACTCGTTCCAGAACTTCTTCGAGAAGACGCAGGTCGGCTACGGCGCGGCGATCGCGACCGTGCTCACGGTGCTGATCCTCGTGCTCACCACGGTGTTCCTCCGGGTCCAGAAGCGGGGTGAGCACGCGTGAAACGGCACATGACGCTCTGGTCGTTGATCGTTCTCGCGGTCGTGATGCTGGCGCCGTTCCTGGTCGTGGCGCTGAACGCGCTGAAATCCCCGGCCGAGTACGCGGCGGACGGCCCGTTGTCCTTTCCGGACGGGGTGTACCTGCAGGGGCTGATCGACTTCTGGGTCCGGGTCGGGTTCGGGCAGAAACTGCTCAACAGCGTCGTGATCAGCGGGTCGGTCGCGGTGCTCGCGGTGGTGATCTCGGTGCTGAACGCCTACGCGCTGGGCATCGGACGGGTCCGCGGCAGGACATGGATCCTGGTCGCCTTCCTCATCGCGAACACGCTGCCGCAGGAAGCGCTGGCGTACCCGCTGTACTTCCTCGCCAACGAGACCGGTCTTTACGACACCCAGCTCGGCGTGATCATCATCTTCACCATCATCCAGGCCGCGTTCGGCACCTACCTGCTGTCCTCGACGTTCGTCGGATTCCCGCACGAGCTGCTCGAGGCCGCCTATCTCGACGGCGCGAACAAATGGCAGACCCTGGTGCGCGTCGTGGTGCCGATCAGCAGGCCGACCCTCGGCGTGCTGTTCGTGTTCTTCTTCATCTGGACGTGGAACGAGTTCTTCCTGCCGCTGATCCTGCTCATCTCCAACGACACCCAGACCGTCCCGGTCGCGCTGGGTGTGTTGCAGGGCCAGCGGATGATGGACGCGACCATGACCAGTGCCTCGGCGTTGCTCGGGGTCATCCCGGCGATCGCCTTCTTCCTGATCTTCCAGCGGACGTTGACACGTGGCATCACGGCAGGGGCGGTCAAATGAAGTTCAGCAACGGCTATTGGCTGCTGCGCGACGGGGTACAGGCGGCGCATCCGGTGGAGGTGTACGACCTCACCGCGGGGGACGACCGGATCGTGGTGCACGCGCCGACCCATCCCGTCCGCCACCGTGGAGACCTGTTGAAGGGGCCGGTGGTGACGGTCGGGTTCTCCTCGCCGATGCCGGACGTGATCGGGGTGAGCGTCACGCATTTCGAGGGCGGCCTGCCGCAAGAACCCCGCTTCGAGCTGTCGGCCGTCGACGAGGAGGCGAAGATCTCCGAGGACGGGCACACGCTCACGACGGGCGCGTTGTCGGTGCGCCTCCACCGCGGTGAGGGGTGGAAGGTCGACTTCGTCGCGGACGGCAAGGTGCTCACCACCAGCGGGGCCAAGGGCATGGGCTTCATGAGCCTCGACGGCGAGCATCATGTCCGCGACCAGCTGGACCTCGGTGTGGGGACCCAGGTCTACGGGCTCGGCGAGCGGTTCGGGCCCTTGGTGCGCAACGGGCAGGTCGTCGACATCTGGAACGCCGACGCCGGCACGAGCAGCGAACAGGCCTACAAGAACGTCCCGTTCTACCTGACCAACGCCGGTTACGGCGTGTTCGTCGACCATCCGGGGCACGTTTCCTTCGAGGTCGCCTCCGAAGCGGTGTCGCGGGTGCAGTTCAGCGTCGTGGGCCAGTCCCTGGAGTACTACGTGATCTACGGGCCGAGCCCGAAGGAGATCCTGCGCAAGTACACGGCGCTGACCGGCAAACCGGCGCTCCCGCCCGCGTGGTCGTTCGGGCTGTGGCTGTCGACGTCGTTCACCACCTCCTACGACGAGGAGACCGTCTCGGGGTTCGTCGACGGCATGATCGAACGCGATCTGCCGCTGAGCGTGTTCCATTTCGACTGCTTCTGGATGCGCGAATTCAACTGGTGCGACTTCGAATGGGACCCGCGGACGTTCCCGGACCCCGTCGGCATGCTGGAGCGGCTGAAAGCGCGGGACCTGCGGATCTCGGTGTGGATCAACCCGTACGTGGCGCAGCGATCGCCGCTGTTCGCCGAGGGCGTCGCGGGCGGATACCTGCTGCGGAAACCGAACGGCGACGTGTGGCAGTGGGATCTCTGGCAGCCGGGAATGGCGCTGGTCGACTTCACCAACCCCGCGGCGCGTGCGTGGTACGCGGCCAAATTGGACGCTCTGCTCGAACAAGGCGTGGACTGTTTCAAGACCGACTTCGGCGAGCGGGTGCCGACGGACGTCGTCTACTTCGACGGGTCAGACCCCGAACGCATGCACAACTACTACACCTATCTCTACAACAAGACAGTGTTCGACGTGCTCCGCGAACGGCGCGGGGAGGGCGAAGCGGTCGTGTTCGCGCGCTCGGCGACCGCCGGTTCGCAACAGTTCCCGGTGCATTGGGGAGGCGATTGCGAGTCGACGTACGAGTCGATGGCCGAGAGCCTGCGTGGCGGCCTTTCCCTGGGCCTGTCCGGCTTCGGGTACTGGAGCCACGACATCGGCGGCTTCGAAGGCACCCCGGATCCGGCGCTGTTCAAACGCTGGATCGCGTTCGGGATGCTGTCCTCGCACAGCAGGTTGCACGGCAGTTCGTCCTACCGCGTGCCCTGGCTGTTCGATGAGGAGGCCGTCGACGTCCTGCGGGTGTTCTCCAAGCTCAAGGCACGGCTGATGCCGTACCTGTGGCACGCGGCGGAACAGGCGGCGGCCGAGGGCACGCCGATGATGCGGGCGATGGCGCTGGAGTTCCCCACCGATCCGGCCTGCGCCCACCTGGAGCGGCAGTACATGCTCGGCGACTCGCTCCTGGTGGCACCGGTGTTCTCGGACGAGGGCGAGGTGACCTACTACGTGCCGGACGGGGTGTGGACCGACTTCTTCACCGGCGAGGAGATCGAGGGGCCGCGGTGGGTGACCAAGGTCTGCGACATGCTCACCGTCCCGCTGCTCGTGCGTCCCAACACCGTGCTGCCGCTGGGTGCCGTCGACGACCGGCCGGATTACGACTACGCCGACGGCGTCACGCTGCGGCCGTACCGGCTCGAAGACGGCGCCAGGATCACGACCACCGTCGGCGACTCGACGTTCCGCACGCGCAGGGAGGGCGAAAGCGTCCACATCGACGTCGATTCCGCACCCGAGGTATGGCAGGTGGCGTTTCCCGGGGGCGACGAGACGATCGTGGCGACGGGAAGCGCGTTGACGATTCGCGGTGCGGTCTCCCCGGCGGAAGGCCGCGCTGGGTCATCTGGGGCGCCCGCCTGAGTGTCGCGAAAGCCCCCTCCGAGCCAGTGGTTACCCCTCAATGAGAAGGCGCCGGGCCCGTGCTGCCTCGCTCGGTCAGGCGGGGCGACAGCAGCCGGACCTCGGCCTGGCCTCCGTCGTCGAGGTGGCGCATCGCCATCTCGACGGCGAGGCTGCCGAGTTCCGCGGCGGGGATGGCGATCGACGTGAGCTGGACCGACTGCGCCTCGGCCATGTCCTCCGGGCAGACGGCCAGTACCGAGATGTCCTGGGGAACCTGTTTGCCGCGACGGTTCAGTTCGGACAGCAACGGGCCGAGGATGGCCTCGTTGTGCACGACCAGGCCGGTGACGCCGGGATGCTGGGCGAACACGTCGTCGAGGCAGGCGCGCAGCGCGTCGTAGGAAGGCGCGCACGGGAACGAGCCGGCGCGCACCTTGCGTTTCGTGGCCGTCTGGCGGAAGCCGCGCAGGAAGCGTCCCGCGTAGCTCGTGCCGCGTTTGTAGACCGCCGGGGAGGGGCCGATCAGCGCGATCTCGCGATGACCGAGGTCGGCCAGATGCGTGACGCTCGCGGAGCCGGCGGCGGTGAAGTCGAGATCGACGCAGGTCAGGTCGCCGGGGTCGGAGGGGACGCCGATCAGCACCACCGGCCGGTGCAAGGATCTCAGCACCGGCAGCCGGGGCTCGGAGGTCTCGACGTCCATCACGATCAGCGCGTCCGCGATGGCGGACGCCGCTATCCGGCGCAGTCCGTCCGGGCCTTCGTTCTTGGTCAGCAGGAGTACGTCGTGGTCGTACGTGCGTGCCTCGGTGACGGTGGCCGCGACGAACTGCATGACCACCGGGACGTTCAGGTCCGTCCGCAGCGGGACGACGAGCGCGAGCACGTTGGTGCGGCTGCTGGCCAACGCGCGGGCGCCCGCGTTCGGGTGGTAACCGAGTTCGGTGATGCTGTGCTGGACACGGCGGCGGGTGTCCTCCGAGATCGAACGTCGTCCGGACAGCACGTAGGACACGGTGCTGGGGGAGACCCCGGCCGCCCGGGCGACGTCTGCGATGGTGACCATCAGCCGATGATAGTGCGAGTCGAATCGATTCGACGGGGTCAGCCCTTGCTCAGTTCGATCAATCGTGGCAACGCGTCGGTGGGCAGCTCGACACCTCGGTAGGCCATGAGTTTGGTGAATTGGCGCATCGGCATCGAGGCGACCATGCGCATCCAGTCCGCGTTGTCGCGGGCCTGTTTGCTCTGACGGTCGGTCAGGTTCGCGGCGAGCAGTTCACCGAGCTCCGGACCCACGATCGGGTGACCGAACCACTCCTTGACCGTCGAGTCGATCGACAGGACCGGGATGATGAGGTCGCCGGCCAGCATGATGGGCGCTTCGGCGACGATCTGCGCGGCGCTCCGACCGATTTGGACGGTGTAGTCACCAGGCGAGACCACCCAGCGGCTCAATCCGATGTCGTACCAGGCGAAAGCGCGGCGATCGAGGGTGAGCTCGACCCGCCGGGTCTCGCCCGGTTCGAGGGAGATCTTGGTGAACGCGCGGAGCTCCCGTGCCGGGCTGCGAACGGGAGCGGCGTCGGTGGCGACGTAGACCTGGACGACGTGTTTACCGGCGCGGGTTCCGGTGTTGGTGACGTTCACCGCGACCGTGGCGGAGTCGTCGCCCGTCGCCGTGACCGTCAGGCCGGTGGTCTCGAAGGTCGTGTAGGACAGGCCGTGGCCGAACGGGTAGCGGACCGCGACCTCGGCGGTTTCGTAGTAGCGATAGCCGACCATGACCCCTTCGCCGTACCGGACGTGGCCGGACTCGCCGGGGAAGTTGAGATAGCTGGGGTTGTCCTGCAAACGCAACGGAATGCTCTCGGCGAGGTGCCCCGATGGGTTGGTGACCCCGAAGAGCAGATCGGCGAGCGCGCTGCCGCCTGCCTGCCCCAGGAGCCAGCCGTCGAGAATGGCGTCGACGTCGTCGTGCCAGCCCTCCAGCGACACCACGCCGCCGTGGGAAAGGACGACCACGGTGTGCTTGCTGGCCGCCGCGACCGCCTTGATGAGCTCGACCTGCGCCGCGGGGAGATCGATGGTGTCCCGGTCGAAGCCCTCGGACTCGTCCCTTTCGCCCAGACCCGCGAAGACCACCGCGACGTCGGCCTCACGGGTGATCTCGATGGCGTTGCCGTCCAGGCCGCTCGTGTAGGTCACGGATTCCCCGAGTGCCCGGATCGCGTCGAGCGCGGTGTCGACCCGGGTCGGATTGACGTGAGAGCTGCCGCCGCCCTGGAAGCGGGGATTCGCGGCGAACTCGCCGATGATCGCCACCGCCGATCGCGTGGCCAGGGGCAACGTGCCGCGGTCGTTCTTCAGCAGGACGGCGCAGTCGGCGGCGACCTCTTTCGCCAACCGGTGCTGCTCGTCGGGATCGACGTCGCCACCCGACGGCACCGCCCTGTCGATGAGGGCGAGAAGGCGGCCGACACTTCGGTCGACGACGGTTTCGTCCAGCTCCCCGCTCCGGACAGCCGCCACGATCTCGGCGTCGCCGCTGCCGCCGGTTCCCGGCATCTCCAGGTCCAGCCCGGCCGCGAGCGCGGCGACCCGATCGTTCACCGCGCCCCAATCCGACACGACGGCACCGTCGAAACCCCATTCGTCGCGCAGGACTTCGGTGAGCAGCCGTCGGTTCTGAGCGGCGTAGACGCCGTTGACCCGGTTGTACGAACACATCACGGTCGCGGGGTGTGCCTCGGTGACGACCCGCTCGAACGCCGGGAAGTAGATTTCGCGCAGGGTCCGTTCGTCGACCTCCACGCTGACCCGCATCCGGTCGGTCTCCTGGTTGTTGGCCGCGAAATGCTTCAGTGACGCGCCCACGCCTTCGGCCTGCATGGCCCGCACGTAGGCGCTGGCGAGCACCCCGCTCAGCAACGGGTCTTCGGAGTAGTACTCGAAGTTGCGGCCGCACAACGGGGACCGCTTGATGTTCACGCCGGGGCCCAGCACCACCGACACCCCGGCCGCGCGGGCTTCCCGGCCGATCGCCGCACCGATCCGCGCGGCGACGTCGGGATCCCAGCTGGAACCCACCGCGACCGACGGCGGGAAGCAGGTGGCGGACACGCTGTCGTGCACGCCGAGATTGTCGGCCTCGCTGTCCTGCCGCCGCAGGCCGTGCGGGCCGTCGGAGAGCATGATCGACGGGATCCCCGCGGCCTCGATCGCCTCGGTGTGCCAGAAGTCGCGGCC
This sequence comes from Amycolatopsis sp. NPDC000009, assembly GCF_055563465.1. Lineage (NCBI taxonomy): Bacteria > Bacillati > Actinomycetota > Actinomycetes > Pseudonocardiales > Pseudonocardiaceae > Amycolatopsis > Amycolatopsis sp. NPDC000009. Next base: position 158,797 of record NZ_JBVHDI010000009.1, read on the forward strand.
CGACAGCAGAGAGGCCTTCTGCTCGAGCGTGAGGCCGGTGGGTTCGTTCTGCGAGGTCAACGGGATTCCTTCCGCTGGGAACTGTCCACTGTGTTCGAGAGTGCCAGACGAATCCGTGCTCGCTCCGATGAACGCGAGGCTAGCGACGCTAGGAAAGCTAGCGGCACTAAAGGTCCCTTGCTCTCTTTTCGGGTCTGCTCGCGATGTCTCCAATGTGGCATTGGGGACGCTCAACGTCCCCAATGTCACATTGGACGCGTCAGGCCCCGTTCCGCCACCGGAGGTGATCGAGGAGCCATTGTCTCGCCGTGTGCTGTCCGCTAGCATCGCCGTAACGCGACTGTCGAATCGTTTCGACAATCGAATCTCTCGCTCGATCACCACCGCTCTAAACTCGCCGAATATCGCCGCCCGTTTCATCGAAGCGCTTCGATTACTCGCGATGGAGTCTTCATGAGCAGAGCCGCTCACCTCGTCCGCCCCCGCCGGCTGGGCATGTTCACCATGACGGTCGCCCTGATGCTGGGCCTCGCCTCACCCGCGGTCGCGGACGAGCTGAACGCCCTTCCGTTCCGAGATCCTGGCCTTCCGCTGAACACGCGGGTGGACGACCTGGTGCGGCGGCTGACCCTCCTGGAGAAGGTGTCGTTGCTGCACCAGTTCCAGCCGGCGATCCCGCGGCTGGGCATCCCCGAATTCAAGACGGGAACCGAGGCGCTCCACGGCCTCGGCTGGACGACGGAGCGCACGAACGGCGCCGTCGTGACCGCGAACGCCACGGTCTTCCCCCAGGCGATCGGACTCGCTTCGACCTGGAACCCGGCGTTGATCAAACAGGTCGGCGCGGTCGTCGGTGACGAGGCGCGGGGCTACCATTCGCAGGATCCCGGATTCTGGGGGCTCCAGCTGTGGGCGCCGGTGGTGAACCTGCTGCGTGATCCGCGATGGGGACGCAACGAGGAGGGCTACTCCGAAGACCCCCTGCTGACCGGGGCGATTTCGACGGCGTACGGCAAGGGGATGAGCGGCGATCACCCTCACTACCTCAAGACCGCTCCGGTGCTGAAGCACTACCTGGCTAACAACAACGAGATCCGCCGCGACACCACGTCGTCCAACCTGCGTCCGCGAGTGCTGCGCGAATACGACGAGCAGGCGTTCCAACCGGCCATCGCGGCCGATGCGGCGACCGGCGTGATGGGTTCGTACAACCTCGTCAACGGACGCCCCGCGACGGTGAACCCCGACCTGAACGACGTCGTGCGAACCTGGACCGGCAAGACGCTCTACAACGTCAGCGACGCCTCCGCCCCGTACAACCTGACAGGTTCCGAGAAGTACTACGCGACCAACGAGGAAGGCTTCGCGGCCACCCTCAAAGCCGGTCTCGACGGCTTCACCGTCGACAACCAGAACCCCGGCCCGACCATCAAGATCATCACGTCCGCGCTGGCGAAGGGGTTGCTCGCCGAGGCCGACATCGACAGGGCGGTGAAGCACGTCCTGAGCGTCCGTTTCCGGCTCGGCGACTTCGACCCGGACGGCGGGCCGTACGCCAAGATCGGCAAGGACGTGGTCAACAGCCCGGCGCATCGGCAGCTCGCCCGCAAGACGGCGGGCGAAGCCATGGTGCTGCTGAAGAACGACCGCGGCGCCCTGCCGCTGGACCCGAAACGCGGAGTGGCGGTCATCGGGCCGCTGGGTAAGACGCTGTACACCGACTGGTACTCCGGCGGACTGCCGTACAAGGTCACCCCGGCGGACGGGATCCGCGCGCGGCTCGGCGGCGGAGCACAGGTCACCGACACCGAAGCCGTGGACAGGATCGCCTTGCGCGATGCCGCCACCGGCAAGTACCTCAGCGGCGGCGCGGGCGATGCGGGCGCGGTGCTCAAGACGGGCGCCACCAGTGCCGGGGCCACGGAGCAGTTCGACGCGTTCGAGTGGGGCGACGGGGTGCTGACCTTGCGCAGCGTCGCGAACGGGAAGTACGTCGAGCGGCAGAATCTCGCCGACGCCACCAGCCCGTTCCTCAACCAGGCACCGCAACCGCGGGACTGGTTCGTCCATCAGCAGTTCAAGCTGGAGGACGCCGGTGACGGCACGGTCGTGATCAGGTACGCCGGGTACGAACTCCCGAACGACTGGGACGGGCCGAACAGCTACCTCACCGTCGCCGCCGACGGCACGCTGACCCTGGGCTCGCCGAACGCGGCGGGAGCGACGAAGTTCCGCAAGGAGCGGATCACGTCCGGGATCGACAGCGCGGTGAAGGCGGCGCGATCGGCCGAAACGGCGGTCGTGGTCGTGGGCAGCATGCCGTTCATCAACGGCCGGGAAGACCACGACCGCACCTCGACGGCGCTGGCGGGGAGCCAGAGCGAGCTGATCAAGGCCGTGCGCGCGGCGAATCCGAACACCGTCGTGGTGGTCGAGAACAGCTATCCCACCACCTTGAACTGGGAGCAGGAGAACATCCCGGCGATCGTCTGGACCTCACACGCCGGACAGGAGACCGGGAACGCACTGGCCGACGTGCTGTACGGCGACGTGAACCCGGCGGGCCGTCTTACCCAGACGTGGTATCGCTCGGACGCCGAGCTCCCGGACATCCTCGACTACGACATCATGAAACGCGGCAGCACCTACCAGTACTTCACCGGAAAACCGCTCTACGCCTTCGGTCACGGCCTGTCCTACACGAACTTCCGCTACAGCGATCTGCGGCTCGGCAAGCCTGGTCCACAAGGGACGTTCGAAGCCACGGTGAAGGTGACCAACACCGGGAAACGTGCCGGTGACGAGGTGGTGCAGCTTTACACCCATCAGCTCGTCTCCCGTGACAAGCAGCCGAACCAGCGGCTCCGCGACTTCGAGCGGGTGCGCCTGGAGCCCGGGCAGACCAAGACGGTGCGCCTGTCGGTACCCGATCTCCGGCATTGGGACGTCACCCGGGGCAGATGGGTGCTGGAATCGTCCGTCCACGAGGTGATGGTCGGCGCGTCCGCCGGCGACATCCGGCTGCGCTCGGCGCTGCCCGTGCGTGGCGAGCGGATCCCGCCGCGCGATCTGTCCCGGGACACCAGGGCGATCGACTTCGACGACTACTCGGGTGTCGAACTGGTCGACGAAAGCAAGGCCCGCGGGGACGCGGTCGGTGCCGGCGCGGGAGACTGGCTGCGCTTCGGCGATGTGGACTTCCGGTCCGGGGCGAGGACGTTCACCGCCAGAACTGCTCGTGCCGAACCGGGAACGTCCACTGTGGAAATCCGGCTCGGCGGTCCGCGCGGCAGGCTCGTCGGAACCGCGCGGATCGCCAGCACCGGCGACAAGTACACGTACTCGACCACCAGCGCGACGGTATCCGGACCGAGCGGGCGGCACGACGTCTATCTCGTCTTCACCTCCGATTCGAGAATCAGCACGTTTTCTCTGCGGTAGCGGTCCATTGGTGAAAAGACACGGAAGGAACCCGGCTATGCGTAGGCAAGCACGATCCTTGATCGGCGGTGTCGTCGTGGCGTTGGTCGCCGTCCTGGCGGTGGGAGGGACGGCGCAGGCCGCCACCTGGAGCTCTTCGGACAAGTGGGGGACCTGGTCGAACGGCGGCTACACCGTCCGCAACAACGTCTGGGGCGGCGGCGCCGGCCCGCAGTCGATCTGGGCGAACTCCTACAGCAACTTCGGCGTCTGGGCGGACCACCCGAACACCGGTGGGGTGAAGTCGTATCCGCATTCGGCGAAGAACGTCGGCCGCCAGCTGAGCGGACTGCGGAGCCTTTCCAGCAGTTTCAACGTCTCCAGGCCGGGTGGCGGCGCCTACGCGACGGCTTACGACATCTGGGCGAACAACAACGCCTACGAGATCATGCTGTGGATGAACAAGCAGGGCGCCGTGGGCGCGATCGGTTCGAAAGAGACCACGGTGTCGGTCGGCGGCCACACCTGGGACGTCTACCGGGGGAGCAACGGTGCCAACGCGGTGTTCTCGTTCCTGCGTACCTCCAACACGAACGCGGGTTCGGTCGATGTGCTCGCCGTGCTGAACTGGATCAAGAATCGCGGGTGGTACGGCGACGTGACGGTCGGTGAAGTGCAGTTCGGTTTCGAGATCACGTCGTCGCGCGGCGGGATGAACTTCTCGGCGAACAGCTACTCGGTTTCGGCTTCCTGACCGGTTGCCGCAGCGGCCTGTTCGGCTGGTCCACTCGGCCGACGTTGCGAAAGCCACTTTCACAACGTTGAAGGTTGCGAAAGTGGCTTTCGCAACACGCCGCGGGCGCACCCCTAGATCAGGTCCGCACCGGCGGAGATGCCCGGCTGAGGAGCGGCCGCTGACGATGGGGGCATGGACATTCCCCATGCGTCCGCGGCCGTTCCGGGTCGTCGGGCGGCGCGAAACGCGCGGGCCGCGCGCTTGCCGTCGCTGACCGGGATGCGCTTCGTCGCCGCGTTGGCGGTCTTTCTCTCCCATCTCACCCTGGCGGATCTGTTCGCCTCCGACGGCGTCCAGAGGTCGATGACGGCGACGTTCATCCAGGGCGGTTTCACCGGTGTCGGCTTCTTCTTCGTGCTCAGCGGATTCGTGCTGGCCTGGTCCGCGCGGGAGAAGGACACGGCGCGGACGTTCTGGCGGCGTCGGTTCTTCAAGATCTACCCGAACCACGTCGTCACCTTCGTCGCGGCGGCGTTGCTGCTGGGGCTCGTCGCGAACGAGACCTTCGACTTCGGGACCGCGGCGCTGAACCTGTCGCTGTTGCAGGCATGGGCGCCGGTCGACGGCGGCTTCAACATCGTCTCGTGGTCCCTTTCCTGCGAGGTGCTGTTCTACCTGTCGTTCCCCTTGCTGTTCCGGTACATCCGCCGCATCCGGCCGGACCGGCTGTGGCTTTGGGCGGGCGTGGTCGTCGCGATGATCCTGCTCGTCCCGATCGCCGCGACCTCCCTGCCGAACGAGCCCTACCTCTGGTACGCGGAGACGTCGGTGCCGCGGTTCTGGTTCGTCTACGCGTTCGCGCCCGTACGCCTGCTCGACTTCGTGTTCGGCATTCTGCTGGCGCGTGTCGTGCTGGAAGGGCGCCGCCTCCCGCTGGGATTGGGCTGGGCCGCGGTTCTTTCGCTGGCCGCCTACGCGGTGGCGCCGTTGTTCCCCATGACCTACAAGCTGACGGCGGTCACGGTGGTGCCCCTCGGCCTGCTCATCGCGGCGGCCGCGGTGGCCGACCGTGACGGACGGCCGACCTTCTTGGCGGGCCGCCGGATGGTGTGGCTCGGTGAAGTCTCCTTCGCCTTCTACATGGTGCATTGGCTGGTGCTCACCTTCGGGGTGCGGTGGATCGGGGACCAGTGGGGCACACCGGCGGCGTTGGGCGTGTCGGCACTGCTGTTCGCGGTGACGCTCACGCTGTCCTGGCTGCTCCACGCGGGCGTGGAACGCCCTGTCATGCGGCGGTTCTCCACTCGGCGCCGGCCGCGGCTCGTTCTGTATCGGCAAGAACCGGCATCCGCGAAGGCCGCGGCACCGGCACCCACGGTGAGGATGGAAGACCATGGCTGAAGAACTCGAAAGTTTCCCGTTCCCGCTGGGCCCGCGCGGCCGCCCTGTCGACGACTACGAACGCCGTCTGCGGGAATGCCCGCTCGGCAACGTACGGCTGCAGAGCGGCGACGTGGCGAGGCTCGCGGTCCGGTACGACGACGTCGTCAAGGTGCTCAGCGACCAGCGATTCAGCCGGAACCTCACGTACGAGGGGGCGCCGAGGCAGGCCGACGGTCTCGATTTCACCGTCGACCCCGACATCATCATGAACATGGACCCGCCCCGGCACACCCGGCTGCGGCGCCTGCTGGCGGGGACCCTGACCCCGCGCAAGGTCGAGGAGTGGCGGCCCAGGGTGCGCACCATGGCCAACAAGATGATCGACGGGCTCGATGGTCCGGTCGTCGACGTGGTGAGCACGATCGCGTTCCCGTTCGCCGTCGAGGTGATCAGCGAGGTGATGGGGGTACCGGGGATCGACGCCGAGCGGATCCGGCACTGGTCGGATCTCCTGCTCCCGTCCGGCGGCCTCGGGATCGAAGAGCAGACCGCGGCGCTGATGGAGTTCGCGGCGTACTGCGTCGAACTGATCGAGCAGGTCCGCCACCTGCCGGGCGACGGCGTGCTCCAGACGATGATCCAAGCGCGGTACGAAGGCGACCGGCTCACCGACGACGAGCTGGTGCGCAACACGATCGGGATGTTCCTCGCCGGGCACGAGACGACCGGATCGGTGCTGTCCCGTGCGTTCCTGCGGCTGCTGGCCCCGCGTGAGCACTACGACCGCCTGGTCGCCGAGCCCGGTCTGATCCCCAGTGCGGTCGAGGAACTGCTGCGCGTCGAGGTACCGGGGGACGGCGCTCCGCTCCGGGTGGCGCTGGAGGACGTCGAGCTGGCGTCCGGAACGATCCGCAAGGGTGAGGCGGTCGTCGCGTCCTTCGTCGGGCCGAACTACGACCCGACGATCTACGACGCCCCGCGGGAGCTGCGCCTCGACCGGGACGAGAAGGCCCATCTCACCTTCGGCCGCGGGGTGCACTTCTGCCTCGGCGCGAACCTGGCGAGGATGGAGATGCAGGAACTGATCGGCGCCTTCGTCGACCGGCACCCGCGGCTGTCGCTCGCCGAGGACCCGGACCAGGTCGAGTGGACCGACAGCGCCTTCAAGCGGCCGTCCCGGCTGCTGCTGAACCTGCGCTGAGCGAAGGCGAAGGGAGCTTTCCCCGCGTGAGACGCGAGGAAAGCTCCCTTCGTCGTGTGAGAGGCGGGGAGCCGGCTACCACTGCCACCTGGTGGGCGTCCCGGTGAAGTCTTCGGCCCGCATGCCGAACGCCCAGGCAGGCCGGATCGCCACGACGGCGTTGACGTCCGGGTCGTAGCTGTAGGCCGACGAGTACTTCGCGTTGGCCGTTTCGACGAACGTGGCGATGGCCGCCGGGTCCGTGACGAACTCCGCGACGCCGTCGAGGACGACCGGGTCGAGCGCGTCGTCGATGGTGACGGTGCAGCGGGGATCCGCGCGCAGGTTGCGCATCTTGCGCGAGGTGTGGGTGCTGCCGAACCAGAGGGCTTCGCCGTCCCAGGCCGCCCACACCGGCATCACGTGCGGCCTGCCGTCGGGCCGGACGGTCGCGACCCAGTAGTTCATCGTGGCCCGGAGTTTGTCGTCGGCCCAGGACCAGGGCAGCAACCCGGCTTCACACTGTTGGGTGCCATAGCCGGGCATGTGCGGACGGCCTGCCTTCAGCGGTTCTCGGATATCAGTGCTCATTTCCCTGCTTTCCTTTTCTCAGGCGGCCGACGCGTCGTCGTCGAAGGCGAGGACGTCGTCGATGAGGTCGAACAGTTCGTCTTCCGACGCCGAGTCGAGGTCGTCGTCGCCGGGCAGCGCCGGGCGCGCCTTGAGCGCCATCGCTTCGAGCCTCTCGGCTATCTCGGCATCGATGTCTACAGTGGACAGAGTGGTTTCGAGCTCCCGGAGTTTCGCGAGCACGGTCCGTGTCGCGTCGGCCCGGTCGTCGCCGAGGCATTCGTCGAGGTGTCCGGCGAGCCCGGCCGGGGTCGGCTGTTCGTAGACGACGGTGGTGGCGAGCCGGAGCTCGGTCTCCGCGTTGAGCCGGTTGCGGAGCTGGATCGCGGCGAGCGAATCCATCCCGAGGTCGCGGAACGGCTGGTGCACGCCGATCACATCGTCGTCGTGACCGGAGACCGCGGCGACCGCGCGCACCACCAGGTCGAGCAAGACGGTCCGGCGTTCGTCGGCGGATACCCCGGCGAGCCGGTCGCTCAGCGACATCTCGGCCGTCGTGTCCACCTGCCGACCCTCCACCAGTTCGTCGAACACCCGGCTGGCCCGGGTGGCGGTGTGCGCGGGGGCGAATCCGGTCCAGTCGACGTCGCCGATCGCCTGCACGGCCACCGGGCGGGCGAGCGCGCGATCGAGCGCCGCCAGCGCGGTCTCCGCGCTCATGCCCGACACCCCTTCGTGATGGCTCTGTCCCGGGACCGCGGTCCCCATGCCTTCGTCCGCCCACGGCCCCCAAGCCACCGCGGTGACAGGCAGCCCGAGTGCCGCCCGGTGCTGGGCGATCGCGTCGACGGCGGCGTTCGCCGCGGCGTAGTTGGCCTGACCGGGAGCGCCGAAGGTACCCGCCATCGAGGAGAACAGGACGAACTGTTCGAGCGGCAGGTCCCTGGTCAGTTCGTGCAGGTGCCAGGCGGCGCCGGCCTTCGCCTCGAACACTGCCTCCAGCCGTCGCGCGGACTGGGCGTCCAGTACGCCGTCGTCGAGGAGCCCGGCCGCGTGCACGACACCGGTCACCGGATGCTCGGCGAGCAGGGCTCGCAGTGCTTCCCGATCGGCGACGTCGCAGGCGGCGATCGTCACGGTGGCACCGAGCGCGGTCAGTTCGGCGCGCAGTTCTCCGGCTCCCGGCGTCTCCGCGCCACGACGGCCGGCGAGGACCAGATGCGGTGCGCCGTGTGCAGCCAGCCATCGGGCGACCCGCTTGCCCAGCGCGCCGAGCCCGCCGGTGACCAGGACCGTGCCAGACGGTCGCCAGCCCGCCCCGGTCTCCGGGAACTCGAGCGTCCTCAGCCGTCGCACGTGGAGTCCGTCGGCACGCACCGCGAAGTGGTCTTCGCCGTCGTCGCAGGTCAGTGCCTCGCAGACGTGCGCCCAGTCGGCGTCGCCGGGTTCCGGCGGCAGATCGATGAGCCCTCCCCAGCGGTGTGGTGCTTCGAGCGCGACCACGCGCCCGAGTCCCCAGACGGCTGCCTGCCAGGGATCCGGCGGCCCGTCCGCGGGACCGGTCGCGATCGCGCCGGTGGTCACCGCCCAGACCGGTGCTTCGATCGAGGTCCGTTCCAAGGCCTGGACGAGCGCGAGCACGTCGGACGTCGTGCCCGCGAGCCAGAGGATGCCGTCGGGGGCGGTCTCCGCGAGCCGTTCCGTCCAGCCGTCGGAGCCGGTGTGCCGGACGGTCCGTACCGGGCAGCCGCGTTCACTCAGTGCCCGCTCGGCCTTGGTGACCCGTTCGTCGAGGTCGTCCGCCGGTGGGGCGATCACCAGCCAGTTCCCGGTCGGCAGGGGGTGTACCCGGGGATTCCTGAGCCGCCAGACGGGTTCGGTGGCGACCGTGTCCGTTGTGGACTGTCGCCGGTGGATCCAGTAGCGCCTGCGCTGGAAGGCGTAGCCGGGCAGGTCCACCCGGCGGCCGCCTTCGTACCACGGTGAGAAGTCCACGCCGGCCCCTCGCGTGTATAGCGTCGCGAGCGCGGCGCCCAGCGTCTCGGTCTCGTGCCTGCCCCGTCGGAGACAGGACACGAGTTCGATCGCGTGGTCGGCGAGGGCCTGCTGTCCCAGTGTGGTGAGGGCGTTGCCGGGTCCGGTTTCGACGATGGTGCGGGCGCCTTCGGCGGCGATCGTGCGCAGGGCGTCGCCGAACCGGACGGTGTCCCTGGCGTGCCGTACCCAGTACTCCGGGGTGCTCGCTTCGGACGGTTCGAGCCGTTCTCCGGTCACGCTCGAGACGATCGGCACCTGCGCCGGGCGGAAGTCCAACGTGTCCAGCACCCGCCGGAAGCCGGCCAGCATCGGATCCATGTGCGGCGAGTGGAACGCGTGACTCACCGCGAGCCGCGTCGCCCGGCCACCGCCTGCGGTGACGGTCGCCGCGAGCGCCAGAACGGCGTCCTCGTCACCGGAGATCACCACGGAGCCGGGGCCGTTCACAGCCGCGATCCCGACCCGGTCAGGCTGTTCCGCGAGCAGGTCTTCGAGTTCGTGCTCTCCTGCGCGCAAGGCGACCATCGCACCGCCGGGGAGGGCCTGCATCAGCCGTCCTCGCGCGGCCACCAGCGTGGCGGCATCGGAAAGCGAGAACACGCCCGCGGCGTGGGCGGCGGCGATCTCGCCGACCGAATGCCCGGCGAGCAGCCCCGGCCGTACCCCGAATCCGGTCAGCACCCGGAACACGGCCACTTCGACGGCGAAGACGGCGGGCTGGGTGAAGTCGGTGCGATCCAGCAGCGCCGCCTCCGGGGTGCCCGGCGCGGCGAAGACGACGTCCGCGAGCGGACGGTCCAGGTGCGGATCAAGTTCCGCGCACACCTCGTCGAATGCCTCGGCGAAGCCCGGCAGATCCTCGCGCAGCCGCCCGGCCATTCCCGGGTACTGGCTGCCTTGGCCGGGGAAGACCACCGCGACCGGTCCGTCGGCGACCTCGCCGGTGAACTGGGCGGTGCCGGTCAGCGCGGTCACCAGGTCGCCGGTGTCGCGGCCGAGCACCACCGCGCGGTAGCGGTGCCGGGCACGCGTCGTGGCCAGGGAGTAAGCCAAATCGAGCGCATTGCCGGCGGGCGTGAGGTGGCGCGCCAGCCGCCGTGCCTGTTCCGTCAGCGCGCCGGGTGATGCCGCGGAGAAGATCCACGGGACCAGCGGACCTCCTCGCGCCGGGGCGGGTTCGGGGGTTTCCGGCTCGGGTCGTTCCAGGATGACGTGCGCGTTGGTGCCGCTGATCCCGAACGCGGACACGGCGGCTCGGCGCGGCCGGTCCGTCTCCGGCCACGGCGTCGGTTCGGTGATCAGCGCGATGCCGCCGTCGTTCCAGTCGAGGTGGGTGCTGGGCCGGTCGTGGAGCAGCCCGGGCAGGGTGCCGTGACGCATCGCCTCGATCATCTTGAGCACACCCGCGATTCCCGCGGCGGCCTGGGCATGGCCGAGGTTGGCCTTCGCGGAACCGACGAGCAACGGGTGACGCCTGTCCTGTCCGTAGGTGGCTTGCAGCGCTCCGGCCTCGATGGGGTCGCCGAGGGTGGTCCCGGTGCCGTGCGCTTCGACCACGTCGATGTCCTGTGTGGACAGCCCGGCGTCGGCGAGGGCGCCGGTGATGACGCGTTGCTGTGCCCGGCCGCTGGGCGCGGTGAGACCGTTCGACGCGCCGTCGGAGTTGATCGCGGAACCCTTGAGGATCGCCAGGACGGGGTGGCCGTTGCGCCGGGCGTCGGACAGCTTCTCCATGACGACGATCCCGGCGCCCTCGGCCCAGGCGGTGCCGTCGGCCTCGGCGGAGAAGGGTTTGCACCGCCCGTCCGGTGCGAGGCCACGTTGCTCGGAGAACTCCACGAACAGCTTCGGGGTGGCCATCACCGTGGCACCACCGGCGAGCGCGAGTTCGCTTTCCCCGTTACGCAGGGACTGGGCGGCCAGGTGCATCGCCACCAGCGACGAGGAGCACGCCGTGTCCAGGGTGATCGCGGGCCCCTCGAAACCGAACACGTACGACACCCGGCCGGACGCGACACTGCCGGCGTTGGCGACCGACACCTGGCCGACGAGGTCTTCCGGCAGCTCGGCGAGCGGGAGCGCGTAGTCCCCGCCCATGATGCCGGTGAAGACACCGGTCCTGCTGCCGCGCAGCGTGGCCGGATCGATCCCCGCCGATTCCAGCGCGTGCCAGGAGACTTCCAGCAGGAGCCGGTGCTGGGGATCCATCACGAGTGCCTCGCGCGGCGACAGCCCGAAGAACTCCGCGTCGAATTCCGTGGCCGTGGTGAGGAAACCGCCGTGCCGGACGTAGGACTTGCCCGGTGTCTCGGGATCCGGGTCGTAGATCCCGGCCAGATCCCAGCCCCGGTCGGTGGGGAACTCCGAAACCACGTCGCGGCCCTGGGCGAACACCTCCCACAGGTCCCGCACCGATTCCACCCCGCCCGGATAACGGCAGCCGGCACCGACGATCACGACGGGATCGTCGTCGACGGCCCGGACCGGCGCGGGGGTGCTCTCGGCGGGTCGCGGTGCCTGGTCCCCCCAGAACCTGTCGGCGAGGTACTCGGCCAGCGCGCCGGGAGTCGGATGGTCGAAGACCAGGGTCGCGGGCAGGCGCAGCCCGACAGCCTCCCCGAGCCTGTTACGCAGTTCCAGCCCGGTGAGGGAGTCGAAACCGAGATCCTGGAACGCCCGGTCGCTCACGACCGAGTCCTTCGTGGTGTGGCCGAGTACCGCCGCGACGGTACGCCGGACGAGCTCGGTCATCGCCGCCTCGTCCCGTTCCGGCGGCAACGAGGGTCCGGCGGCGCCGGCTTCCCGCACGGCGGCCGCGACGCGTCGCGACGGCGCGGCCAGCGCGGAGAACAGGGGCGAACGCTGATGGCGCAGCGCGGTGACGTCGAGGCGTGCCGGAACCAGCAGCGCGGGAGCGCCGGTGAGCGCGGCGTCGAACGCCGCGAGCCCTTGCTCGGTCGGTAGAGGCAGCAGGCCGCGGCGGGCCATCCTGGCGACGTCGGTCTCGGACAGATGTCCGGTCATTCCCGTGTCGAGCGCCCACAGTCCCCAGGCGAGCGACGTCGCGGGCAGGCCGAGTGCGCGGCGATGGTGGGCGAGGGCGTCGAGATAGCTGTTCGCCGCCGCGTAGTTCGCCTGGCCGGCGTTGCCGATGATGCCCGCGATCGAGGAGAACAGCACGAACGCGGCGAGGTCCAGCCCCTCGGTGAGCTCGTGCAGATTCCGCGCGCCGTCTACCTTCGGCCGGAACACGGTGTCCACATTGGACTCGGTGAGGGATTCGACCGTTCCGTCGTCCAGTACGCCGGCGGCGTGGACGACCGCGGTCAGCGGGTGCCCGGCGGGGACGGCGGCGAGCACCTCGGCCAGCCGGTCCCGGTCGGCGACGTCGCAGGCGGTCACGGTCACTCGCGCGCCTGCCCTGGTCAGCTCGGCGACCAGCTCGCCGGCGCCTTCGGTGTCCATGCCCCGGCGGCCGGTGAGCAGCAGGTGGCGTGCTCCGTGTTCGGTGACGAGATGTTCGGCGATCAGCCCGCCGAGGCTGCCGACGCCGCCGGTGACGAGCACCGTCCCGTCAGGATCGAACGGCCTTTCCCGCTGTCCGGCGGGTTCGGTCGCCCTGACGAGCCGGGGCACGAGCACCCGGCCGCCGCGGACCGCCGACTGCGGTTCTCCCGCGGCGAGCGCCTGCTCCGGTGTGCTTTCGTGGTCGAGGTCGGCGATCAGCACGCGGTCCGGCGCCTCGGACTGCGCGGCGCGGACCAGTCCCCACACCGGGGAGCCGGTGGTTTCCGGCGGGTCGTCCGCGGTGGTGGCGATCGCCCGCCGGGTGAGCACGACGAGCTTCGCGGCGCTGAAGGCCTCGTCGGTGATCCAGTCCCGTACCAGGTCCAATGCCTCGATCGTGACGGCGCGGGGATCCGCCGAGGTGTCTGCGGGTCCACAATGGACGCCGACGAGATCGGGCAGTGCCCCGCCATCGGCGAGTGCAGCGCGCAGCGCGGCCAGATCGTCGAAGACGGCGAACGAGGGGGTCTCCGCCCGCGCCTCCGGAGCCGGGATCCAGTCCACACGCAGCAGGGTGCGATTCGCCCTCGGCCCGGCGAGCTTGGCGAGGTCGACCTGCCGGAGGGTGAGCGATTCGATCGTCGCGACGGGATCGCCCGCCCCGTCGGACAGGCTCAGGGTGACCGCGTCGTCTCCAGCCGGGGTGACGTGCACCCGGAGGAAGGTCGAGCCGGTCGCGTGAAGATCGACCGACGTCCAGGCGAAAGGAAGCCGTACGGTGTCGTCTCCCGTCCGGCCCGCGAGGATCGTGTGCAGGGAAGCGTCGAGCAGCGCGGGGTGGATGCCGAATCCTGCTGGCGGTTCGCCTGGCAGCGCGACCTCCGCGTACAGCTCCTCGCCGAGCCGCCACAAGGCGCGAAGTCCCTGGAAGGCGGGACCGTATTCGTAACCGATGTCGGCGAGGCGCGAGTAAGCGTCGTCGAGCTCGACGGGTTCCGCTCCCGACGGCGGCCACTCGCGCGGATCCCGCGCGGGTGCGGTGGGAGTGGCGAGGGACCCGGTGGCGTGGCGGACCCAGCCCGATTCGCCGTCGGAATCCGCGGGCCGCGAGTGGACGGTGAAGCTTCGTCGTCCCGGTTCACCCGCGGTGACCGTGAGCTGGAGTTCGACGGCGCCGTCGGCCGGGATGATCAGCGGGCTCTCCAAGGCCAGCTCCTCCACCCGGCGGCAGCCGATCCGGTCACCGGCGTGCAAGGCCAGCTCCACGAAGGCCGCTCCGGGCAGGAGAACTGTGCCGTTCACGGCGTGGTCGGCCAGCCAGGGCTGGGTCGACAGCGAAAGCCTGCCGGTCCACAGCGATCCGTCACCGTCCGCGAGGGTCACCATGGCGCCGAGAAGGGGGTGGCCCGCGTCCCGCAGGCCCAGGGACGCCGACCCGGCGGCCCCGGTGGACGGCGTGAGCCAGAAACGCTCCGTCTGGAAGGGATAGGCGGGCAACGAGACAAGCTTGCCGCCGGGGAAGATGGTGTCCCAGTCGACTCCGGCCCCGTGCACCGCGGCTTCGGCGAGCGAGCGCCGGAAGCGGGGGAGGCCACCTTCGTCTCGTCTCAACGTGCCCAGCGCGACGCCCTCGCGAGCGGACTCGTCCAGGATCTCCTGCAACCCCACGGTGAGCACGGGATGCGGGCTGCATTCGACGAACAACGCGTGTCCTTCGTCCGCGAGCCGCCGGATCACGCGGTCGAATTCGACCGGGTTCCGCAGGTTCCGGTACCAGTACTCGGCGTCCAGGCAGGCGGTGTCGATCAGGTCGCCGGTCAGCGTCGAGTGGAACGGTACTTCGCTCGTTCGTGGAGCCAGCTCTGCCAGCAGTTCGAGCAGGGGAGTGTGGAGTTCCTCGACGTGGGCGGAATGGGAGGCGTAATCGACCGGAAGACGCCTGGACCTCACGCCCGCGTCACGGAGTTCGGCGGTCAGTTCGTCCAGCGCCGCCGGATCACCCGACAGCACCGTCGCCGATGGCCCGTTCGCCGCCGCGATCGACACCCTGCCGTCCCAGCGCTCGATGCGGCGCCCGGCCTCAGCTCTCGGCAGCGCGACCGAAAGCATCCCGCCCCGGCCCGACAGCGCCCGGATCGCCTTGCTGCGCAACGCCACCACCCGCGCGCCGTCCTCCAGGGACAACGCGCCGGCCGCGGTCGCCGCCGCGATCTCGCCCTGAGAATGGCCGACGACGGCGGCGGGCCGCACCCCGTGCGACTCCCACAGCGCGGCGATCGACACCATCACCGCCCACAGCACCGGCTGGACGACGTCGACGCGCTCCAGCGCCGCCTTGTCGGCCAAGGCCTCCGGCAGGAGCCAGTCCACGTGTGGTTCGAGCGCCCGTCCGCAGTCCGCCATGCGTTCGGCGAACACCGGGCTGGTGTCCAGCAGCTCCTTGGCCATCCCGACCCACTGGCTGCCCTGGCCCGGGAACACGAACACCGGCTGTGGATCCGACTTGTCCGCGCCGGTGAGGACCTCCGCCGCCGAATCCCCGGCGGCGAGCGCGGCGAGACCGCGGAGGAGTTCTTCGCGATCACCGCCCAGCACGGCGGCCCGATGGGCGAAGCGGGTCCTCGCGCTCGCCAAGGTGAAACCGGCGTCGTGGACGTCGAGCGCAGGGTCGGACCCGATGCGGTCGCGCAGCCGATCCGCTTGCTCCCTCAGCGCTTCCTCACTGTGGGCCGAGAGGATCAGCGGCACGACCGGAGCGGTCTCGGGGGCCGTTTCAGGTTCGTCCGGGGCCTCCTCGAGGACGACGTGGGCGTTGGTCCCGCTGATCCCGAACGACGACACCGCGGCGCGGCGCTTGCGGCCAGTGTTCGGCCAGGGCGTGTGCTCCGCGAGCAGTTCGACCCGGCCCGCCGACCAGTCCACGTGCCGGGTCGGCTCGTCCAGGTGCAGCAGTTTCGGCAGCATTCCGTACCGCATCGCCTGAACCATCTTGATCACGCCGCCGACGCCGGCCGCGGCCTGGGCGTGGCCGAGGTTCGACTTGAGCGAACCGAGCAGCAGCGGACGGTCCGCCGGCCGTGCCTGGCCGTAGGTGGCGAGCAGCGCCTGTGCCTCGATCGGGTCGCCGAGGGTGGTGCCCGTGCCGTGCGCCTCGACGGCGTCCACGTCTGAGGCACGAAGACCGGCGTCGGCGAGCGCGTCCAGGATCACCCGCTCCTGAGCCGGTCCGCTCGGCGCGGACAGGCCGTTCGACGCGCCATCGGAGTTGACCGCCGAGCCCCGCATCAGGGCCAGTACCCGGTGCCCGTTCCGTCGTGCGTCGGACAGCCGCTCGACCACGAGCACGCCGACGCCTTCCGCCCACGCCGTGCCGTCCGCCGAGGCGGCGAAGGACTTGCAGCGGCCGTCCGGGGCGAGGCCCCGCAACCGGGAGAATTCGACGAACATCTCCGGCGTCGCCATCACGGTGACACCGCCGGCGAGCGCCAGATCGCTGTCCCCCGAGCGTAGTGACCGCGCCGCGAGGTGGAGCGCGGTGAGCGACGAGGAGCAAGCGGTGTCCACCGTCACCGAAGGGCCGTGCAGACCGAACACATAGGACAATCGCCCGGAGACCACGCTGGAGGTGTTCCCGGTGATCAGGTGCCCTTCGAGTCCGTCCGGCACGGTGTGCACGCGCGGCGCGTAGTCGTGGTGCATGACGCCCGCGAACACCGCGGTACGGCTGCCGCGCAGGCTCGCCGGGACGATGCCAGCGTCCTCGAACGCTTCCCAGGCGGCGGACAGCAGGAGGCGCTGCTGCGGGTCGGTGGTCAGCGCCTCGCGCGGTGAAATCCCGAAGAACCCCGCGTCGAATTCGGCCGCGTCGTACAGGAAGCCACCGTTGCGGGTGACGGAATGCCCCTGCCTGCCCGGATCGGGGTCGTAGAGCGAGTCGACGTCCCAGCCGCGGTCGCGGGGGAGTTCCCCGATCGCGTCGGTGCCGTCGGCCGCCAGCCGCCAGAGCCCTTCCGGATCGCGGACCCCGCCGGGAAAAGTGCAGGCCATACCGATGATGGCGATCGGCTCGTGTGCCTCGGCGGGTTCCGAGACCGTCGCGGGAGGACGGCGCTCCGGCTCCTCGCCGGTCAGCAGCGAACCCAGGTGGCGGATGAGTTCTTCGGGGGTGGGGTGGTCGAAGATCACGGTTTCGGGCACGGTCACGCCCAGTGCCTCGGTGAGCCGCCTGGCCAGTTCCGCGCCCATGATCGAGTCGAAGCCCAGCTCCGTGAACAACCGGCCGGGTGGCGTGTCGTCCCCGCCGTCGAGCCCGAGTACCGCCGCGGCGTTGCCGAGCACGGCTCCGGCGACCGTGCGCTCGGTATCCATTGTGGACGATGTCTCGGCGGACGGGAGGGTGTCGAGCCAGTGGCGTTCGCGCTGGAAGGCGTACCCGGGAAGGTCCACCGTCGACGGCCGTCCACCTGGGAACAGCGCGGTCCAGTCCACGGAGGCGCCTTCGATGTACGCGGAAGCCACCGCGGTGAGGAATCCCCGGACGCCGGACCGGATCGGGATCTCTCGTCCGTTCGAAGTCGTGAGCACGGCCGTTTCGCCCGCGTGTCCCGCCGCCGGAGCGGCGAGCACCGCGTCGATCAGCTCGCCCGTCGGGATCGTCCGGGTCACGTACGCCGCCGCGAACTCGCCGATCCCTTCGCCGGACACCGCTTCCGGCTCGATCCCCGCGTCGGTCAGCAGGCGGTGGATCGCGACCTGGGCAGCGAAGGTCCGGGCCGCAGCGTTGTCCCTTCGTTCGCCGAAGAGCGCGAGCGTTTCGGTGAACGCCGTGGTGAATGAGGGGAACACGTCGCCGAAGTCTCCGGGCGCCGAACCGAACCGCAGCTCCGCGGACCAGCCGGGAACGGCTTCCGGTACCTCGGTGCTCACCTCGTCCAGCGCGGCCAGCAGTTCCGCCCGATCGCCCGCGACGACGGCGGCCCGGTACTCGAACGCGGTCCGCGTGGTGGCCAGCGACCAGGCGAGCTCGGAGAAGTCCTGGTCCGGACGCGCGCGGAGATGGGCCCGCAGCCGGTCGACCTGCGCGCGCAGCGCGGACGGCGTCCGGCCCGAGACCACGCAAGCCGCGGACGGCGGTCCCGCGACGGCCGTGGGCGGTGCCGCCTCCGGAGCCGTGGTGAGCACGACGTGGCAGTTCGTGCCGCCCATCCCGAGTGAGGTGACGCCTGCGGCACGTTCGGCGGCGTCCCAGGGGATCTCCTCAGTGCAGACGCGTAACTTGAGCTCGTCCAACGGTATCCGTGGGTTCGGCTCGCGGAAGTGCAGGCTGGGCGGGATTTCCCCGTGGTGGACGGCGAGCGTCGCCTTGATCAGCCCGATCACCCCGGCCGCGGCCTCGAGATGTCCGAGGTTCGTCTTCACCGACCCCACGGGCAACGGCGCCGACCGGTGACGGCCGTATACGGCGCCCAGTGCCGCGGCCTCGATCGGGTCGCCGACCTTGGTCCCGGTCCCGTGCAGTTCGACGTAGCCGACGGCGTCCGGGGCGAGACCGGTGCTTTCGAGTGCCTGGGTCAGCACCTGTTCCTGGGCCGCCCGGTCCGGCACGGTGAGACCGGCGCCGCCGCCGTCGTTGTTGACCGCGCTGCCCGCGATCACCGCGTAGATACGGTCGCCGTCGGCGATCGCGGCGTCCAGCGGCTTGAGGACGACGATGCCGCCGCCTTCGCCCCGCACGAAACCGTCCGCAGCCGCGTCGAAAGTGCGGCAACGCCCGCTGGCGGACAGGCCGCCGAATTTCTCGGCCTCGCGCGCGCTCGCCGGGACCAGGTTCAGGTTCACCCCGCCCGCCAGCGCGATGGTGGATTCGCCGGAGAGCAGGCTCCGCGCGGCCAGATGCACCGCGACGAGGGAGGATGACTGTCCACTGTCGACGGTGATACTCGGGCCGCGCAGTCCGCAGAAGTAGGACACGCGGTTGGCGATCAGTCCGCGCTGGAGGCCGGTGAAACTGTGCTGGGTGGTCACACCGAGTTCCTGGGCCAGCCGGGCGTAGTCGTCCCGCATCGCGCCGAGGAACATGCCGCAGTCCTGGCCGCGCAGGGTGGCGGGGACCAGCCGGGCGTCTTCCAACGCCTCCCACGCCAGTTCGAGCGCGAGCCGTTGCTGCGGGTCGAGCACCGCGGCCTCACGCGGTGACACGCCGAAGAACGCCGCGTCGAACCCCTCGACGTCGGCCAAGAACGACCCGTGCCGCGAACCGGCGTCACCACCGGAATCCCAGCGGCCCGCCGGGACCTCGGTGACCATGTCCTCCGCCGCGCGCAGGACACCCCAGAACCCGGAAACGTCCGCCGCTCCCGCGACCCGGCAGGCCATGCCGACGATCGCGACCGATCCGGACCGCGCGAAATCTTCCCCACCAGACATGGCTCCGAAACTACGGCCGCCGCCGAAGCGCGAGCCAGGCCGCCGAGTGCATCGGGCACATCGGAAGAACAGATGTATTACCAGGTCATGAGCATGGCAGCGGAGCAAAGACGGAGGTGTGCGGCCGGCGGTGTGGCGGGCAGAGTGGCGTCCATCGACTCGACCACGGGGGCGCTGAGAATGACTTCGCTCGACGAACGCGAACGGGTGGCGGAACCGGGGAATCCGCTTCACGTCCTGCTGGACCCCGCCATGCGGATCGATCCGCATCCGACCCTGGCCAGGTTGCGGGCCGCGAGCCCGCTCGTCACGCCGGACGGCACGGTGGTCGTCGGGGATTACGCGAGTTGTCTCGACGTGATGCGGAATCCGGCGATGGGCAACGACACCCTGGACTCGCCCGGCCTGCGTGGCCTGGTGCCGAACAGTGGCGCGAAACAGGTTCTCGACTCGATCTTCTTCATGGACGGCGGTGACCACGGCAGGCAGCGGCGGCTGATCTCCAAGGCCTTCACCCCGCGGATCACCGCGCGCTATCGCCCGTGGATCGAGAACATCGTCGACGAACTGTTCTCGGAGATCGCCGGCGCGGACGAATTCGACGCGGTCGGCGAATTCGCCAATCTGCTGTCGATCCGGATCATCTGCGAGCTCCTCGACGTCCCGATGTCCGATGTGGACGTTCTCAAGGAGTGGTCGGACGACCTCGCGCTCGCGACCGAGCTTCCGACGCTGGTCGCCGGGTTCCGGCGGCTGGGCCTGCTCTCCCCGGAGGAATTGGCCGTGGTCGACCGCACGTGCGCGTCGATGCACGCCTATTTCGCGGACCTGATCTTCAAACGCCGCCGCGCGCCGGGCGAGGACCTCGTGTCGAGCCTCATCCGGACTGAGGACCGTGGGCAGACCTTGGCCCGGCACGAGGTGACGAACGTGCTCGTCACGTTGTTCGCCGCCGCGCACGAGTCGGTCACGAACCTGATCACCAACGGCATCCTCGCGCTGCACCACAACCGCGACCAGCTGGCGCTGCTGCGGGCCGACCCGGCGCTGGCCGCGCCGATGGCCGACGAGGTGCTCCGTTACGACGCGCCGGTCCAGCTGACCGCCAGGGTCGCGCTGAGCCCGACCACGGTCGCCGGTCTCGACGTCGACGCCGGGACCGTGGTGATCCTCCTGCTCGCCGCCGCGAACCGGGACGAGGCCGAATTCGCCGAGGCGGACCGGTTCCTGATCTCCCGTACCACCAAGCGTATGCAACTGGCCTTCGGCGCGGGCCCGCATTTCTGCATCGGTTCCAGTCTCACCATGCTCGAAGCCGAGCTCGCCTTCCGGGCCGTCGCCGAACGGTTCACCGATTTCGAGGTCGACGAGGGTTCGCTGGAGTACCGCCGCCACGTGGTCGTCCGCGGCCTGCGGAAGATGACCGTCCGCGTCTCGCGCTGAAACCTGGAGCTTTGATGTCTGCAGAGGACAAGACCCGCCAGTACCTGAAGAAGGTCACGGCCGAACTGCGTCGTACCCAGGACCGGCTTCGCGAGGTGGAGAGCCGGGCGCACGAGCCCATCGCCGTGGTGGGGATGGGCTGCCGCCTTCCCGGTGGCATCGACTCCCCGTCCGGGCTGTGGGAACTCGTCCGGGACGGGGGCGACGCGATCACGCCGTTCCCGGACGACCGGCACTGGGATCTCGAAGAGCTATACGACCCGGATCCGGACGCGGGAAGATCCGGCCGCTCCTATGTCCGCGAAGGTGGTTTCCTGCACGACGCGGCACTTTTCGACGCCGGGTTCTTCGGCATTTCCCCTCGGGAAGCGCTCGTGATGGATCCCCAGCAGAGGGTGCTGCTGGAGGTCGCGTGGGCGACGTTCGAGTCCGCCGGGATCGACCCGGACGAGCTGCGCGGCAGCCGGACCGGCGTGTACGTCGGCTCTACCGGCAACGACTACGAGCTGGTGTGGAAGGGGTCGAAGGAGTACTCCCCGCACGGCATCACCGGCAACAGTTCGAGTGTCATCTCGGGGCGGATCTCCTACTGTTTCGGTTTGGAAGGGCCCGCGGTGACCGTCGACACCGCCTGTTCCTCCTCGCTGGTGGCGATCCACGAAGCCGTCCGCGCGCTGCGCGAGGGCGCGTGCGGGATGGCGCTGGCGGGCGGGATCACCGTGATGGCCACACCGGACACCTTCACGGAGTTCTGCGGCCAGGGCGTGACCTCGATCGACGCCAGGTGCAAATCCTTCGCCGACGGGGCGGACGGGGCGATCTGGGCCGAAGGCGCCGGTCTCCTCCTGCTCGAACGACTGTCCGACGCCCGTCGTGCCGGGCATCCCGTGCTGGCGCTGCTCCGTGGGTCCGCGGTGAACCAGGACGGGACGAGCAACGGTCTCTCCGCGCCCAGCGGGCCCGCGCAGCAGCGGGTGATCCGGGCGGCGCTCGCCGACGCCGGACTGTCCGCACAGGACGTCGACGTGGTGGACGCGCACGGCACCGGCACCACCCTCGGCGACCCGATCGAGGCCAACGCGCTGATCGCGACCTACGGCAAGGACCGGTCGCCGGACCGCCCGCTGCGGCTCGGCTCGCTGAAGTCGAACATCGGGCACACCCAGGGCGCGGCGGGGGTCGCTGGTGCGATCAAGCTGATCATGGCCATGCGACACGGTGAACTGCCCAAGACCCTGCACGTCGACGCTCCGTCGTCCAAAGTGGACTGGACGAAGGGTGCGGTCGAACTGCTCACCCAGCCGGTGCCGTGGCCGGCGACGACGACACCGCGGCGAGGTGGCGTGTCCTCCTTCGGCATCAGCGGCACGAACGCCCATCTGCTGATCGAGGAGGCACCCGCCGAGGAGGCGGCCTCGGTGGCGGCGACCGGGTCGCTTCCGGTGCTGCCGTGGGTGATCTCCGCCAAGACCGGGGCGGCGCTGCGTGGTCAGGCGGCCAGGCTGGCATCCTTCGCCGAAAACCACGCTCCCGCCGACATCGCGGGCGCGCTGACCCGCACGAGGGTCGGTTTCCGGCACCGGGCGGTTGCGTTCGGCAGGACCGCCGAAGACTTCGCCACCGCGCTGAACGCCTACGCGGAAGGCGCGGCGAGCGGCGCCGTCGTCGAAGACGTGACCGGCAACGGTTCACTCGCCTTCTTGTTCACCGGTCAAGGCGCTCAGCGACCGGGGATGGGACGCCGGCTCGCGGCCGAGTACCCCGTATTCGCCGCCGAGTTCGACGCCGTCTGCGCCGAACTCGACAAGCACCTGGCCCGGCCACTGCGCGAGATCATGTTCGCCGAAACCGGCTCGGTGGAAGCGGAATTGCTGTACCGCACCGAATTCACCCAGCCCGCGTTGTTCGCCTTCGAAGTCGCCCTGTTCCGGCTCGTCGAGTCGTGGGGCGTGCGCCCGGATCAGCTGCTCGGGCATTCGGTCGGGGAGATCGCCGCCGCGCACGTCGCCGGGGTCTGGTCCCTGCCCGACGCCTGCCGGGTGATCGCCGCCAGAGGACGCCTGATGCAGGCGTTGCCCGAGGGCGGGGCGATGGTCTCGGTGGACGCGACCGAAGCGGAGGTCCTGCCCGATCTGGCCGGTCTCGAGGACCGGGTTTCGATCGCGGCGATCAACACCGCGGAGTCCGTGGTGCTGTCCGGGGACGAGGACGCGCTGGCCGGTCTCGAACGGCTTTGGGAAGGCCGTGGGCGCCGGACCAAGCGGCTCCGCGTCAGCCACGCCTTCCATTCTCCGCGGATGGAGCCGATGCTCGCCGAATTCGAAGCCCTGCTCGGCGAACTCACCTACCACCCGCCGTCCATCCCGATCGTGTCCGACGTGACCGGGGAGCCGGCGACGGCGGAGCTGTTGGCGTCTCCCCGGTACTGGGTCGAGCACGCGAGAGCGGCCGTCCGGTTCCACGACGGCCTGACCGCCCTGCGGGAAGCGAAGATCACCACCCTGCTGGAGCTCGGCCCGGCCGCGGTCCTGTCCGCGATGGTGCCGCCGCCCGACGGCGGTGAACCGGGAATGGTCGCGATCCCGGCCGTGCGCACCGACCGTGACGAGGCCGAAGCCGTCCTGCGGGCGGTGGGCGCGCTGCACGCCCGAGGGGTGTCAGTGGATTGGGCGGCGGTCCTCGCCCCCGTCGCGCCCTCGCCCGTCGAACTGCCGACCTACGCCTTCCAGCGCGAGCACTACTGGATCGCGCCGGAGGCGGACACCGCCGACGTCCAGGCGGCAGGTCTGCTCCCGTCGGGGCATCCGCTGCTGGGTGCCGCGCTGACCCTCGCCGACGGCGGCGGTGTCGTGCTCACCGGCCGGATCTCGTTGCGGGCACAGCCCTGGCTGGCCGGCCACCGCGCCCACGACACCGTGATCCTGCCGGGCACGGCGTTCGTGGAACTCGCGCTGTCCGCCGGCGAACAGGTCGGCTGCGACGTGATCGAAGAGCTCACGATGGAGACCCCGCTGACCCTGCCGGACGAGGGCGGGGTTCGGATCCAGGTGCTGGTCGGCGAACCGCTGGACTCCGGCAGCCGTCCCGTCCGGGTGTTCTCCCGGCCCGACGGCGCCGATGTCGGGGGCTGGCGTTCCCATGCCGCCGGGCTGCTGGGGGTCCGCACCGCGCCCGCCGGCGACGGGCTGACCGAATGGCCTCCGCCGGACGCGGAACCGGTTCCCTTCGATGGCAGCTATTACGACGACCCGGAAGTCGTGCTGGCGTTCGGGTACGAAGGGGTGTTCCGCGGTCTTCAGAAAGTCTGGCTGCGTGAGGACGCGGAGCTGTTCGCGGAGATCGAACTGCCAGGGGACCGGTCGCTGACCGACGGCTACGGTCTGCATCCGGCCTTGCTCGACGCCGCGCTCCAGGCCGTCGGGCTCGGCCCGTTCCTGGATTCGATCAACCAGGGCTCCGGCAGCATGCCGTTCGCCTGGTCCGGGCTGACCCTGCACGCGGCGGGGGCGTCGATGCTGCGGGTGCGGGTCACCGGTGCCGACGGGCATGTGGCACTGACCCTCGCCGACGGCGCGGGCGCGCCGGTGGCCACGATCGAGAACCTCGCGTGGCGGCCGGTCGCCGAACGGTCGGCTCTCGGCGCGCCGGATGTGGACGACTCGCTGTACGGGCTGGACTGGGTGCCCGCCGGCGGGCAGGCCGCGGCGGGTGTCGGCGGGCATGTCCTGCTCGATTCGGGCTCCGCCGGGCTCGCCGCGCTGATCGCCGCGGGCGGGCCGGTCCCGGAGACCGTGGTCGTCCCGATGTCCACACAGGACGGTTCGGTGGTGCCGTCGGCCCGGGCGGCGCTGGCCGAGGTCGCCGAAGTGCTGCGCGTCTGGCTCTCCGCGGACCGGTTCGCCGACGCGAAACTGGTGCTTTCCACTCGCGGCGCCGTCGCCGCGGTGGCCGGGGACCGGATCGACCTGACGGTCGCCGGGATCTGGGGAGTGGCACGCTCGGCCCAAGCGGAGCATCCGGGCCGGATCGTGCTGCTCGACACCGACGGACCCGTGGACGACGCGATCCCGGCCGCGCTCGCGACCGGCGAGGCACAGATCGCCGTCCGGGCCGGGACGGCACTGATCCCCCGGTTGCATCCGGTCGCGGCGGACGGGCTCCTGCCGGTCCCGGCGGAACCGGCTTGGCGCCTCGACAGCACCGGGCACGGCACACTCGACAACCTGGCCCTCCTGCCTTGTCCGGAGGTGCTCGGACCGCTCGGGCCGCTGGACGTCCGGGTCGGCGTCCGGGCCGCGGGGGTCAACTTCCGCGACGTCCTGGTCGCACTCGGCATGTATCCCGGGAAGGCGGTACCGGGAGCGGAAGCCGCCGGGGTGGTCCTGGAAACGGGCGACGGCGTGTCCGATCTCAGCCCCGGCGACCCCGTGTTCGGCGTGTTCACCGGCGCGATGGGTCCGGTGGCGGTCACCGATCACCGGCTGCTCGCGCCGGTTCCCCCGGACTGGTCGTACGAGGCCGCGGCTTCCGTCCCGATCACGTTCCTCACCGCGTACTACGGACTCACCGATCTCGCCGGGCTCCGGCGGGGCGAGTCCGTGCTGATCCATTCCGGCGCGGGCGGTGTCGGTATCGCGGCGATCCAGCTCGCGAAGCATCTCGGGGCGGAGGTGTTCGCCACGGCCAGTGAAGGCAAGTGGGACACGCTGCGGGGGCTCGGACTGGACGACGCGCACATCGCTTCCTCGCGGACGGTCGAGTTCGAAACCCGGTTCCGGGAGACGACCGGCGGCCGCGGGGTCGACGTGGTGCTGAATTCGCTGACCGGCGAGTTCCTGGAGGCGTCGTTGCGCCTGCTCGCTCCGGGAGGACGGTTCCTGGAGATCGGCAAGGCCGACGTCCGCGATCCCGAAGCGGTGGCCGCGGCCCATCCCGGCGTCCGCTACCACTCGTACGACCTGGTCGCGTCCGCGGGCGAAGACCGGGTCCGCGAGATGCTGACCGAGGTCTCGGCGCTGTTCGGCCGAGGCGTGCTCACCATGCCGCCGCGCCGCGATTACGACCTCCGGCGCGCGGGGGAAGCGCTCCGGCACGTCAGCCAGGCGAAACACGTCGGCAAGGTGGTCCTCACCGTGCCGCGGAAACCCGACCCCGACGGCACGGTCCTGGTGACCGGCGGTACGGGCTGGCTCGGCGGCCTGATCGCCGAGCACCTCGCACGCCGGGGCGCGCGGCACCTCATGCTGCTCAGCCGCCGCGGCGACGACACTCCCGGCGCCGGCGATCTGATCGCCAAGCTGTCCGGCCTCGGCGCCGAGGTCACGGTCGTCAAGGGTGACGTCGCCGACCGTGGCGACGTCCAAGCCGCGCTGGCCGCCGTGGCACCGGAACACCCGCTCACCGCGGTCGTGCACGCGGCCGGGGTGCTCGCGGACGGTGTCGTCACCACCCTGACCGACGAGCAGCTCGACGCCACCCTCCGGCCGAAACTCGACGGAACCTGGCATCTGCACGAACTCACCAAGGACCTCGACCTCGCCGCTTTCGTCTGCTTCTCCTCCGCGGCGGGCATCTTCGGGGCCGCCGGACAGGGCGCCTACGCCGCCGCGAACTCCTTCGCCGACGCGTTGATGAGATGGCGACAGGATTCCGGCCTGCCCGGCACTTCGCTCGCCTGGGGACTTTGGGCGCCAGGCGACGACTCCGACGAGCGCGGCGGGATGGCTGGCGGGCTCAGCGCGGCGGACTGGGCCCGGATGGGACGAACCGGCGTTCGCGGGCTGACCGCGGCGCAGGGCCTCGCCCTCTGGGACGCGGCGCAGGACTCGGACCGGGCGCTGCTCGCGCCGCTCGGGCTCGACCTCGGCACGATCTCCGGGCTGGGCGACGGCATCCCGCCGTTGCTGCGGGACGTCGTCCGCGGCTCCGCCCGGCGGGTGGCTGCGGGCCGCCGCCAGGACACGCCCACCGAGGCACCCGACGCGCTCATCCGGAGGCTGGGTTCGCTGCCGGAGGCCCAGCGCGAACGGCAGCTGGTGTCGCTCGTTCGGAGTCACCTGGCGGCCGTCCTCGGCTACGCGTCGGGCGACGAGGTGCCCACCGAAACCCCCTTCCGCGAACTGGGTTTCGACTCCCTGACCTCCGTCGAGCTCCGCAACCGGCTCACCGCGGCCACGGGCCTCAGGTTGCCGCCGACACTCGTTTTCGACCACCCGACGGCGAACGCCCTGGCCGGCTACCTCGGCACGGAGATCGCCGACTCCGGTGCTCCCGCGGCTCCGGCACCTTCGCCCGCTCTTGCTCAGCTGACCGCTTTGGAACGAACTGTCGCCGAGCTGGACGAGGACGCGGAAGTGCGCCCGACGCTGAGTGCGCGTGTGCGAGCCCTGCTGACGCAGCTGGAAGGCGAGAGTTCCGGCGACGCGGAGGACACGCTGCGGTCCGCATCCGTCGACGAACTGTACGACTTCGTCGACCGGGAGTTCGGGCGTGCCAGTGACGACGACGAAACCGTGGGGGCCTAGTCATGTCCGATGACCCGAAGCTCGTCGAGTACTTCAAGCGGGTGACGGCGGAGCTGTACGAGACCAAGAAGCGGTTGAACCGCCTCGAAAGCGCCGAGGCCGACCCGGTGGTGATCGTGGGCGCCGGCTGCCGGTTCCCGGGCGGGGTCGAATCGGTCGAACAGCTGTGGGACGTGTTCGTCGAGGGACGGGACCTGATCTCGGAGTTCCCTTCCGATCGAGGCTGGAACCTGGCGGAGATCCACGATCCCGACCCCGATGCGCCGGGGAAGTCGTATGTCCGCCATGGCGGGTTCATCGAATCGGCGACGGAGTTCGACGCGGGATTCTTCGGCGTCTCGCCGCGCGAAGCGCTGGTGATGGACCCGCAGCACCGGCTGCTGCTGGAGGTCTCGTGGCACGCGCTGGAGTCCGCCGGGGTCGACCCGGCCCGCCTCCGGGGCAGCCGGACCGGCGTGTTCACCGGCCTGGTCGGCGGCGATTACGCCTCCCGGGTGGAGGAGGTGCCGGTCGATCTGGTCGGGCAGGTCTCGATCGCCAACGCGGCCAGTGTCGCCTCCGGGCGGGTGTCGTACCTCTTCGGTTTCGAGGGCCCGGCGATCACCCTGGACACGGCGTGTTCGTCCTCGCTCGTGGCGATGCACCTGGCCGCCCGGTCGCTGCGGAACGGCGAATGCGACCTCGCGCTCGCGGGCGGCGCGACCCTCATCCCGAGCCCGATCCGGTTCATCGAGTTCTCCCAGCAGCGCGGCCTCGCACCCGATGGCCGGTGCAAACCGTTCGCCGCCGCGGCGGACGGCACCGCCTGGGCGGAAGGCGCCGGGATCGTCGTTCTGGAGAAGCTCTCCGACGCGCGGCGCAACGGGCACCGGGTGCTCGCCGTGCTCAAGGGGTCGGCGGTCAACCAGGACGGGGCCTCCAACGGTCTCACCGCGCCCAGCGGGCGGGCGCAGCAGCGGGTGATCACCGACGCGCTCGCCGACGCCAGACTGTCCACACAGGACGTCGACGTGATCGAAGCCCACGGCACGGGCACGAAGCTGGGCGATCCGATCGAGGCGCAGGCGCTGCAGGCCACCTACGGGAAGGGCCGTGCCGAGCCGGTGCTCGTCGGTTCGGCCAAGGCCAACGTGGGGCACACCCAGGCCGCCGCCGGGATCGCCGGCGTGCTCAAGATGCTCATGGCGATGCGTCACGGTCTCGTGCCCCCATTGCCGCATCTCGACCGCCCCACGCCGCACGTCGACTGGGACGGCGGTGGGATCGGCCTGACCACCGAAACCGTTCCCTGGCCGGAGACCGGCCGTCCCCGCCGCGCCGCCGTCTCGTCGTTCGGGATGAGCGGAACGAACGCGCATCTCATTCTCGAACAGGGCGAGTCCTCGGAGGAAGCCGGAGCCGGCGCTCCTCCGCCGCTGCTGCCGTGGGCGGTTTCCGCGGCCACAGCGGCCGGGGTCGCGGCCCAGGCGAAGAAGCTGCTCGACGAACTCGGTGACGCGGACCCGGCCGACGTCGCGTATTCGCTCGCCACGACGCGAACCCATCATCGGCACCGCGCGGTGGTGCTGGGCGCCGATCGCGAGGAACTCGTCTCCGGCCTTTCCGCGCTCGCCTCCGGGGAACCGTCGCCGTTCGTGGTCGAAGGCACCGCGATCCCGGACTCCGGTGTGGTGTTCGTCTGCCCGGGGCAGGGTGCGCAATGGCAAGGCATGGCGGTGGACCTGCTGGACGCTTCACCGGTGTTCGCCGAGCAGATCGTCGAGTGCGAGAAGGCGTTGACGCCGTTCGTCGACTGGTCTCTGGTCGACGTCCTGCGCCAGGCCGAGGGCGCGCCGTCACTCGATCGTGTCGACGTCGTCCAGCCCGTGCTGGCGGCCGTGATGATCTCGCTCGCCCGGCTCTGGCGGCAGCACGGTGTGGAGCCGGCCGCCGTCGCCGGTCACTCGCAGGGGGAGATCCCGGCGGCCTGGATCGCCGGTGGCCTGAGCCTTTCCGACGCCATGCGGGTGGCCGCGCTGCGCAGCCGTGCGCTGACGGCGCTGTCGGGAACCGGCGGGATGGTCTCGGTCGCTCTCGGCGCCGAAGCGACGGCCGAACTCATCGACGGGGTACCGGGCGAGCTCACCGTCGCCGCGGTCAACGGCGCACTGTCCACAGTGGTCTCCGGTACCCCGGCCGCGCTGACGGAACTGCTCGGCGAATGCGGGAAGCGAGGCCTGCGGGCGCGCCGCGTCCCGGTCGACTATGCGTCGCATTCGGCTCATGTCGAGCGGATCAGGGACACCGTCCTGCGCGAACTGGCGCCGCTGGTGCCGTCAGACCCGGTGCTGCCGTTCGTCTCCGGCCGGACCGGCCGGTGGCTCGACGGCGAACCGCTGGACGCCGGGTACTGGTACCGAGGCCTGCGGGAAACGGTCCGGTTCGACGAGGTGACCACCACGCTCCTGCGGGACGGCCACCGGGTGCTGCTCGAAGTGAGCCCGCATCCGGTGCTCGCCGGCGCGATGCGCGAGACCCTGGACGCGAGCGGTGCGACCGCCTCGGTACTCGGAACGCTGCAACGTGGCGAAGGCGGTCCGGCCCGGTTCCTGCGCGCCGTCGCCGAAGCCCATGTCGCCGGGGTCGAGGTGGACTGGCGGGTCGTGTTCGAGGGCAGCGGGGCACGCCAGGTGGATCTTCCGCCCTACCGGTTCCAGCGCGACCGGTATTGGCTCGAGCCGATCCTGCCGGAGTTCGGGGACGGTGGAACGGCGGGGGAGGACCACGCCGAGCCGGACACCGACCTGGCCGCCCTGTCGCCGGAGGAGCGGCGGGCACGCCTGGTCCGGCTGGTCCGCGGACATGTCGCCGCGGTGCTGAAGTACCCGCGGGGACGTGAAGTCCCGCTGGACGACACCTTCCGCGACCTCGGTTTCGAATCGCTCACCGCCGTGGAACTGCGCAACCGGATCGCGGGCGCGACCGGTGTCGACCTCCAGCTGACCGACGTGCTCAACTACCCGACGGTCGAGGAGCTGGCGGAATTCCTCGCGGACGAGGTGCCCGAGAACGGCTCCGGCGGGGCCGCGACGGACGAGTCCGATTCGGACAGTCTGGTTTCGCTGTATCTGCGGGGTGTCGAGCAGGGACGGCCGCACGACGCGATGGGTCTGGCCAGGATGGCCGGGCGGTTGAGGGAGTCGTTCGACGACGCGTCGGACGCGGCCGCCTTGGTGGGGATCTCGCGGCTGTCCGTCGGTTCGGGTGGTCCCGCGCTGGTCTGCGCGGTGCCGCCGGTCTCGCCGATCACCGACGCCGCGTATTCGTTCATCGCTCCCGCGATGCAGCGGCCCCGGGACATGTGGACGATGTGGCCGCCGGGGTTCACCGACGGCCAGCCGTTGCCCCCGGACCTGCCCAGCCTGTTCGAAGCCCAGCGCCGCGCGCTCGACGAGCACGTGGGCGACGGACCGCTGGTGCTGGTCGGCTACTCCGCGGGCGGCTGGGTCGCCCGCGCGTTCGCCGAGTATCTGGAGCAGCGGAACCGCCCCGCGGACGCCGTCGTGCTGGTGGACATCTACCTGCCCGCTTCGGACCGCGACGAGGTGCGCGGGCGCTTCATGCAGGAACAAGCCGGACGACAGGAACTGTTCGCCGGCGGGAAGACGGGTTCGATGGCGAGCCAGCTCGGCGCGATGGGCCGGTACGTCACGCTTTTCGACACCTGGGAGCCGGTTCCGATCCGCACGCCGACCCTGCATCTGCGGGCCGCGGAGTCCCTGCCCGGCTTGCCGGGGTTCACCGCGGACGAGCAGTTCCCGACCGCGCTCTGCGTACGGACCGTCGATCTGCCGGGGAATCACTACACGCTGCTCACCGAACACGCGGAGGCGGCCGCGGCCGCGCTACACGATTGGCTGACCGAGCTCTTCGGGAGCCACTGAGCCTCGTTCACTTCTCCCACACCGGAATCGAGGGCAGGCCCAGCGCGCGGCGGGCCCGGTCGGTCAGCTCCTGGATCAGCTCCGTCTTCGCCGCGGCGTACTGGGCGGGGCCGATTCCGGCGGCCACGATCGCCCGTTTGAGTTCGGCGTACCGTGCCGCGTCGGCCAGCTGCCCTTCGTGACGACGTGCAGGATGTGCGTGCGGACGTACAGCAGCCGGTCGGTGATTGCGTTGTGATGCCGGTGGTAGCCGTGCTCGGCGAGAGCGTCTTCGTGCCGCTCGACGGTGCCGGGGTCTTCGGTCGCGGCCGGTCGTACTCGGAGATCTCGATACCCGGACCTCACCGCTCCGACTTGCGGGTGCGGCGCCGTCGTGTCACCAATGGACACGTTCGGAGTGCCGCGAACGCGAGAGGACACGTACAGCCGGTGAACCTGACTCTCGTCGCCGTCCTCGGCGTCGTCCTCATCGTGGTGGTGGCCGCGTTCTCCGAACGGCTGAACCTGGCCGCTCCGCTGAGCCTCGTGGTGGCCGGTATCGGGCTGAGCTTTCTGCCGGGTGTCCCGCATCCGGAGGTCGAACCCGAGCTGATCCTCGCCGGGGTGCTCCCGCCGCTGCTGTATTCGGCGGCGGTGAACATGCCGATGGTCGACTTCCGGCGGAACATCCGGCCGATCACCGGCCTCGCGGTCCTGCTCGTGGTGGGGACGACACTGGGCGCGGGCTGGCTGTTCCACTGGCTGGTGCCGGGGATCGGGTGGCCCGCCGCGTTCGCGCTCGGCGCGGTCATCAGCCCCACCGACGCCGTCGCGGCGAGCTCCGTGGGTCGGCGGCTCGGTCTGCCACCGCGGCTGCTGACCGTGCTCGAAGGCGAAGGGCTGGTCAACGACGCCTCGGCGCTCGTGCTGCTGCGGTCCGCCGTCGCCGCGGTCGCCGGGTCGGTGTCCGTCTGGGGCGTCGTCGGCGAGTTCGCCTTCTCGGTCGTCGTCGCGGTCGGGATCGGGATCCTGGTCGGGATCGTCAACGTCCGGGCGCGCGCCTTGCTGGGCAACGCCGTGCTCAACACCGCCATCTCGTTCGTGGTCCCGTTCATCGCCTTCCTGCCCGCGGAGGAGGCCGGTGCCTCTGGCGTGCTCGCCGTCGTCGTCGCCGGACTGGTGACCGGCCATCTCGCCCCGCGACATCTGCGCGCGACGGACCGCCTCGCCGAGACCGTCAACTGGCGCACCGCGGCTTTCCTGCTGGAGAGCGGGATGTTCCTGCTCATGGGACTCAGCGTGAAGACCCTCATCGACGAGGCGCACGAGGACGGATCGAGCGTCTGGCGGGCGCTCGTCATCGGCCTGGCCGCGTCGGCTCTCGTCATCGTCGCGCGGGTCGTGTTCGTCGGACCGCTGGTCGCCGGCCTGTACCGTGAGCAGCGGAAAGCCGCGCGCTTCAAACCGCGGCTGGAAACGACACAGGCGGTGCTGCGGGGCGACGAGTCGAATGCCGCCGTCACCGAGCGACTGGACAAAGCGTCACCGAGACGGGTGGCGCATTTCCGGAAACGGCTCGATCGCGCCGCCGCCGACGTCGAGTTCCGGCTGACCGAGACCCTGGGCTGGCGCGGCGGGGTGGTGCTCGGCTGGGCGGGGATGCGCGGCGCCATCACCCTCGCGGCGGCGCAGACACTTCCGCAGGACACCCCGGATCGAGCTCTGCTGGTCCTGATCGCCTACGTGGTGGCGACCACGACGCTGCTGGTGCAGGGAATGACGCTCCCGGCGGTGATCCGCGCGGCGCGGGTGCCCGCGGAGGACCCGGACCGGGCGCGTCAGGAGTACGTCCGGCTCATGACCGAGCTCGCCGAGGCGGCGAACTCCGTTCTGGACGATCCGGCCGAGGGGCCGTTCAGCGAGGCGGTCCTGGAGCGGGTGCGTTCGGACGTGCGCGTTCCGGGCAAGGCGCCGGTCGGCCGCTCGGCTACCGACGTCCACCAATATCTGCGGCTGCGCCTGCGTGTCCTCACCGAACAGTCCGAACGCCTTCAGCGAGCCCGGTCGAGCGGCGGATACAGCTCGGAGACGGTGAGCCGGGCGCAAACCGCCCTCGACGTGGAGATGGCCCGCCTCGAGCAGCTGGCGGACAAACCGGCTTCCTGAGCCTTACCCCGCCTGGTGTCGGTACTGGATCGGCCGGTGCGAAGACTTCGGCGCGCGCTGACACAGTGGCACGTCGCAAGAACAGGCGTTTCATCGAAATTTAATGACCCGCCGATAGCGTCACCGAAGATCGAAGTCTCTTTCGCGGGGAGCATGCGCTGACCCCAGCGAGGAGTTCGTCCGAACGCACTAGTTCGTTTCGACTGTTCGATCGAACGTCTTTCGTTACACGTGTCACCGCTCGATCCCCTGTGCGACAGGGATTGCCGGGTCCAGGTAGCCGAATTCATTCATCCAGAGGGGGTCGGGGGCATGTCTGCCTTCGTGTGGGCTCGTCCGGTTCGTCATCGCCACAAGGCCGTGGTGGTGCTGTTGTTCCTGGCTTTGGTGGCGATGGTGGTCCCGAGTGCGGGCCCGCCCGCCTTGCTGCGTGCGGCGGGGCAGGCGTCAAGTGCGGATGGCGCGGTGACCGTGCCGGAGCATCCCGAGGGGACGGCGTTCGATCCGAATCGGATCAAGGACATCAAGGCCGCCGATCCGGGGGCCGGGGTGAACCTGATCGCGCCACCGTCGGCGAACAACTCCGGCGATGCGCGGATGTCCTACCCGCTCGAGGTGCCCAAGGGACGGGCGGGTCTGGAGCCGAAGCTGGCGGTGGCGTACAGCTCGGGAGGCGCGAACGGCTGGCTGGGTGTCGGGTGGGACGTCGCCATGCCGACGCTCACGGTCGACACCCGCTGGGGGGTACCGCGGTATGACGCGGCTCTGGAGACCGAGACCTATCTCCTGAACGGTGAGCAGCTCACCCCGGTCGCCCATCGGGGCGAGTTGCGAAAGAGGTCGGCGGAGAAGGTGTTCCACGCCCGCGTGGAGAGCCGGTTCGACCGGATCGTGCGACACGGGGACAAACCCGCCAACTACTGGTGGGAGGTCACCGACAAGGCGGGCACGCGCACGGTGTTCGGCGGGGCCGAGAACACCACCCTGACCGATGCCGCGGGCCACGTGGCGACGTGGGCGGCGCGCGAGGTCCGCGACACCAACGACAACGTGATGCGCTACCACTACGCCAGGGTGGAAGACGGCGGCACCGAGAAGTCGACGGTGCCGGGCAGTGCGCTGTATCCGCGGCGGATCACCTACACCGGAAACGGCGACGCCGAGGGCCGGTATTCGGTGACGTTCCTGCGCGACCGAGACAGGGGTGAGCCCCGCCGTGGCGACGTGCAGATCGACGCTCGTGGCGGATTCAAGAAGGTGACCGCGGACCTGCTGCGGCGGGTCGAGGTCAAGCTGGACGACCAGCTGATCCGTGCCTACGAACTGAACTACCGAACCGGTGCCTACGCGAAAACCCTCCTCGCCTCGGTGTCGCAGTTCGGCGAGGACGACAAGCTGTTCAACACCCACTCGTTCGACTACTTCGACGAGGTGCGTGACCAGGCGGGCAACTACACCGGGTTCGCCGGCGCCGCCGGGTGGTCGGTCCCGGATGACGACCTGGGCGTGAACATCCGTGAAGGTGAGGCGAGTGCGATCTCGGCGAACACCTCCGTCGGGTTCGGCGCGCACTTGTTCGCCGGCTACAACGTGCAGGGGCTACCGGTCAAGCAGGGTGGCGTCGGGCTGAAGGTCGGGTTCAACGCCGGCCAGTCCGATGGCCTGTCGGCGCTGGTGGACGTGAACGGCGACAACCTGCCGGACAAGGTTTTCCGCAAGAACAACGACGTGTACTACCGCCCCAATCTGAGCACGCCGGGGGGTGAACCGAAGTTCGGTGACCCGCCGGTCAGGTTGCGCGACCTCCCGGGGATCTCCACCGAACGGACGTTGTCGGGCACGATCGGTGTCGAGGCGTTCGTCCTCACTGTCGCCGCGCAGCTGGACTTCATCGGGACCACGACCACGTCGGACCGGTTCTTCAGCGACGTCAACGGTGACGGCCTCACCGACCTGGTCAACAACGGCGGTGTGCTGTTCGGCTACCTGGACGCCAACGGGCAGCCCGCCTACAGCGCCGATTCCACCCGCACCCCGGTGCCGGTCGGCGGCGGGGCGGTAACCGGCGAGATCGTCGGTGACCAGACAGCGCAGTTCAACCAGCAGGTCGACAACTCGCCGCTGCTGGACTCGGTACGCCGCTGGGTCGCGCCGTTCGACGGCACCGTCCGGGTCGACGGCCGGGTGCAGCTGACCGTGGACCCCTCGCCCGCGCGAGCCGCGTACACCAAAGCCGACGGTGTGCGGGTCACCATCCAGGCCAAGGACACCGAACTCTGGGCGCAACGAATCGGCCCGGACGACCACACGGAGTTCACCCCGGCCAATGTGTCCGCGGTCGCGGTGAAGAAGGGCGACGCGCTCTACTTCCGTACACAGTCCATTCTGGACGGAAAGTACGACACGGTGGCATGGGATCCGACGATCACCTACACCGACCTGGCGGCCGGTACGGACGTGAACGGGTTGGCCAGCACGGTCTTCCGTGCGTCCGCGGACTTCACGCTCGGCGGCCGCTCGTCGCAGGTGATGGTGCCGGTGACCGGCAAGCTCCGGCTGACCGGCGACGTGGTCAAGAGCAAGGTGACCTCGGACGACGTGGCCGTGGTGATCACGAAGGGCAACGGGGTGCACGCTCCGGCGGAGGTGTTCCGCAAGGTCCTGCCCGCCGGGTCGACCGGGACCACCACGATCGACATGAGCCTCCCGGTCAGCCAGTTCGAGAAGATGTCGTGGCATATCAAGACCGACTCCCCGATCGACGTTTCCGCGGTGTCCTGGGTGCCGAAGGCGCACTACACGGAGGCGCCGGGGGTGGAGTCGCTGGTCGACGACAAGGGCCAGCCGAGCCTGGTGATCAGCCCGCCGTTCGACTTGGACATGTATCCCGCGGATACCCTCAAGGCGCCGCAGCAGACCTACAAGGTGACCAAGACCGGCAAGCTGAGGGTCCGGCCGGGTGTGAAGCTCAACTTCGGCTTCCCCGGAGCGACCAAGATCGCGTTCACCGTCAAGAAACGCGGGGGGCAACTGCTGGGGAAGCGGGTCGTCGACATCGTCAACGGGCAGTACGGCTCGCCCGGCCAGGACCTGGACGTGGTCGTCCCGGTCACCGAGGGCGACGAGCTGTATTTCGACCACTCCACAACGGATCCCTACCTGTTCGGCTTGATCGCCGAACAGTCCGCGAAGGTCACCTACGACCTCTCTTCCCCATGGCCGACGTTCAGCCCGGCGCCGAGCGCGGCACACGGCTCCGCTCAGCAGGGTGCGTTCCCGCAGCCCTACCGCGGCTGGGGTGTGATCGGCTACCAGGCCAACCGCGACCGCGCCACCCAGCCCATCAAGCAGGCCGAACTCGCGATCGACCAGAGCTTCAAGGACGCCCTTCCCCGGGAACCCAAGGAAGCCGACATCGCGGGGTTCGCCGCGAACCCCCGGATCACCATGCCTCGGCTGGCGATCTTCGCTCCGAACCCGGCCAAAGGCGGCTGGGCCGCGCAGGACGAGTCGTCCTGGTTCACCTCCACCATGGCGACCAGTTCCCGGCTCGGCGCGGACACCATCGACGTGGTCACCGACGCCGATGTCGCCGGTGACCGCACCGTGATGCGCCGCGGCGTGACCGGTCAGGTTTCCGGCACGTTGTCCGCCGGTCCGTTCGGGGGCACGGTCGTCGGCGGGATCACCGCGGGTTCCGTCGACTATGTCGACCTCAACGGTGACCGCTTTCCCGATGTCGTCGGCGCCAAGGAGATCCAATTCACCGACATGAACGGCGGGCTAGGCGCTCGACGCGGCACGCTCGGTGGCAACGTCCGCGAGTCCGACACCTTGTCCGGCAACGTGTCCTACTCCGCCGGCAGTGAGGCCGCGACACTGGCCAGTGCGCAGGGCCTGGCCGCTCCGGAGGCCGGCAGCAGCAACAACACCGCCACCTCCGGCCCGGTCCAACCGGCACTCGGGATCGGTGGCAGCCTCGGCGGCGGCGAGTCCGACACCCGCGTCGACCTCGTCGACATCAACGGCGACGGTCTGCCGGACAAGGTCTTCGCCAACGGCGACGCCCAGCTCAACCTCGGCTACAGCTTCGCCGCCAGGGAGCCCTGGTCAGCGGGACCGATCAACGACGCCTCCACCCGCAACCTCGGCGTCAACCTCGGTTTCAACGTCGACAACTACGGCTTCGCCGGGGGACTGTCCGCCGAACTGGGCACTTCTTTCACCAACGCGAGCATGCTCGACGTCAACGGCGACGGTCTCACCGACCGTGTCTTCACCGATGGCGCCAACCCCATCAAGGTGGCCATCAACACCGGCACCGGCTTCACCGCGCCCACACCGTTCCGCGGCGGGTTCACCGACATCGCCGTCGACAAGAACGCCACCCTCGGAGCGGGCGTCTACTTCACGTTCCCAGTCCCCACCCCGGTCGGCACATTCGTGTTCAACCCCGGCGTCAACGCCTCCACGAGCATCAGCCGTGCCGAGATCGGCCTGCGTGACGTCAACGGCGACGGCCTGGCCGACCATGTCAAATCCACCCGGGACAACGAGCTGCTGGTCGCGGTCAACAAAACCGGCCGCACGAACCTGCTCCGCACGGTGACGCGGCCGTTGGGTGGGAAGATCGATCTGGACTACACCCGTACCGGTAACACGCAGGCGACGCCAGAGTCCCGCTGGGTGCTGTCCCGCACCAGTGTGTCCGACGGTCATCGCGGTGACGGAGCCGACACCCAGCTCACCACCTATCGCTACGAACAAGGGAAGTACGACCGGCTCGAACGCGAGTTCCACGGCTTCGGCAAGGTCGTCACCGAACAACGTGACCCTGGCGCCGCCGAGGCGCTCTATCGCTCGACCACCGACGAATACCGCACCGACGGTCCGTATACCCGCGGATTGCTCGCTCGCACTCTCAGCGCCGACGGTGCGGGACGGCCGTTCACCGAAACCGTCAACACCTATCAGCTCCGCGACACCGCACCGGGCAGCGTGTTCGCAGCACTGTCCCGGGTGGACAAACGCTTTTACGAAGGTGCCGAGAAACCCGGCAAGTCAACCTACACCGAAATGTCGTACGACGACTTCGGCAACTTGATCCGCTCGTTCGACGCGGCCGACGAAGGCGTCGCCGACGACGTGGAGACCACCTACGGCTACACCGCGTCCGACCCGGCTTGCCGGGCACGCAACCTGGTCGGTACCGCGAATCTGCTCGAACAGCGCGGCGGCGCCGGCCTGTCGCGGCACAGCGAATCCACAGTGGACTGTGTGACCGGTGCGGTACGGCAGGTCCGCGCGTACCTCACCGACACCACCTCGGCCGACACCGACCTGGAGTACTACCCGGACGGGAACCTGAAAGCGGTCACCAAACCGGCAGGCAAGTCAGGTCAGCGGTACCGCCTGGAGTACGGCTACGACACGCTTGTCGGCGTCCACGTCGAGTCTATTGTGGACAGCTTCGGGCTGCGGTCGGGCGCGACGCACAACCTCAAGTACGGGCGACCGGACCGCACCACCGACCAGAACGGCCAACAGGTGCTGTGCGGTTACGACAGCGTGGGCCGGCTGGACACCGTCACCGGACCGTACGAGATCGGGTCGGGCAAGGTCACGATCGACTTCGACTATCACCCCGAAGCCGCCGTTCCGTACGCCACCACGCGTCACCTCGACCGTGATGCCACAGGTGTCCGTGAGGACACCATCGACACCGTCACCTTCACCGACGGTCTCAAACGCGTTCTGCAGACGAAGAAGGACGCGTCAGTCGCGAACAATCCCGGTGACACCCCCGACCAGGTCATGACCGTCTCCGGTCGAACCAAGGTCGATTTCGCCGGCCGCGTGGTGGAGCAGTATCACCCCGTGACCGAGCCCAAGGGTGACGACAACACCACGTTCAATGCCGCCTTCGACACCGTGGCGCCCACCCGCACCTCGTTCGACGTGCTGGACCGGCCGGTCAAGACGGTCGCACCGGACGACGTCACGACCGCCATGGCCTATGGATTCGGACCCGACCGCGCCGGCGTCGCCCGGTTCGAAACGATCGCGACGGACGGCAACGGCAAACAGAAGCGCAGCTACGCCGATCTGCGCGAGAAGACAACCGCGGTCAAGGAGTTCAACCCGGCCGGGGGACAACCGGTGATCTGGACCAGCTACGGCTACGACGCGCTCGGGCGGATCACCACCGTGGTGGACGACAAGAACAACACCACCCGCTCCGAATACGACACCCTCGGCCGCCGGACGGTGCTCGACAGCCCCGATGCGGGCCGCAGCGAGACGCGGTTCGACCTGGCGGGCAACCCGACGGCGAAGATCACCGCCGGCGGCAAGCAGATCGAGTACGACTACGACCACGGCCGCCTCACCGCGGTTCGTTACCCGACCTTCCCGGCCAACAACGCCACCTACACCTATGGCGCACCTGGCGCGCCGGACAACGCCGCCGGGCGGATCACCGAGATCCGCGATGCGGCCGGGACCCTCACCCGTGGTTACGGCCCGCTGGGCGAGACCACCCGGGAAACCCGCACCATCAAGATCGCCGGGCAGGCGGACCGCGGCTACACCACCGGCTGGCGCTTCGACGCCTTCAACCGTGTACTGCAGATGACCTACCCGGACGGCGAGCTGCTCCGCTACGACTACGACACCGGCGGCCAGGTCACCCGCGCCACCGGAGCCAAGAACGGAACCGGCTACGTCTACCTCGGTCGCCTCGACTACGACAAGTTCGGCCAGAAGGTGCTGCAGCAGGCCGGTAACGGGGTGCGTACCACCTACACCTACGACCAGGCCGACCGCAGGCTCGCCACTCTGAAGTCGAAGACGCCGGGTGCCACCGAGTTCCAGAACCTCGGCTACACCTACGACAACGTCGGCAACATCACGAAGCTGACCAACAGCACGGCACAGAACCCGACGATCGGCGGTCCGAGCAGCCAGACCTTCGGCTACGACGACCTGTACCAGCTCACCTCCGCCAGCGGCCAGTACACGACCAAGAGCAACCAGCAAGACAAGTACACCCTGGCACTGAGTTACGACTCCATCCACAACACCACCGGCAAGACCCAGCACCACGAGATCACCGGCACGACCACTCAGGCGGCGGCGCTGAACCGCGGGTCCGGTCCTGTGTCGCCGGTCGGTGGCGGCGGAGGGAGCCCGGCGTCGCCCGGTCCGCTGTCCACCGGACCGATCGATACCGCCAAGAGCTACGACTACAAGTACGACTACGGAAGCGGGAAACCCCACGCACCGAGCATGGTCGGCCCGATCACCCATGCCTACGACGCGAGCGGAAACCTCACCGACACGGTGAACACCGCCTCGGACGGCAAACGACGCCAGTACGTCTGGGACGAGGAGAACCGGCTCGCCTGCAACCAGGACACCGCCACGGCGACAGTCCCGCAAACCCCGGCAGGCTGCCAGGACGCCACCGTCGGCTACACCTACGACGCGGCAGGCGAACGCGTCATCAAACAGGGCGACGGCCTGTCGCTCTACCCCAACCGTGGCTACAGCGAACGTAACGGGACCGGCTTCAAACACATCTTCATCGGCGACAGCCGCCTCACCACCAAGACCGTCGCGGCCGGCGACCCCGAAAACACCCAGTCCTACTTCCACGCCGACCACCTCGGCTCCTCCGGGTACGTCACCGACAGACAAGGCAACGTCACCGAACACCTCGAGTACATGCCGTTCGGGGAAACCTGGGTGGAGGAGCAGGCAGGCCAGAGCGAAACGCCGTACAAGTTCACCGGCAAGGAACTCGACGAAGAGACCGGCCTCTATTACCACGGTGCTCGCTACTACAACCCGAGAACGCAACTCTGGGCGAGCGCGGACCCAGCGCTGCCCGACTACCTGGACTCCAACGTCGCGGGCGGCATCACCAACCCCCGCAACTTGGCCACCCACACCTACGTCCACAACAACCCGGTCATCCTCACCGACCCCACCGGGAAGAGTCCTTCCGAGCGCACCCCGGGAGTCGGGCCACTCGACGACACTGAGATGACCAGAATCAATCACCAGTTCAGGGAAGAGTTTCCGCTACTCAACGGGCCACCGAAAACGACCTACTACAAAGTCCCGGTTACCGTTGCGGAAAATGCCTTGATCGAGGGGTTGTCTATCGAAAAGAAGGGTAGATATGTTGAGATCTACTTTGAGGCCATAAACACTACGAAGGCACTTTTCGGCGAATCGTATGAATATGGCAATGGTGAAGATGCGACACAGGACGGAGCAATTGGCAACGCATTTCAGCATGCGTACTGGAGTGCCCTGCTGACAGTGTATTTCGGTGAGGCGGATGCGAAGAAGTTCACGGACGCTCACGAGATGGAAGAGGGCAACGCCGACAATCGGGGATTGATGGA
This sequence comes from Amycolatopsis sp. NPDC000009, assembly GCF_055563465.1. Taxonomy (NCBI): domain Bacteria; kingdom Bacillati; phylum Actinomycetota; class Actinomycetes; order Pseudonocardiales; family Pseudonocardiaceae; genus Amycolatopsis; species Amycolatopsis sp. NPDC000009. The sequence goes on from NZ_JBVHDI010000009.1 coordinate 200,505, forward strand.
CTTGCACAACAACTGGATAGGCCGAACCATCGGCAAGGGATTCAGTCACGAGCAGTTCGTCAAAATACTCCCCGGCGGTAGAGGTGTCTATACGGACTACTCGGCACTCAGTGGCGCGGTCAAGGCTGCGGTCGAAATGGGAAGAACGGTCATGATGATCGATCCGGAAAATGGAAACAGTCCACTCGTATGGACGGGACCAAAGGCTTAGCCGTTGACTTCGGCCAGGCTGGTGCGCCCATTAACGGGGTGCGCCAGCCTGGCCCTTTGGTTTACTCGAGCATCGGCGGCCGAATCGCCTGAGGTGTAGATGCTCGACGGCGCCAGCGTCCTATGGCCCGCCCCGGTCAGTCCCGCAACCTATGCCGGCACACGCGGCGATACGTTCGCGGCCACCACCGGTCAGTGGTGCGCCCCCCTCCGGCACGGCGACCATCCTGCGCCACTACGGGAGCTGCGTCGACTTGCTCATGCTCCACGACAACCTCATCAGCGCGCCTGGCCGCACGGCCTCCGATCCCCGCCTGGGCAGTCTCGACATTCCCCGAACGTCGCCCGCGTCGGCAGCGTCTTGCCGATGGCACCGGATTCGACGACACCCACTGCGGGCTGCCGGCCGCACTGCCCACGGAGGTGGCCATCCACCTGAACAACTGAACCGTCGCGTCGAGTTCGCTTGACGGGCGCATCGTGCACGAATATGCCACTTCGGCTATATTGCTGTCATGGCATCTACCTTCGCCGTGCTGGCGGATCCGAGTCGCCGGGAGATCCTCGACCTGCTGCGTGAACGCGAGCAGCCGGTCGGCGACCTCGTCGACCGGCTGACGCTGACCCAGCCGACCGTGTCGAAGCACCTCAAGGTGCTGCGCGAGGCCGGTCTGGTCGAGGTCCGCACGGACGCCCAACGCCGCTGGTACCGCGTCGACCCGCGCCCGCTGGCGGAGGTCGAGGCCTGGCTCGCGCCCTACCGCGCGATGTGGGAGAAGAGCCTGGACGCGCTCGAACGCCGACTCGACGAGAACGAAGGGGACTGACCCGTGGACGCGGAACTGCAGATGATCGAGGGCAAGCCCGTGCTGCGCTTCGAGCGCCGGTTGCGGCACTCGCCGGAGAAGGTTTGGCGGGTGGTCACCGAACCGGCCGAGATGAAGCACTGGTTCCCGGCCGAGGTCACGATCGACGGCCGCACCCTGCGCTTCACCTTCCCGGACGCCGCCCCGGTCGACGCCGACGGCGGCGAGGGCGAACTGCTCGAGTCCGACCCGCCGAAGGTCTTCGCCTTCCGCTGGGCGAACGACGTGCTGCGCTTCGAGATCCTCCCGCGGGCCGACGGCTGCCTGCTGGTGTTCACCGCCGTGGTCTCGTCGAAGCTCTCCGTCGGCCGCGACGTCCCCGGCTGGACCACCTGCCTGGACGCCCTGGTCGCCCGCGCCGATGGTGCCGAGTTCGAGCCACCCACCGAATGGCTCTCGCGCATCGAGCACTACATCGCGAAGTTCGGCCTCGACGAGGGCACCGACAACCCCGATGGCATCCACTTCGCCCGCGACCTCGTCTGGACCCCGCTCGACGACGTCTGGGCCCTCCTCACCGAAGGCGCCACCGACACCGTTCCCACCCGCGCCGCCCACCCCGGCATCACCCCGGGCAGGCTCACCCGCTCCGAAGCACCCCGCCTGCTGGAGTACGAGTGGCTCCAGGACGGCATTCCACAAGGCGTCGTGCGCTGGGAGTTCCACCACGAACACCTGCAGGGCACCACCGTGACCCTTTTCCAGGAAAACGCACACGGCCCCGAAGCCCTCGCCGCCTGGCACGTGCACATGGAACTCTTCTTCGCCGCCACCCAGGGCGACATCCGCTGCCCCTGGCCCGCCGCCCGAGAGGAGGAGCTCGCCAAGCGCTACGCCGACCAGTGACCACCCGGCCTGCCGAACCATCGCAAGCCGACCCACGCCGACACCGCTGATCGGCATCCGCGCAGACCGTTTCCGGACAATGTGGTGACGCCTCCCGCCGCCATGTCCGTCCAATATGGACAATTACCCGGGCCGTGGGCCTTGGGCCGAGACCGTTCGGCGGTGGTCAGTCGCCCTTGGCCAGCCGGTCGTTGATCCGGCGGGCAAGATCGCCGGTGAAGCCCGCGGCCGGCATGGTGTGGCCGAGAGCGGTGACGATCGTGTCGAGATGGGTGTCGACCGTGCCTTCGATCAACGTGGTGAGCGTCGCGGTGGTGGATCGGGCCCGGCTCCACCCCACCGCGATGGTGCCGATTCCGGCCAGCGCCGCGGGATACCAATAGATCCCGAGGCCGAGGTACAGCACGCCCCAGCCGACGAGCCTGGTGGCCGACCTGAACTGGGATTCGGCCGCCTGCACCGGAGTGCGAACCGTTTCCGGGACCAGTAACCACATACGCGGCCACACCAAGCCCAGATCGAGTCCGTGGTACTGCCCGGCGATCCGGGCGTTCAGCAGCCGGAACCGCTCGCCGATCCAGGCCGGATGCCGTGGACGGTAGGCGGATACCGGGTCCACCCCCGCCCTGGCCGCCGCTCGATCGAAGAGCCTGCCGCGTAAGGCCACCAACCCCCGTGCGAGCCAGGCAGCAGGCCCGCGCCACGGTCTGGTCCAGACCGCCTCGGCCAGGCTGCCGACCGCCTGCGCGGCCATGGCCGTCGCCGTGGCACCGGCCAGCAGGAAGACCGCCGCCGCGACCGGCAGGCGTGGTGTCTCCCGCACGATCCAGCCGGTCACCGAGACAAGGTCGAACGCGGAACGGTGGCCCAGTCGGACCGCGCACACCGCCGCGGCGATGAACAGCGCCCCCGGTAGCACGAGGGTCGCGACCCATCGCTCGGCGAGCTTGCCGCTCAGAGACGATAAGAAGGGGTTCACGGCGTCGCGCCCGTCGGCAGCATCGGCTCGTTGTCGAACAAGGCACAGACGGGCGGGTGCCCGTTGTCGTCCCGATGGTCGTGGCGCATGCACAACCTGCGCGGGCAGCTGTACTCGCCGCGTCCGGTCCGTGGCAGGCGAGGGCTCCGCGTGCTGGGATATACGGGCATGCGGTCGGGAGCGCCCGCGTTCCTGGTCGGCTCCGCCGACTCGGCGTCGAGCAGGTCGAACTGCCGGCACGCGTCCAACGCCGAACCACCCGCGCGCACGCGGGAGGCGGTGCGTTCCAGCCGGTCGGTCCACCGGCCGGCGATGGCGGCCTGGCGCAGATCCGGCATGGCGGTGCACCACAGAACGAGCGCTTGTCCCTCGTCGAAGGCCGTCACTTCGCCCCTTCCTTGTGCCATCCTGAATCGTCTACCGCACCGTAGTGGGTGACGAGGGGAGGAGTGGGCATCTCGCTCTTGGAACGCATCCGACGTTGCCTGGAAACAAACGAATCCGACGAGGTCACCACACCCGAGGCCGTGGCAGACGCCGCTCGCTTGGTCGTGCCCGCCATCGGTACCAGTTTGCCCCCCGAGATGCTTCGAGAACTCGGAATGCTGCACTGGCTGCGGCATTGCGCCCTCCCGCCGGGCGGTATCGGGCCTGACATCCAGATCTGTACGGAACTGTTCGCCCCGCTTGCCGAATCCTTCCCCGGTGTGGTGCCACCACCGGTGCTCAGCTGGCTTCGGGAAAACCGATATCCGGGATTGACACCCGCGCAACTCGGTCCGTTCTACGCGTCGGTGATCACCGACGCCGCTCTGACGGCCGCGGATCCCGTCCTGACAGACCTGGGGATAGCCGCATGCCGAGCCGCCGTCGACGCCGGCGGTGAGGTCGACCGTCCGGCGCACCTGTTCAACCTGATGACGCTGCTGAACCAGCGCTTCGAATGGACGGCAGCCGAGGCGGATCTGGACGATGCCGTCGCGGCGGGCCGCGCGGCACTCGGGTCGGCCGAGCACCCGATCGCTTCGGCGGTCCGGTTTCCGCTCGGGGTCGCTCTGCATACCCGGTTCGGCATCCGAGGGCGGGAACGGGATCTCACCGACAGCACGGTGCTCCTGCGCGATGTGGCGTCGTCTCTGCCGTCCGGTGACCCGGACCGCGTCGCCTGTCTGTCGCAGCTCGCCTTGGCATTGGAGACCCATTGCAATATCGGCGGTCCGCTCGCCGTGGTCGAAGAGTACGTCGAGGTGACCCGGGAAGTCCTCGCAAGCTGCGCTTCGGACGACCCGGCATTCGGTGAAGCACTCCTGTTGCGAGGCAGTGCCCTGCGGGTCAGGTTCGTCCGTACGGGCGATGTCACCGACATCGCGGAAAGTGTCCGGTACCTGCGGGAGGCGTTGGGGAACCTCCCCGAGGGCTGCGAGTCGCATGTCCCCGCGCTGCTCAACCTCGCAAGCTCGCTTCAGACCCGGTTCTCGTACGCCTCGGCGTTCGACACACCTGATGGTCCCGACAAGGCCGATCTGGCCGAAGCCGTCGCCCTGGCCAGGGAGGCCGACGCGGCCGTTGGAGAAGGCCACCCGCTGAGGTGGGCGGTCGAGGCCACGCTGGCGACCGTGCTCCGAGCTGATGACGCGGGCCATGCCGAGGTGACACGGGCGGCAAGAGCGACCTTGGCGGCTCTGCCCGCGGACAGCCCGCTTCGGGGGACCGCGCTGCTGTCCCTCGGTGAGGCACTTCGCCGCCAGTACCGGGCATCCGGTGGTCAGGAGGTCCTCCGGGAAGCCGTGGACGTCCTTCGTGAGGCGAAGACGGCCGGCGCAGGCGGTCCGCTCGGCCGGACGCCGATGCTCACGGCCCTGTCGATGGTGCTGTACGAGGCGGTCAAGCTGGCGGACACCGACGGCGAGATCGATGACGGTCAGCTCGACGAAGCCATCGAGACAACGAGAGCGGCCGCGCAGGGCATCCCCGATGACACGGTGATTCGCGGCCAGCAGCTCTGGCAGCTGGCGGAACTGCTGCGGTGGCGCTTCCTGCGCACCGGCCAGGCCACGAACCTCGACGAACGGATCGAGACGCTGCGGGCGACGGTGCCGCTGGCCCCCGACGCCTCCGCGTTGACGCAGTGTTTGTCCGCGCTCGCGGACGCACTCAGCCTCAGGTACAGCCGGAATCCGGATCCCGCCGACCTCGACGAGTCCGTCGCCGCGTTGTGCCGGGTCGTCGAGTCCCTTCCCGCGGACGACCCCCGACTGCCCGACCTGCAGGCGGACACCGCGTTGGCGCATCTGCAACGCTTCGACGCCAGGGGCGAGCCCGCCGACAGCGAGACGGCGACCCGGCTGATCCGCTCGGCGCTCGCCGCTACCGGCTCCGGCGACTCGAGTCGCTATCGAATACTCGGCGTTCTTGCCGCGATCCTCAGCTCGACAGCCACCTCCGAGCGCGACCCCGAGAAGCTGACCGAAGCCATAGAAGCCTGCCACGCGGCAACACCACCCGGCGCCGTTCCGAAGGTGTCAGTCACCCTCACCCTGGGCAACGCGCTCATATCCCGCTACGAGAACACCGGTGCCGAAGCGGACCTGGAGGCGGCGGTCACGACCTTGCGGTCCGCTTTGGCACACGCGACCGAGACGAACCGGCTCATGCTCGTGAACAACCTCGTCCAGGTGCTTCGCATCCGCTTTTTTCGCCACGGCGACAGAAGCGCCCTGACCGAGGCGATCGACAGGGGGAAGGCAGCCCTGCGGGAAAACCCCGACGCGTTGCTGCTGGCGGGTAATGTCGCGGCCGCCCAGACCGATCGGTACGAATGGGCCCGCGACTCCGCCGATCTCACCGAGGCCATCGACGCACTGCGGTCGGTGCTCGGCCGGGCCCGGCCGGACAGTCCGGATCTGCCGACGCTCCGGTTCTATCTCGGCTATGCCCTCCGGGCCCGTTTTCAGGCCACGGCCTCGATCGCGGATCTGGACGAGGCGATCGCGGTGCTGCGCCCGAGCCTCGCGTCGGTCAGATCACGCGACCAGCAGGTTCAAATCGGCATGATGCTGGGAATCGCGCTGTCGCTTCACGGGCAGTGGTCGAACGACCAGGCCGCGCTCGCCGAGGCGAGCGAATTGCTGCGGGTCGCGGCTGACGGGCTACCCGTGGCGAGCCCGGGCCGGAACACGGCCGGGATCTTCTTGGCGAGCACGCTGCGCCTGCGTTTTCTCAACTCCGGAGAAGAGATTCTGCTCGCCGAAGCGATCGAGATCGGCAGGGAGATCATCTCCCGCACCCAGGACGAGGAGACCAACCGGGCGTACGCACTGATCACCCTGGGCACCCTGCTGGCCCTGCGGTTCGAGCGGACCGGCGACGCCGGGGTGCTGACCGAGTCGATCGAGGTACTGCGCCGCGGGGTGGCCGCCGCGGGCACGAACAACGCGATAACGGCGAACGCGTTGTCCGAACTGGCGCACGCACTGCGTGGCCGGTACAGCATCCTGGCGGAGTCCGCCGATCTGAACGAGGCCATCGAGGCCGCGGAGCGCGCCACGACCCTGCCGGGCAGGACACCGGCCGAACGGAGTGCCCAGTTCACCGCACTGGCCGTCGGCCTGCTGACCAGATCGCTGGCCACCGGCGATCTCGAAGACCTCGACGCAGCCGTCGACCTGGGGCGCGAGGCCGCCCGCGCGCCCAACTGGCACGTCGCCTCGGCGGTCAACCTGATGACACTGGGACTGGCACTGTGGTCCCGATTCGATCGGACCGGAACGGTTTCCGACCTCAACGCCGCCATCGACGCGTTGTTCGAGGCGGCGGAGGACGCCCATCCCGGGCACATCATGCGGCCCATCATGCTGACCAACCTGTCCAACGCGCTACGCACGCGGGCGGGTCTGCTCGGCTCGGCCGCCGACCTCGACGCCGCCGTGGACGCCGGGCGATCGGCCGTCGCGGCCGCGCCGGCGGACCATCCGGCGGTGTCGATATGCCTGATGAACCTCGGGACCGCGCTGCACATCCGGTACCTGGAAAAGCAGGACACCGCGGACCTCGACGCCGCGGTCGCGGCCTTGAACGAGGCGGTGGACCGCAGCACGCCCCAGAACCCGAACCGGAGAGAGATCCTGCTGAACCTGGCGGGACTGCTGCGCACCCGCCGTGACCGGCGTCCGAGCCGGGACGCACTGGACCGGGCCGTCGCACTCGTCCGGGAGGCGATCGCGATCACCGACGTCACGCACTCGATGTACCCGCTGTGCGTCCTCAGCCTCTCGACCGTGCTGCACACCCGGTACGACCGCGGTGGGGACGACGCGGACGCGGCCGAATCGATCGAGTCGGCCAGACGGGCGATAGACAGCATGACCGCCGGTGACCCGCGAGTCGCGGTGGCCTGGGTGACGCTGGGAAGGCTGCACGAGCGCAGGCGCGTCGAAGGCCGGCGCGACGTCGACGCCGCGGTCGCCGCCTACCGAGCGGCGGTCGAATCTCCCGCGGCCGCGCCGACGTATCGGGCGGCCGCGGCCAGATTGTGGGCCGAGTCGGCCGTCCGGCACCGGGATTGGCCCTCCGCCACGGAGGCCTTCGGCGTCGCTGTCGCGCTGCTGCCCCATGTGGCCTGGCACGGCATCGAACGCGACGCGCGCGAACGCAGGCTGACGATGTGGGAAGGCCTGGCGAGGGCGGCCGCCGCCGCGGCACTGGAGGCCGGTGACCCCAGCCGTGCTGTGGAACTCCTCGAGCAGGGCCGCTCCGTGTTGTGGTCGCAGGCACTGCAGACCAAGGACGACCTGTCGATGCTGCGGGAACGTGACCTCGCGTTGCACGATCGCCTGCGCGCCGTGGCGACGAAGCTGGCGGCCACCACCGCGCCCGACATTCCGGAGGCCGCCGCCACGACCGATCCATGGAGCGACCCGAGCCAGCGTCTGCAGTCCGACCGGATCAAGCTGGCCGAGGACTGGGACCGGTTACTTGCCGAAGCACGCGCCTTGCCCGGACTGGAATACCTACTGCGGATCCCGCCGCTGGCCACCCTCCGCGAGGGCCTGCCCGACGGTCCCGTCGTCCTGCTCAACGTCGACGAAGCCCGATGTGACGCCTTGATCGTGCACCGGGACCGCGACGTCGACCACGTCCCGCTGCCTGGTCTGTCGTACGTGGAGGCCGGACGACAGGCAGAGGGATACCTGCGGGCGTTGACGCTGCTGGAAAACCCCGGGGGCCCCGGCGACCTCGCCACCACCGGCGCCAAACAAACGGTGCACGCGACCCTGGAATGGTTGTGGGACACCATCGCCGATCCGGTGCTGACCCGGTTGGGCTACACCGCGCACGATGAGCCGTTGCCACGACTGTGGTGGTGCCCGACCGGATCATTGACCCTGCTCCCGCTGCACGCCGCCGGTTACCACGACCCGGCCGACACTCCCGCCGGACGCACGGTGATCGACCGTGCGGTGTCGTCCTACACGCCGACACTGCGCGCGCTGGCGAAGGCGAACACCGCGAGCGCGGTCGAGCCCGCCGACCGACGTATCCTCGTGGTCAGCATGCCGGAGACCCCGCCGGTTCCCGGTAACCCGGACATGTGCCCTCTGCCCGGCGCCCGGGCGGAAGCCGAGTTCATTTCTCGTGCGCCCTCCCTCAACAGCACGTCGCGTGTCGCCGACGCCGCCACCCACGCCGCGACAACCGCCGACCTGCGCACCCACGCCTACGCACATTTCGCCTGCCACGGCGGGCAAAACCTGCAACAACCGTCAACCGGCAGCCTCTACCTGTGGGACAAACCACTGACCGTGCTCGAGGTCGCCGAACTGGATCTCGAGCACGCCGAACTCGCCTACCTGTCGGCCTGCAGCACGGCGATCGGTGGCACGAATCTGCCCGACGAGGCCATCCACCTCGCCGCGGCGCTCCAGCTCGCGGGTTACCGGCAGGTGATCGCGACCCTGTGGACCATCACGGACCGGACCGCGGCCGAGGTGACCGAGACGATGTACTCCGGACTGCTCGGACCTTCGGGTCTACGTCTCGACGACACCGCCCACCTGCTCCACCGCACCGTGCGCGCGTTGCGCGACTCGGCCCCCCGCAGCCCGGCCATCTGGGCCCCATACGTCCACTTCGGACCGTGAAGGACATCGGCCCGCACCGTTGCGCTATCCGGGACGAGCGGGTCTGTGCCGGGCCGCGGTTGCGGCACGGCGCGACTTCACCAGGCTCACCGATGCCGTGGCGAAGAGCGCGTTCGACAACAAGGCCGCCGACCCGCGACACAGAAGAAAACGGTTACACAGAGCCAACTCGTCACGACGGCTTCGCACTCCGTTCGACCACTGACCCGGTTGATACTGTTCGTGACCACTTCTTGCCGTGAGTGACGCTAGAGTTGTGTCCGGGACCACCGATCGCATCACGAGGGGATGACCAGTGGGGCACGTTGAGAACGACTCGGGCGGCGACGTCCTGATTCCATTGTCGGTGTCGGGCGAGAAGATCTACCTCGCCGTAAAGCAGTTGGACACCCCGGCGGCGGCAGAGGACGAAAGTGAAATCGCCGCGAGGCGGCCCTCACTGGACGACGTGGTCGGAGGCTTGAGCGCGTTCGCGGGCGAGTTGAGTACCAAGTTGCGTTCCAGCGATGCCGGCAAGATCACCATCGAGTTCGGCTGCGAGGTCGCGGTCGAGTCTGGCCGGTTCATCGCCGTGATCGGCAAGGCCAGTGCCAAGTCGACTTTTAAGGTGGCGCTGGAGTGGACGAAGCCGACGGCCTAGTTTCCGGGCATCCGGCTTGGGAACGACTGACCCGTGAGGCCACCATGGCGTTGCGGGTGCCCGAGAATGGCAACCAGGGTACGGGTTTCGTCATCGCTCCTGGCGTCGTGGCGACGTGCGCGCATGTGCTCGCCGACGACGTCGAGAGTCTGCCGCCGCTCGTCAGTGTGGTCTCGGTGTGGTCGGGGCAGTCCTACGACTTGGTCCCGCGACGGGAGGACTATCACCGGTCGGCAGCGGGTCTCGATCTCGCGTTGCTTCGCTTCCCGGTTCCCCCGGATTCGCGGCACGTGCTGCCGAACAGCGCGATCTCCATCGGGGACCAGCTCTGGGCGTACGGGCATCCGGCCAGTGGCTTCCGCGCCGGTCAGCCGGCCACCTTCCATTACGAGGGCGAATCACGCCGAGACCTGACTGACGACCTCCCGGTGCTCCGTTTGCGTGGTACCCCAGTCGGCGCGGGCTTCAGCGGGAGCGCGGTCGTCAATCGCCGCACCGGCGCGGTGTGCGGGATGTTGTGCACCTCGGACAAGTCCGGCAGCGCGCATATGCTGCCGATCGCGAAGATCGTCAGACTGTGTGACGAGGCCAGGCGCATCGAGGGGACCATCTGGCTCAGCTATCAGCATTGGCTACGGCATCTCGACGACGCGCAGCTCCGTGCGGGTGGTTGGGCGGTCGCCGGGCCGAAGCTGCTCGGTTACCTCACCACGGCTGCCCGCGCCGCCCGCCAGCATCCCTATCCCGCGATCGCCGGTGGCCGGACACCTCCGCTGACCGAGGTATACGTCCAGCAGGACGCGCTGTCGGAGGACAACCTGACCGGACAGTCCGACGACTCAGCGGTCGGGCAGCCCGCCAGCGTTCTGTTCGACCGCTCCGGCGACAGTCTGCTCATCGGTGGGCCCGGCGCCGGAAAGTCGAGCTTGCTGCGTGCCGCGGTCACCTTCCTGGTCGGCCGCTGGCTGCGCGGTGAGACTCCGGTGGCTCCGGTGCGCGTCCTTGCCGGCGATCTCGTCGCCTCGACCCCTCTACCGGAAGCCATCTCCGCCAGTGTCCGTGCCGATCTCAGTGCCATCGGGTTGAGGCAATCCTGGCCGCCCGAGTTCTTCGCCGAGCCACCGGTTCCCGGTGGCTGCTGGCTCGTCCTCGTCGATGGTCTGGATGAGGTGATGAACCACGAGCAGCGCAGGGCCATCCTGACCAAGCTCGCCGGTTCGCGGGCCGAAATGCCCGAAGGCCTGTACCGGTTCATCGTGGCTAGCCGCCCTATGGCCCATCCTCACGTGTTCGGCGAAGCCCACTGGCGACCGACGGGCTTCCATCTGCTGGAGTTCAACGAGAACCAGTACAAGACGTTCACCGAACGGTGGTTTCACCACCTCGACGTCGCGGATCCGGAGGAGAAAGCTCAGCAGTTCGTCACCCGGATCAAGGACGTCGGGCTGGCGGAGCTGGCCAGGACGCCGCTGGTGGCGACGATGTTGTGCCAGGTCTTCGCCAACGACCCGGACGCGGTCATGCCGGTCACTCGCAGCTCCCTTTACGAGGCGTTCGTCGAGATGGCGCACTCACGTCAGTTTCAAGCAGGCAGTGGCATCCGTTCACAGCTCAAAGGCATCCTCGGGCCGTACGGCGAGGAAGCGGAACGGGCGGGCGAGGCGCTGCTCGTCCGGACGGGTGAGCTGATCGGGTTCCTGGCTTTCCGACGGCAGCAGGGGGACACCGCAACGTCGGTCGACCTGTTGGGAGCGCGGACCGCGGCGTTGCGTCCAGTGCATGTACCTGAGCGGATCTGGCTTGCGCTGCTGGCCGAAATGCTGCGGCGCAACGGTGTTCTGGTTGAACACGGCGACAATTTCGCCTTCCTCCACCGAACGGTCGAGGAGTACCTGGCTGCCCGGTTCGTCGCCAGTGACCCAGAGCTCAGCGACCGCGAGTTCCGGTCGATCTTCGACCCTGGCCAGGACGCGGCCCCCATCAGCCCGTCCTATGTCAGGTTCCTCGTCACCGCCTGGCAAGGCCGGCGGGACCTCGGCGGCGCGCTGGCACACCTGGTCCGGAGAGGCACCCCGGACGACCTCCGCTTCGTCGCTTCTCTCGTGACCGACGGCGTATTGCTGGAGCCTCGGCTGCGAGCCGAAGTCGCGAACGGACTCGTCGCGGTGGCGACCGATCCCCAAGCTGACGACTTTACTCGCCGGTCGGCCGCGGAAGCGCTGCTGCAAGTCGATCAGGCGCGAGCCATACCGGTGCTGCGCCGGATCGCGGCCGCGTACACGATCAGGGAGTCACATCGGCTGTGGGCTGTGACGACGATGGCGGCCACGCTGCGGGACGACAGCGAGTCCCTCGACGACGATATCGCCCGCACACCTTGGGCCATGCGTGTCCTGGCTGAATCCGCGGATACCGAGATGCGCCGCTTGCTGCGCACCATCGCCGGTGACACGGCATTACAAGGCCGGACCCGATTCCAGGCTGCGAACGCGCTCGGCGCCGTCTCACCGGACGCCGGCTTGTTCGCCGCGATCGCCCAGGACTCCATGGTGGCGAAGGGGTACCGGATCGATGCGGCGCGTGCATGGGCCGAATACGACGAGCGTGGGGCGAAGCTCCTGGCGGAATTGATGGAGGAGCCGGCCGTAAAGGCGACCTCCAGGGTGCGTGCCAGGTTGGCACGCCGCATCACCTCGCGGAATCCGCACGTGAACCGCATGCTGGAGCCGTTGGTCGACGTCCACCGCACCCTTCACCCGAGAGCCGATCTCGTGTTGTTGCAAGAGGCGTACGAATTCGCCGAACGGAAGCACCGCGGTCAATACCGGGTAACCGGAGATCCGTACATCACTCATCCACTCGCGGTCGCGACGATCCTCGCCGAAATGGGATCGGACACGGATACGGTCGCCGCCGGACTGCTGCACGCCGTGGTCGAGCACACCGACTGCGACCTCGACGAGGTGTATCGGATGTTCGGTCCCGACATAGCCGAACTGGTGGACGCCGTCACCGAACTCGACCGTGATCTACTAGGACACGCGACGGAAGCCGAGAGTATTCGCAAACTGGTGATCGCCTCGGCGCGTGACCCGCGTGGTCTGGTGCTCAAACTGGCCGACCGACTTCACATTATGCGAACCATCCGGTATGTGCCTGCCGAACAGCAGGCGCGCCGTGCCCGCGAGACGTTGGAAATCCTGGTTCCGCTCGCCCGCCGGATGAGCATCACCGTCGTCGCCATGGAACTCGAGGATCTCTCGTTCGCCATTCTCATGCCCAAACGTTTCGACGAGATCGTCCGCGCGGTCGCCGACCGGGTGGCGATCACCGATCAGGCTTGGAGTGAGATCACGGGAATCCTCAACGAGAGCCTGGCACAAGCGAAGATCAAGGCGAAGGTCGTGGTACGGCGCCGGACGTATCACGAGATCCACCAGCGGGTCGTGGATCGTGGTGATGACGGCGTGTTCGACACCAGTGACATTTCGGTGGGTGTGCTGTTGGTCAGAACGGTCTCCGACTGCTATGCCGCGCTCGGTGTTGTTCACGCGTTGTGGAGTCCCAAGGACAAGCTGTCCGACTATGTGGCGTCTCCCCGATTCGGGCTCTACCAGGCATTGCACACCACCGTTATCGGCCCAAGAGGCAGGCCGGTGGAGATCCGGCTTCAGACCCACGAGATGCATCGGAACGCGGAGTACGGTGCCGCCGATGCCAGGTCCATGTCCGGTGATTCGGTCTGGCTGCGACAGTTGCTCGATTGGCAAAGAGAAGTCGGCGAGCCGGGAGAGTTCCTCGACACCTTGCGTGGTGACCTCGCGCGCGACGAGATCTATGTCTTCACCCCGAAGGGTGACACCGTCGTGCTGCCGCAGGATGCGACGACGATCGATTTCGCGTACGCGATCCACACCGAGGTCGGACACCGGTACGCCGGTGCGAAGGTAAACGATCGGGTGGTTCCACCGGAGACGAGACTTCAAGACGGTGACACCGTGGAGGTCGTCACCTCGGACAGCGGCGAACCGGTCAGTGCTTGGCTGAATTCGGTGGTCTCGCCCCGCGCCAAGACCAAGATCAAGCAGGCTCTCGACAGGAAGCCTCAGGACACGGTGACGACAACGCGCGCGACCATCGAAGTCCGCGCTCTCGACCAGCGCCTTCTGACCGTGGAATTTTTGCGAGTGCTGGATGCCACGGATCTCGTACTCGTCTCGGTGACGGTGAGCGGTGGGGCCGAGAACGAGGTTCGCAACCACCTCGTCGTGGAGGCGCGGCGGCCGGAGCAGATAGCTGCGGCGGTCGAGGCTTTACGGGCGATCGCTGCCGTGCTTGAGGTCATTCCCGGCGAACCAGCCTGACTGGACCGCCGCTGGCCATCGCTGTCCAGACGGCCGTCCGGGACGGTGCTATGAACCCCTGGTGTCTTGCCCGCTGGTCCGGACTGAACACAGGCGAAGAGGGCTGCGGGAGGATTCTGGTCAGGGTGGGTTCTTGGTCTTCACCGTGCGAGGCACCGTCCGATTCGTCCGCGGCCCCGCTGTTGCCGGTGGCCCCGAACGTCGTTCGGGGCCACCGGTTTCATCTAGGTACAGATAGAAGTCAGCCGTGCTGGCTGGCCCACCATTTCCGGCCGGCTTCGGGCAGCGTGGAGATCGGGTCGTAGTACGGGTACTTGCGCTGCAAGGCCTCCGGGTCCTCGTGCTCGATCCCGGTGCGGTAGTTCTTGGTCCAGTACGAGATCCCGAGCTCGCGGTCGTACTCGGTCAGCTGGTGCACCCAGCGCTTCCCGACATACGGCACGTCGCAGACGATCCGCGGCGTCGCGTAGCCGGGCAGGTAGCCCATGATCGCGTGCTGCAGTTCCTGCGCCTCGTGCACGGAAACCCGCCAGTGCTCGGCGTTCGGGATCATGTCGCACATGTAGAAGTAGTACGGCAGGATGTTCGCCTCGCCCTGCAGCGCGAAGCACAGGTCCAGCAGGTCGGCGGGGCTCGCGTTGACGCCCTTCATCAGCACACCCTGGTTGCGCACGTCGCGGACACCGACGTCGAGCGCGGTCCTGGCGGCCTCGGCGACCAGCGGGGTCACCGACTGGGCGTGGTTGACGTGGGTGTGGATCGCGAGGTTGACGCCGCGGCGCTGGGCGGTGCCGGCGACGCGTTCGAGGCCTTCGACGACCTTCGGCTGGATCCAGTGCTGCGGCAGGGCGGCGAGCGCCTTGGTCGCGAGCCGGATGTCGCGGACGGTGTCGATGTCCATCAGCCGCATGAGAAACGACTCCAGCTGCGGCCAGGGCACGTTGGCGACGTCGCCGCCGGAGACCACGACGTCCCGCACGCCCGGGGTCTTCTTCAGGTACTCGATCATCGCGTCCTGGCGGTCGACCGGTTTGAGCGAGAGCTTGTGCTTCTCGATCTGTTCGGTGGAGTTGCCGACCAGGTCCATCCGGGTGCAGTGCCCGCAGTACTGGGGGCAGGTGGAGATCATCTCGGCGAGGACCTTGGTGGGGTAGCGGTGGGTCAGCCCCTCCACCACCCACATCTCGGCCTCGTGCAGTGAGTCCCGTTCGGAGTGCGGGTGGCTCGGCCATTCGGTGTCGCGGTCGCTGCGCACCGGCAGCATGTAGCGGCGGATCGGGTCGGCGTACCAGGCCTCGGTCACCTTCGCCGGGTCGGTGCCCGCGTTGGGCGCCATCGTGTTGATCATCTGCGGGGGCAGCAGCATCGACATCGTGGCCATCTCGCGCTGGTCGGCGAGCATGTCCTCGTAGAAGCGCTCCTCGAGCAGGTCGCCCATCAGGGCGCGCAGTTGCTTGGCGTTGCGGATGCAGTGCACTCGCTGCCACTGCGCGTCACGCCACTCTGCCTCGGTCACGTCGTGCCAGCCGGGGAAGCGGCGCCAGTCGGGTTCGGTCAGCTCGACTCGGGTGTAGTCGTAGGGCTGATCGTAGGCGGCCACCGGCGAGGTCGGTTCCTGGATCGCAGTCACTTGTACTCCTCGTCGTCGGAAACGCGTGAAAATATCCTGTCACATCGTACGGACGACGTAAATATTCCTGTCTTGCGTGGTGTGTCGAAATCTCGCCGACCCGCTGGTCGAGCGGTCGCGCGCACGCTGCAAACTCGGGAGCGTGACGAACGTGCGAACCACGCTTCTGCTCGGCGGGCGTATCTACAGCCCCTCGGCCCCCGACGCCACCGCTATGGCGATCACCGACGGCACCGTCGTCTGGGTGGGGCAGGACGGCCCGGCCAGGGCCCTGCATCCCGACGCCGAACTGGTCGACCTCGACGGCGCCTTCGTCGCCCCCGCCTTCGTCGACGCGCACGTCCACGCCACCGCGACCGGCCTGCACCTCACCGGGCTGAACCTCGCGAACGTCCGCGGCGCCGGCGATCTGCTCGCCGCGGTCCGCGACGCCGTCCGCCCCGGCCAGGTGCTGGTCGCGCACGGGTGGGACGAATCCCGCTGGTCCGACGGCAGGCTGCCCAGCAGGGCGGAGATCGACGAAGCCTCGAACGGGGCGCCGGTGTACCTGAGCCGGGTCGACGTCCACTCGGCGCTCGTCTCCAGCGCGCTCGTCGCGCTCGCCACCGGCGTGCACGAGACGCCGGGCTGGTCGGCCGACGGACCGCTGACCCGCGACGCCCACCACCTCGTGCGTGCCGCGATGCGCGAGGCGATCACGCCTCGGCAGCGCCGCGAAGCCCAGCGCGCGTTCCTCGCCGAAGCCGCCGCACGCGGAGTCGTGAGCGTCCACGAATGCGCAGGCCCGGACATCTCCGGCGCCGAAGACCTCACCGACCTGCTCGCACTCGCCTCGGAACCGGGACTGCCGGAGGTCGTCGGCTACTGGGGTGAACGCGGCGGCATCGACACCGCTCGCGCGCTCGGCGCCAGGGGGGTCGCGGGCGATCTTTTCGTCGACGGCGCACTCGGCTCCCGCACCGCGGCCCTGCACGAGCAGTACACCGACGCGCCCGGCACCTCCGGGACGCTCTACCTCGACGCGCACGCCATCGCCGACCACATCACCGCCTGCACCGAGGCCGAACTCCAGGCCGGCTTTCACGTGATCGGCGACGCCGCCGTCGCCGAAGTCGTCGAAGGGTTCCGAATCGCGGAGAAGACCGTCGGACGCCGGGCACTGGCGGCCCGGCACCACCGGCTCGAACACGTCGAGATGATCGACGTCGACCAGGCGAAGGCGCTGGCCGACTGGGGCGTGGTCGCCTCCGTCCAGCCGCAGTTCGACGCGGAATGGGGCGGCCCGCACGGCATGTACACCGAGCGTCTCGGCGCGGATCGGGCCCCGAAGCTCAACCCCTTCGCCGCCATGGCCGCCGAAGGACTCCTGCTCGCCTTCGGCTCCGACGCGCCTGTCACACCGGTCGACCCATGGGCCACCGTCCGCGCCGGGACCTATCACCGCACGCCGGGCTCGGGACTGTCCGCTCGCGCGTCCTTCACCGCCCACACCCGTGCGGGACACCGCGCCGCCGGGGTCAACGACGGTGTCACCGGCAGCCTGGTCCCGGGCGCTCCCGCGCACTATGCGATCTGGGACGCCGAAGACCTCGTCGTCGCGACACCGGACTCACGCGTCCAGCGCTGGTCGACCGATCCGCGCGCGGGCGTCCCCCCGCTGCCGAACCTCGCGGAGGGGGCGACGCTGCCCCGATGTCTGCGCACGGTCCGTGGCGGACAGGTCATCCACGATGTGTTCACCCGCACGGCCTAGGGTTCGGGGGTGTCCACGACCGTGACCGATCCGGATCCCGAAGCGGCGCCCCGGAAGCGCTTCTCCCGCGCCTGGCTCCTGCGTTTCCTCGTCGCCGCGGCGTCGGGATTCACGCTGTACCTCAGTTTCGCTCCGCGTCCGCTGTGGTGGCTCGCGCCGCTGGCGTTCACCGGGTTCGCCCTGGTGGTGCACGGACGGAGGTTCCGGGGCGCGTTCGGTTACGCGTTCGTGTTCGGGATGGGGTTCTTCCTCCCGCTGCTGACGTGGCTGCTGGACTTCCTCGGGCCGGGCTTCGGGCCGTGGCCGTGGCTCGGGCTGGCGATGGCGCTGTCGGTGTATCTCGGTTTCGGCGGGGCTTTCGCCACCGTGGTGTGGCGGCTGCCGCTCGGACCGCTGTGGGCGGCGCTGGTGATCATCGGCCTGGAGACACCGCGCACCTGGTTCCCTTTCGGCGGCTTCCCGTGGGGTCGCGTCGCGTTCAGCCAGCCTGAAGGCGCCTTCGTTTCGCTGGCCTCGATCGGCGGCGCGCCGCTGGTCGGTCTCGCCGTCGTGGCGACCGGTTTCGGGCTCGCGGCCCTGTGCCTGCGGCTGAAGGGCGCCGACCCCCGACGTTCCCTGGTGGCGGCGTCGGCGCTGACCTTGGTGCCGGTGGTGGCGGGGCTCGCGGTGTGGCCGACGATCGGCACCGAGGCCCAGGACGGCGAGCTCACCGTCGCCACCGTGCAGGGCAACGCCCCGGACATCGGCCTGGCACTGGAAGGCCGCCGCGACGAACTCCGGAACAACCACCTCGCCGAGAGCGCCCGCCTGCTGGAAAAGCTCAAGGCGAGCAACACCAAGGTCGATCTGCTCGTGTGGCCCGAGACCGCGATGGCCATGCGCACCGGCGACCCGGGCGTCGACCAGATGGTCCGCGACTACGGCACACAGGCGATCATCGGCGCGCTGGTCCGGCTGCCCGACGGAAGCGCGCAGAACTCGGCGCTCGTCTGGGATCCGGTCACCGGCCCGGGGCAGCGCTACGCCAAACAGCAACTCGTCCCGTTCGGTGAATACGTCCCGGCCCGTGAGCTCGCGAAGCTGGTGACACCGTTCGTCGACAGCGTGGCGAACATGACACCGGGTGACGGCGCCAACGCCGCCCTGTCGGTCGCGGGCACCAAGGTCGGCGTCTTCATCTGCTACGAGACGGCCTTCGACTACCCGGCGCGCGAATCGGTGGCCGACGGTGCCGAACTGCTCGTCGTACCCACCAACAACGCCTGGTACGGGCCGGGGGAGATGAGCTACCAGCAGCTGGCGATGTCCCGGCTGCGAGCGGTCGAGCACGGGCGCGCCGTGATCGTTTCCGCCACCAGCGGGGTCAGCGCGATCGTCGCGCCGGATGGTTCGATCACGGCCTCCACCAGCTTGTTCACCGCAGATTCCCTGGTGGGGCGCGTACCGCTCAGGCAGCAGACTACGCTGTCGGATCTACTCGGTGTGACGACGGAGTACGGACTGCTGGCCCTGGCGATCGCCGGGGTTACCGGCGGGTACGTGCTCCGTTTCCGCACCCGGCGCGCGAGCGCCGCCAAGGCAACGAGGGAAGCGGCGGGCTGACCCGCCGGAACACGGAGGAAAAGCGGATGGCGCAGGCGCCGCGGGGGGCCCAGGGAATCGACCCGGTGCTGGTGGTGGTCCCGACGTACAACGAGCGGGACAACATCGGCCCGATCCTGGAACGTCTGCTCGAAGCACTCCCGGACGTGCACGCCCTCGTCGTCGACGACGGCAGCCCGGACGGTACCGGTGACGTCGCCGACGAGCTCGCGAAGGCCGACGAGCGGATCCACGTCATGCACCGGATCGAGAAGGCCGGCCTGGGCGCCGCGTACGTCGCGGGCTTCCGCTGGGGGCTCTCCCGTGACTACGCGACCATCGTCGAGATGGACGCCGACGGCTCGCACGCGCCGGAGGATCTGCCGCGGGTGCTGGCCGCGCTCGAGGACGCGGATCTGTCCATCGGCTCCCGCTACGTTCCCGGCGGCAGCACGGTGAACTGGCCGTTCCAGCGCAAGGCGCTGTCCTGGATGGCGAACTTCTACGCGAGGGTCGCGCTCGGCACCAAGATCAAGGACATCACCGCGGGTTTCCGCGCGTACCGCCGCACGGTGCTGGAGAAGCTCCCGCTCGACGAGATCGCCTCGCGCGGCTACTGCTTCCAGATCGACCTGGCGTTCCGCACGGCGCTCGCCGGGTTCGAGGTGGTCGAGGTGCCGATCACCTTCACCGAACGCGAGGTCGGCCAGTCGAAGATGAGCGGTTCGGTCGTGCGCGAGGCGATCGTCCTGGTCGGTTTGTGGGGGCTCAAGCGTCGCTGGCAGCAGCTTCGCGGGCTGGCCAAGAAGGGCTGACCCCCAGCACGCTCACTCCGAGCCTCCCCAGTTCCTTCACCGTCGGCTCGTCCGGCGCCGCGTCGGTGATCACGCCGGCGACGTCGGACAGGGGGAGCACGGTGAACGGCGAGGCCGCGCCGATCTTCTCCGAACTGGCCAGCACGTAGGTGTCGGCGGCCCGTTTGGCGAGGGTGCGCTTCATCGCGGCCTCGTCGGAGTCACCGGTGGTGAGCCCGGTCTCGGGATGCACGCCGGTGACGCCGAGGAAGAACAGGTCGGCGTTGATGCCCTCGGCCGCTTCGGCCGCGGCCGCCCCGCAGGTGACGGCGGAGTGCTTGAAGAGCCGTCCGCCGATGAGGAACACCTCGACCTTCGGGTGCGTGACGAGTGCGGCCGCGACCGTGGGGCTGTGCGTGACGATCGTCGCTTCGAGGTCGACCGGGAGTGCCTTCGCCAGCGCGAGAGCGGTCGTGCCCCCGTCGAGGACGACCGTCGACCCCAGCCGGATCAACGCTGCTGCACGTTTCGCGATCCGTTCCTTGCCCGCGACGCTGACCGCCATGCGTGTCGCGTAGTCCGCAGTGGCAGGGGAGACCGGCAGGGCTCCGCCGTAGACCCGCTGGCACAGCCCGGCGTTCGCGAGTTCTCGCAGGTCACGGCGGATGCTGTCTTCCGAGATGCCGAGTTCGGCGGCGAGGTCCTTGGCCACGATGCGGCCTTCGGTCTTCAGTCGTTCCATCAGCAGGTCTCGTCGTTGCGCAGCCAACATGTGCACGTTCCTCCTTGTTCCTGCCGATTGTTGCACACTATGCTCCGCCGCATGAGCAAACCTTTGATGATCCTCATCGCCGGACCGTTCCGCTCCGGCACCGGCGACGACCCCGAACTTCTCGCCCGCAACCTCACCCGGCTCGAAGAGGCCGCCTGGCCGATCTTCCGCAGCGGGCATGTGCCGATGATCGGCGAGTGGGTCGCGCTGCCGGTGCTGCGCGGGGCGGGCGGGAAGACCGTCGCCGATCCGATCGCCAAGGAGGTCATGTACCCGACGGCCGACCGGCTGCTGCACCACTGCGACGCCGTCCTGCGGCTGCCGGGCGAATCCACCGGCGCCGACCAGGACGTCGCCATCGCCCTGTCCCGCGGGCTCGCGGTCTACCACCGCGTCGAGGACATCCCGGGGTACCAAGCCGCCGCGTAAGCATGGGAGCTGAAGGGCGCTTTCGCTGCGTCGCATGGTGCTGTTGACTTGCATCGTGATTGAATGACCGATTCGCGCCGTTCGGGCGGTAATGGCTCGCCGACGAAGGTCTATGCGTCCGTGAAGGCCTCCTTGAGGGACTCTGGGTCCCTCAAGGAGGCCTTCACGGACTTCAGCACTCGGGCAAGATCATCGAGCCCGCCGCCACTTTCCCGCTAAGAGCTGTCGTCCTCGACGGCCCTGACCTGTGAGCGTTCGGCGGCAAGCCGCGCGATCACGTGGGCGCGGGTGCGAACGTCGAGCTTGTCCCGAATGGCTTTCACCCGACCGGCCACGGTACGCGGTGACAGGTAGAGGCGGGCGGCGATCTGCTGGTTGGTCAACCCTTGGGCGACGGCTTCCGCCACCTCCCGTTCCCGGGGAGTCAAGTCCCATACAGCGTCGGCGGACACGGCGGGCCAGTTGTCATGCAGCGCGTAGCGCACGCTTTCTTCCGGGGTCAGTCGTTTCCCGTCCGTGATCGCCGTGCCGGCGCGGCCGTCCGGCAGGTTACAACGAGCATCGCCGATGGCGGCGGCCACCATGTTCTCCCACACGGGGGCGGCGACGTGCTGGGTCTTGTCCCGGATCTCCCGCGCAGCGGAGTACAGACGCAGGCCACGTTCGGGGTTTCCGCCCGCGATGGCGGTGATCGCCAGTCCTTCCAGGTTGTGCACCGTATTGTCGATGTCCACCACCTGCATCGTGAGTGCGATCGTCATGTGTCGCGCCGCTTGATCGAACCGATGCCGGGCGATTGCGACCGCGGCAGCGGTGTGCAGTGCGGGCGCACCGGACGCGGTGAGCGTGTCGTCGCCGCCGAAGAGGGACAGCGATTCCTCGACGGGGCCGGCCGCCTCATCCGGCCGGGCTGCCGTCAGCAGGACCCACGCAAGATCGTTGAGCGCGATGGCAAGTGGGTACGGCCTGCCGATCGCGCGGAGGATCGTCACCTGACGGCGTGCGGCCTCGACCGCCGCGTCGTGGTCACCCAGACCGCTGCGGGCCCGGCTCATGGCGCCGAGCGCGCGGGCGGTGAGCGCGGGTGATCGCTGGGACTCGGCTATGCCGAGGGCCTCGTCCGCGGCGGCGATCGCCTCGGGGTTGCGCCCCTGCAGGGAAAGCGCGGTCGACAGGGTCGCGCAGAGTGCGGCTCGGCCGTCGCGGCCGCCGGTATGTGTCGCGAGCAGCCGCTGGGTGAGGTTCTGTGCCTGGTTGCAGTCACCGCGCCTGATCCAGCACAGGCCGAGTGCGGCGCCGAGCAGGAGCAGCCGGGCATCGTCGTCCTGCTCCGCCGCGGTGACGGCGTACCGGAGGTTGTGCCGTTCGATCTCGAGCTGGTCGGCGACGTCTGCCGACGGGTCGCCCGTCCACAGGAGCAGCGCTTCGGCGAGGTCGGTCATCCAGGCCAGCAACCGCCGGTGGACATCCTTCCGCTCCCCGGCGGTGTCGAGTTGCTCGATACCGAAGACCCGCAGCGATTCCAGCGCCCTGAACCGCCCCGGCGCCGACCCATCGGGCACCAGCAGCGACTTGTCCACCAAGCCGGTGACCACCGGCCACAGGTGAGGTGCGTCCGGGCCGTCGTCGGCGCATAGTGCCGCGCCGAGCGGCTCGCCGAAGCCACCGGGCAGCAGGCATAGTCTGCGGAACGCCCACTGCTGATCCGCGTCGAGCAGGTCATAGCTCCAGCTGATAGCCGACCGCAGGCTCCGGTGGCGGTCCGGAGCGGTGCGCAGGCCGCCCACCAGCAGGTCGAGGCGCCGGTCGGTGTCGTGCAGCAGGCGGTCGGGGGTGAGCACCGGATACTGCCTGGCCGCCAGCTCGATGGCCAGCGGCAGGCCGTCAAGGCGGGCGCAGGCGCCGGCGAGGTCGTCGACGGTGGCTTTGGTCAGTGACAGCGAGGAACCCGCGGCCGACGCTCGATCGATGAACAGCTGGACGGCGGGGGCAGGGGAACCCGGCTCGCCGGTCACGGGCAACGGCTCGACGGGCAGCACCTGTTCGCCGGCGATCCGCAGGGCTTCGCGGCTCGTCGTCAGCACACGCAGCTGAGGAGACCGGTCGAGCAACCTGGCTACGACGTCCGCGCTGCCCCGCAGTACGTGTTCACAGTTGTCAAGCACGACCAGCGCCGACCGGTTCCTGCGGTCGTCGGTGACGGACTCATGGATCGGGCGAGCAGGCGGGCTTCCGCCGTAAAGCACCTCCTCCACGGTGGACTTGACCAGCGCGTCGTCCGACAGCGGAGCGAGATCCACCCACCACACGCCGCCGGCATGGGCGGCGCGGGCCTTCGCCAGAAACTCCGAGGCCAACCGTGTCTTGCCCACCCCACCCGGGCCGGTCAGCGTCACGACCCGGCTGGTCTTGAGCAGCGCCCGCATGTCGGCGAGCTCCCGTTCGCGTCCAACGAACCGGTCGGTCACGACCGGCGGCTCCCCATGTCGCGGGCGCCGTGCGGCCGCGGAGAACGGGTGAGGTACTTCGGCCGCAGCCGGCTTCACGTCCGGCGGCACACCGCCGGGGGCCACGACGACGCCACGTCCGGACCGGTGCTGGCGGTGCAGCGTCACCGTCGGCATCTCCAGCACGTCGGCCAGCTCTCGCCAGGACGCACCACGTTCCCGGGCCTTGGTCACGACGTCCCGGAGCGCATGGGCGCTGGTTCGCTGTAGCTCGGCGAGGGCGGCCGCGACGTCCTTCTCGGCCTGGCCGGATCGCACAGCACGGGTCAGCGCTTCCAGGCGCACGAGGATGTGCGCGGGGACAGGGCTCGCTGTGATCATGCCCAAAGGATGCCCTCCGAAGCTGTGAGGCCCGATCCGCGCACCTCGTCGAACTCCGACGCCGCGGCCACCGTCGATCATCGGCGGGGCGAAGGCCGAAGATCGACGGTGGCCGCGAGCGTTTCAGGGGTCAGCTCGAGCCGACCTGCTGGTTCGCAGTACCCCGCATCTGTACCCAGGTCTGCGGGTCGCCGACCTTGATCCAAGGGAAGACCGACCAGATCGCGCCGTTCATCTGCCGGTAGATGGGCTGGTTGAGCCAGATTTTACCGCCGAAGCCGATATGCAACTCGGTCGTGGTGAACGAGTCGCCATAGGTGCTGTAGAAGTTGAGCTTCGTCAAGACGAAGCCGCTGTCGAAGTCGAAGTCCAACTCGCCATAGACAGAGTAGACGTACCCACCGACGTAGTTGACGTCAATGCACGTGGTTCCCCATGTCCCTCCATAGTACGAGCGCGTGCATACCTGTTCGGTCGTTGCCGCCGCCGGTACCGCGAACGCGGACATCATCATCACAACCGCGAGTATCGGCGTCAGCAGATACCGCCACCCGCGCGTCTTCGACATTTTTTTCACCGACAGGCCTCCTATTCACTGGCCGTCCTTCATGACCGAGTCAGGATGACCGGCATCTCACGGCGCTGACATCGCGAAATGACGCAAGTGCCATGCTGAAGCAGGTCGTCCGAGGTGGCGGATCAGGGAACCGGCACAACGGGTGCGTTCCCGGCCGGGTCGTGTACCGATTCGGAACGCCGCCCGCGGGCGCCGATGAAGCGTCGGTTCGTGACGATTAGCAGGGAGAGATGCTGTAGTTAGCCACCGGATGAGCAGGTTGCCGAACGTAACCGGATCGACTCCTTGCGTGATCTCCGCAATTCCCTATGCTCAAGCGGAATCGCTGTTCCAGCGTTTCGAAGATGAACCCTTCTTCCAGCAAGGACGCAGCATATGGTCTGGGGTGGCTTTTTCGGTCGTGAACAAGAGCTCGCGGCCATCCGGTCTCTTCTCGAGAAGCGCCGTCTGGTGACGCTGACGGGACCTGGCGGTGTAGGGAAGAGCCGCCTCGCTCTCGAATTCGTGCGGGGGTTGGAATCGGGGACGGCCAGGACGCGTTGGGTGGACTTCGCGGTGCTGAACAGTGCCGCCGGATACCGGGCCGTAGCGGACGTCGTCGCCGAAGCGACCGGGGCCGGCGGAATCTCGCTGGTAGTGCTCGACAATTGCGAACACGTCGCGGACACCTGTGCGGATCTGGCTAAGTGGATTCTCACGAGCGGCTTGCCGCTCATGGTGCTCGTGACAAGCAGGGAAGCCCTGCGAGTCCAGGGAGAGAATGTGCTGGCGGTGAAGCCGCTCGCCAGTGAGCCCGCGGTGAAGTTGTTCGCCACCCGATCGCAGGCGGTTTGCCCCACCTTCACGATGACCGGCGCACGCGCCGACATCGTCGCCGAACTCTGCGGAAGGCTCGCTGGGCTCCCGCTGGCGATAGAACTCGCCGCCGCACGGGTGGACGAACTCCCGCCCGAGCGGATTCTCCGGGAACTGGACCGGAGCTGGGATCTGCTCTCGGATGACAGGGAGGTGGCGGCCGGCAGGCATCATTGCCTGCGTGCCTCCGTCGAGTGGAGCTACGAACTCCTCGATCCCGTGCAGCGTCAGGTGTTCCGTCGCCTTACCCTCCTTCCCTCCTCCTTCGACGAGGTCCTCGCGACGGTGTTGTGCGCTGACACCGGATTGACCCGGAACCAGGTTTGGGCACAGCTCGTCGACCTCGCGGCCAAATCCTTGCTGGTTCCCGACCCGCTCACACCCGGAAGGTTCCGCATTCTCGAACCATTCCGGGTGTTCGGGAGCGAGCAGCTCCCGCCAGCCGAACGGAGGCGGACCCAGGACCTGTTGCTCACCTGGGCGGAGGAGCTCTCGTCCGCGCTGTTCCTGTGGACGACGGACAAGGAGATCATCCGACGATGGGACGTCGAGCGGGATACCGTCGAACATCTCGTCGAAGTCGCCCGGCGGGAGCGAGACCACCGATGCCCGATGATCGGGGCCGCGCTGGCGTTGTGCTTGGGCAGGCGCGGCCATTACCAGCACGCCGCGGATATCGCTCGTCCGCTGCTGGACGATCAGTCCGCGCCCACCGAAGGCCGGATACTTTTGACCGGCGTCCTCGGTGCTGTTCTCGCGTTCCAAGGACGGAAAACGGAAAGCCGCCGGTTGGCGGCCAAGGCGCAACGGCTCGCGGCGTCCGGAGTGCTGCCGATGCTGACCGCGCGAACATTCAATCTGGTCGGTCTCGTCCACTGCGCACATGGCGACTATGACTCCGCGATCGCGATCGAGCGGCAGCGCGTCGAGATCCTGCGCGGTCACGGCGGGGCCTTGCCGCTGGCGATGGCTCTCGACCGCCTCGCCTGGGCGACGGTGATGTCGGGCCGCCACGAAGAGGCGGCCCGACATGTCAGCGAGGCACTCCTGTTGCTCAGTCCCGAAACAACGCCCGAGAACTGGTCCCAGGCCATGACGACCGCCGGTGTCGTCGAGATCGTCCGCGGCGGCGGCAAGGCCGCCGAGTACTTTCGGAAATCGATGTCGGCCTCGACGGTCGATGTCCACAATACGCTCAGAAACGTCGAAGGACTGGCCATCATCAGCATTGCTTCGGGTGACACCGCACGTGGCTCGTGGCTCCTGGCGGCGGCCGCGGCGACCCGAGCCGAGTCGGGCATCCACGTGGAACCAGGCTGGGCCGGCCTGATCAGCGCCGCAGCTGAGCAGGCGCTCGATGTTCCGTCTCCGAGGCAGGCAAAAGAGGCGAGCGTGCTTACCCTTGATGAAGCCATTCGCCACGCGCATGCCGATGCAAGACGAGGCGATGGAGAGCAGAAGCGTCGTTCTTTGTTGTCCCGCCGAGAATACGACGTCGCCGTCCACATCGCCCAGGGACTGACGAATCAGCAGATCGGTACGAGCCTTGGTATTTCCCGCCATACGGTCGCCACGCACTTCACGAACATCCGGACCAAACTCGACCTTCCGACCCGGGCGCACGTAATCGTCTGGGTCACGACACACCTTGCCCCGCCGGCAGGTTAATTGCCTGCGTCGTTGATTCGCACCGCAAGTCACGTTCTGCGTCCGATCACGCTCGGACTGTCCACAAGGGGCACTTCCGGCCCGGAAGTGCCCCTTGTGGACAGTCAAGGACGGGCCAGAGCTCTTCGGCGAGTCCGCTCCCGCCTCCGGCTCCAGCGCGCCACGTTTGACTCACCCCTCAATAAGTTCCTGGCAAGGTAGGGAAGGAGTCCTTCACGGACTTGACGAAGGGGAGATCACCGAGCCGCCGCCAAGGTTCCCAACAGCACCATCGCATGAGGGAAAGTCCCCCTTCAGCACAACTCGGCCAGCACCGCCCGGATCGCGGGGCTGGCCTCGGCACTGCGGCGCCACGCGGCGTGCACCTCGCGCGTCGGCGGGCGCCGCAGCGGCCGGGCGACGAGCCCTTCGGCCAAGGGCGGGCGCGCCAGCCGCGGGATCAACGCGACTACCTCGCCCGAGGCGACCAGCGACAGCTGCGTGGAGAAGTCGTCCACCAGATGCCGTACGTCGGGTTCCGCCGGAAGGCCGGCGAACACACGCCGGAACCACTGATGACAGACCGTGCCCGGCGGACTGGTCACCCACGCGTGCCCGGCCAGGTCCGCGTCGTCCAGCGGCGGCTCGGCGCGCGCCAGTGGATGGGTCTCGGCCATGACGACGTCGCCAAGGTCGATGTGCACCAGCCGCCGCGACAGCGCGGGGGACAACGGGACCGGCAGGCCGTCGGCGTCATGGAGGAGCGCGAGGTCGGCCGTCCCGGCCTCGACCGAATGCAGTGCCTGGTCGGGGTCCTGCTCGGTGATGTGCAGCCGGAGGTCGGGGTAGCGCGTCAGGAGCCGCGGATGAACCGGGGCGAGCAGGCCGCGGATACCGGTCGAGAACGCGGCCACCCGCAGGACACCGCGCGGCGCGCCCTCCGCGACCGACTGAGCGGCCTCGGCACACCGTTCGAGTGCCTGGAACACCTCCAGCGAGGAATCGACGACGGCCTGGCCCGCGGGAGTCAGCACGACGCCGCGGCCGGCCGGAGCGAGCACCGGCATCCCGATCTGGCGTTCCAGCCGCTTGATCTGCTGCGACACCGCGGACGCCGTGAACCCGAGTTCGTCCGCGGCCCGTGCCAACGTCCCCAACGCGGCCACCGACCGCAGTGCCCGCAAAGCCCCGACCTCGATCATGAAGCAAGGCTACGCAATACCGTCCAAAAACCATCGCTGGACCGCAAGTATCGGCGCCGACAGGATCGACCGCATGACCGAAACGCTCTTCGGCTCCAACCTCGTCGCCATGGTCACCCCGATGGAACCCGGCGGCGCGATCAGCGAACCCGGCCTCACCGGCCTGGTCGACCACCTGCTGGCCACTGGCTGCGACGGCATCGTCGTCGGCGGAACCACCGGGGAGTCACCCACCCTGACCGGCGCCGAAGCCGCACGGCTCGTCCAGACCGTGGCGAACCGCACCGGGAACCGGGCGCGTGTGATCGCCGGAGTCGGCAGCTACGACACCACCGCCAGTATCCGGCGCGCGAAGGAAGCCGAGGCGGCCGGCGCCGACGCGCTCCTGCTCGTCTGCCCCTACTACTCCAAGCCGACACAGGCCGGGATCGTGGCGCACTGCCAGGCGGTCGCCGACGCCACCGACTTGCCCGTGATGCTCTACGACATCCCGGCCCGCACCGGGACGGCCATGGAAGCGGCGACCCTGATCGAACTCGCCGGCCACCCCAGGATCCGGGCCGTGAAGGACGCGAAAGGTGACTTGTTCGAAGCGATGGCGGTCATGGCGCGCACGCCGCTGGCCTACTACTGCGGTATCGACGAGCTCAACCTGCCGTATCTCGCCGCCGGCGCCACCGGCTTGGTCAGCGTCGTGGGCAACGCCTTCGCCGATCGCAACGCCGCACTCATCGCCGCCGTACGTGGGGGAGACCTCGACACCGCGCGATCGCTCAACGCCGCACTGCTTCCCCTCGCCGAGGCCGTCATGCGTACCTCGCAGGGGGCGATCATGGCCAAGGCCGCACTGGCCGAGCTCGGGGTCATCCCGCACGCGGCGGTCCGGCTCCCGCTGCTCGAATCGCCACCCGAGCACCTGCGGCGCCTTCGCGATGCCTTGAGGCCCCTCAGCGCCGGCCTGCTTCCTGCCTGATCGTCCGCCGGATGTCAGGAAAGGGTCGTTCCTGACGTTTCTTGTCCTGAACGACCCTTTCCTGACATCCCCGAGACACGGCGAAGCCCCCGCGGAGGGAGGTCGCGGGGGCTTCGCCGGTTCGTGGTGGGGCTAGCTACTTGTGCCGTGCGTCAGGCGGACCGGGTGGTCCTGCGTCCCTTCAGCTCGGCGAGACGTTCGTTGAGCAGATCTTCGAGCTCCGGGATCGAACGGCGCTCCAGGAGCATGTCCCAGTGCGTCCTCGGGGGCTTGACCTTCTTCTGCTCCGGCTGCCCGCCGTCCACGATCTCGGACTCGCTGCCGTGCAGCCTGCACTCCCACACCGAGGGGATCTCGGCGTCGTCGGAGAAGGGCACCTCGAACTCGTGGTTCTTGGGGCAGGCGTAGCGCACGGTGCGCCGAGGCGCGAGGTCGTGGTTGCGGTCGGTCTCGTAGCTGACCGCTCCCAGCCGGCTTCCACGGAGAACACGGTCGGCCATGATGGGGGTCCTTTCAGTCAGCTCCGGGTGGAGCCAGGGTGATGCTCACCCTATGCAACGACGATGAGGCCCAGGAGATTCCCTGAACAGCATGTCCTTGCTCACGATGAGCTGTGTCACCCGGTGGCAACAGCTTCTCCTAGTAGGAGTGGTTTCGCGCTCTGGCGTGACGTCAATACGGCCATCTTGGTGCGGATATCCCCCAGATGGGCTAGTAGTACGCCTGTCACGTCAACCGTAACTGACCGTGTTGGGCCGAGGTGGGGCCCAGGTCGCCCAGTCGAAAGTGGCGTCGGCACAATACCTGATAACGGACCGTGTTCGGTTCCCCCTCAGAACGTGATGCCGGTGAAGATTCAACGATCGTCTGCTCGGTATCCGCCACCACCACGGTGTCGCCTGCCCGCAGCACCTCACCGTCGGACACCCGCGCGTTGAACCGCCCCGTCTGCCCACACCAGCACAGCACCTCGACCTGAACCGGCTGCAACTCGTCCGCCAGCTCGAACAACCGCGCCGCACCCGGGAACAACATGCTCCGGAAATCCGTCGCGATCCCGAAGCAGTACACGTCGATCTGGACGTCATCGGCCAGTTCAGCCAGCTGATCCACCTGATCGGGCGACAAAAACTGCGCCTCGTCGACGATCAAGTAGTCCACGTGCCGCCCGGCCGCCCACTGCTCGCGCACCAGCAACCGCAGATCGGTCTCGTTCCCCACCTCGATCGCCTTGCGCGTCAACCCGATCCGGCTGGTGATCTGCGGCTCCCCGGACCGGTCATGCCGCACCAGCACCATCCCGCGACGACCCTGCCGCGCGTGGTTGTGGTCGATCTGCAACGCCAGCGTCGACTTCCCGCAGTCCATCGGCCCGTAACAGAACTTCAACTTCCCGACGACCGGCACACCCCGCCGTGAACCCGCCACCGGCACCGACGACAACGCGTCCGTGGGATCCGGGCCACTCTCCTTCAGTACGGTCACGACGGTCGACCCTATCGGCACGCTCCGCCCTCACAGCACCGCCGGTGGTCGGTTGCCCGCCGCCTCGATCGCCCGGCGCACCGGGACCAGCCACACGAACACGAAACCCAGCACGAAGAAGATCACCAGAGCGATGATCGCGTACCGGAACGACCCGGTGATCTGCCCGACCGCGGCGAACAACAGGGGACCGAGCCACGACGTCCCCCGCTCACCGACCACGTACAGCGAGAAGTACTGCGCGTCCTTGCCCTCAGGGATCATCTGCCCGAACAACGACCGCGACAACGCGTTCGTCCCGCCCAGCACCAGCCCGATCCCGACCGCCACCGCGTAGAACTGCAGCGGCTGACCGGCCTCGATGAAGAACGCGAAGCACAGCACGACCACCCAGGCCACCAGACTGCCCAAGATCGTCTTCTTCGCCCCGATCCGAGCCGCGATCGCACCATGGATCATCGCGCCGGCATAGGCCAGGAACTGGATCACCAGGATCGTGACGATCAACACCTGGGTGCTGTACTTCAGCTCGTCCTTGCCGTACTGAGCCGACACCGCCACCACCGTCGTGATCCCGTCGGTGAAGACCAGGTAGCTGCCGAGGAACGCCAGCGTCAGCGGATACGCCCTCGCCTCCTTGATCGTCCGCCCCAGCTCCTTGAACCCCGCCGTCAACACCGACAAGCCCCGCTCACTCGACTTCGGCACATGAGTCTGGGGGAGCGAACGCACCGCCGGGATCGTGAACACCGCCCACCAGATCCCCGACGTCAGGAAGCAGATCTGGATCGCCAATCCTTCACTCACCCCGAAGGACTCGTGCCCCATGAAGAACCCGAGCTGCAACGCCAGCGCCAGACCACCGCCGAGATACCCGAAAGCCCACCCCTTCGACGACACCGCGTCCCGCTCATCAGGCTCCGCGATGTCCACCAGGAACGAGTAGTAGACGACCAGCGCACCGCCGTAACCGATGTTGGCCAGGATGAACGTCCAGACCCCGACCTCCCAGTTCGTCCCCGCGATGAAGAACATCGCCGCCGACGCCACCGCACCCAGGAACGCGAACCCGCCGAGGATCCGCCGCTTGTGCCTGCTCCGGTCCGCGATCGCGCCGGCGATCGGCAGCACCAGCACCTGCGTCACCGTCGCGATCGACAGCAGATAGCCCCACAGCGAACCCGCGGGGAAGTGGAGCCCGAACAAAGAGACGTCGCAGCTCTGAAGGGTGCTCGAAGCTCCACTCGAATCGGTGCACGCCCTGTCCCCGTTAAGGGTGAAATTCGCCTTCGCGTCCGCCGACGCGATCTCGCTCAAATAGAGCGCGCCGAAGACGGTGATCACCGACGAATAGAACGGCGAATTGGCCCAGTCGTAGAGGTACCAAGCCCGCCACACCCGCTTGCGTTCACGGGTCACGGCCACCGTCATGCACTGCTCCTGAAGTCGAGAACGTCGAGGTCAGCGGGAGACTACTGGTGATCACGGCCACGTGTCCGGCACGAGTCCGGACCGTGTTCGTTTCGACGCGGGACGAACCCTTCCCGGACACCTTCCCGACCATCCTCGGCGTGTCGCTGCCACGATCCCCGTGTGTTTCGTGTGAGGCTGGTGAGCGTTCTGTGACTCTTGTGAAGCACGGAACTGATACTTACTGTTCCGCTCATGAGGACCCATCGCCTTCGCACAGCACACCGCGTAGTGGCGAGAACACTCCTGCTCGCCCTCGCCGTGACGGGCCTGCAGATCGCCACCACCGGATCCGCCGCCGCGGATCCCCACGGCTCCCACTGGGCCAAGCTCCGCATGTGTGAATCGAGCGGGCGCTACAACATCAACACCGGCAACGGCTACTACGGCGCCTACCAGTTCGACCTGCCCACCTGGCGCAGCGTCGGCGGCCAAGGCCGACCCGACCAGGCCGCCCCCCGCGAGCAGGACTACCGGGCCCTCTACCTCTACCGCATGCGCGGCTGGCAACCCTGGGAATGCGCCGGCAAACTCGGCTTCCGCAACGACAGCGACGGCCGCAGCAAACGCGTCCCGTCCTACGCCGACTCCGCCTACATCGGCGGGGGAGGACAACCCGCCCCGCCGCCTCCGCCCAAGCCGAAGCCCACCCCGCCCGCTCCGCCCGGCGGCCCCAAACCCGCCTGGCCCGGCGTCGTCTACGCCTACGGCGACTGCGCGGCACCCCTGAAGCAGTTCCAGCTGCGGATGAACGCCTTCGGCTACGGGTTCACCGGAACAGGCTGCTACTACGACAAAACCCGCGAAGCCGTCCTCGCCCTCCAACGGGCGAACGGCATCAACGACTCAGGACGACTCGGCCCCAAGACCTGGGACGCCGCCTGGAACGGCAAAGCACCCCGATGACCCTCGCGTTTAGTCCTCTAAATGCGCTTGGAGCGCATTTAGAGGACTAAACGCGGATCAGGAAGGCCAAGCGCCGCGTTCCCGAAGCACCTCACGCAGCAGATCCGGCCGGTCCGTCACGATCCCGTGTACCCCCAGATCCAGCAACAACCGCATCTCCGCCGGATCGTCCACCGTCCACGTGTGCACCTCGAAACCCCCACGCGTCGCCTGCCGCAGGAACGCCCGATCCACCACCTTCAACCGCCCCTGCCGCACCGGAACCTGCGCCATCGCGCCCCGCGACAATGCCCGCAACGACACCAGCGGCAAGAACCCGTTCGCCCACATCACCGCCACCGCACGCGGCCCCATCGCGGTCACCAGCTTCGGCCCCGCCAGCTTCCGGATCCGCGCCAGCCGCGCGTCGGAGAACGACGCCGCCGCGACCCGGTCATACGCGCCGGTCCGCTCGACCGCCCGCACGAACGGTGCCACCGCCTCGTTCGACTTCACATCGATGTTGAACCGCGCCTCCGGCAACTCCTCGAGGACGTCCTCCAGCCGCGACAACGGCACACGCCCACCGACCTTGACCGACCGCAACTGGGCCCACGTCTGCCGGGAGATCAACCCAGCGCCGTCCGTCGTCCGGTCCAACGACGCGTCGTGATGAACCACCACCACACCGTCCGACGTCGCGTGCACGTCCGTCTCCAGATAGCGATAACCCTCCGCCACCGCCTGCCGGAAGGCGGGCAACGAATTCTCCAGTCCTTCCAGGTCACCGAGGTGCCAGCCCCGATGGGCGAAGGCACGCGGGAGAGGGTCGGCGAGATACGGGAACAGTGTCGGCACCCCACTAGTGTGCACTTCGGTCGTGGCCCCGGCATGATCGCCGGATGGCCAGCTAGGGTCTGATCCGTGAGGGAAGTGGCCGAACACCCGAAGACGTCCGCCGAAGAGGTGTCCGAGCTACGCCGCGCCGGAGCACCCAAACACTGCGGATGGTGCGGCCGACGGCTCGAACAAGGCGGCA
The DNA here is from genome assembly GCF_055563465.1 of Amycolatopsis sp. NPDC000009. Taxonomy (NCBI): domain Bacteria; kingdom Bacillati; phylum Actinomycetota; class Actinomycetes; order Pseudonocardiales; family Pseudonocardiaceae; genus Amycolatopsis; species Amycolatopsis sp. NPDC000009. The sequence continues at coordinate 234,470 of NZ_JBVHDI010000009.1, forward strand.
ACGTCGGCAGGCGCCGCCGCTACTGCGGGCAATCCTGCCGCCAGCGCGCCTACGAACGCCGCACCGCCCTCCAACGCAGCGGTCTCCCCGAAGACGCCGTCGTCCTCTCCGACACCGAGATCGCCACCCTGCAGGACAGGCTCTTCCAGCTCCGGTGCGCCGCCGAAGACGTCGTCACCGCGGCCGACGACGGCGCTTCCGTCGCCGAACTCCGTGGCCTCGCGGGCGAAATCGCCCAAGCCGCCAAGGACCTCGAACAACTCCGCTGAACTACACGATCCCGTCCAGCGCGCGGTACGTCCGGTTGCTCGCGGCCGCCGCCCGCTGCTCACGACCGGTCGCCTCGATGTAGTTCTGACTGGTCGCCAGGCTCGCGTGCCCCAACAGCGCCATGATCTCCGAGGCTGTCGCGCCGTCCTCCGCCAGCCGTGTCGCGAAGGTGTGCCGCAACGCGTGGAGGTTCGCTCCGACCGGCACGCGGTCGTGCAGGCCCGCCCACCGGTAGCAGGATTTGACGAGGTACTCCAGCGCGCCGCGGCCGATCGGCTCGCCGGCACGATCCCGGAGGAGGGGAGTGGAGGGCCCGAACCGCTGCTGCGGGAACCGGCGGCGACAGGAGGCGAGGTACTCCTCGATGATCTTCTCCATGATCGGCTGCACCGGGATCGACCGGTCTCGGCTTCCCTTGCCATGGACGTGCAGCCGCATCTCGCCCTGGCGTCCGACCAGCGACCTTGCCGTCAGCGCCCGCATCTCCGCGGCACGCAGCCCGGCGACCAGCCCGAGCGCGATCACCAAGACGTCCCGCTCCGGCCACGGATCCCGCGTCCGGCGCGCACCGTCGGCGGCGGCCGCGAGCAACTGCTCCGGGGTTTCCTCACCCCGCAAGGGTTTCGGCGTCAACGGCGGCGCCTTCGGCCGGGCGACGGCGCCCATCGGATTGCCCGCGAGCAGTCCGTCGGACACACAGAAGGTGAGGAACTGGTTCCAGGTCGACCACGCCCGCAGGACCGAGCTCTTCGCGTGTGTGTCCGCGAAAGCGCCGAAGGCGTTGCGGAGTGCCTGGGCGGTGAGCATCTCGACCATGAGATCGTCCGGGGAGCGGTCCAGCTCGCGGAGCAGAAGAGCGGTGATGCCGGCGAGGTCGCGACGGTAGGCGTCGGTGGTGTGAGGAGAATCCTTACGGGGACGACGTGCGGCGAAAAAGGCTTGCTGTGCCTCGGAAACCCTCATGAGCATCTTGTACCGCATGGCACCGACAGTCTTACACTGGGTTATATTCCGTTTCATGCATAATAGTGATTATGCATGAAACGGAGTGATTGGTCCGGTAACTCCTCGCGGGGGATCTTGGTTCGCTTCGCTCTCTTCCGGATGTCATGAAAGGGTCGTTCCTGACGTTTTTCGTCCTGAACGACCCTTTCATGACATCCCTGACCATCGGGGGCACCTCAGGGGTTGCGAACGTCCCGACTCGACCGACTCGGCGAGATCTGGCCGCCGTAGACGCCTCCGTTGATCATCTGCAGCCAAGGGTTCCCAGATTGATTCGTCACAGTGACGTATTAGGGCCGGGTGATCGGACATCCGTTTCGCATCCCTGGGGGTGCCATCTGGCGACCTGGCGGCCAGGTCTCACGACGGGGCCAGGGTGGGCTGAAGGGAGCCATGTCCACATCTGGCGCAATGGAGGGCGCTTTCGCTGTGCGACATGCGGTGAAGGACGCTTTCAGTCCGCACCGGAGGCCCCTCTCGGGCGTCGTTATCCAGGCCAGCCAAAGTGCCGATAATGTACATTATGTCAAGTAAGCGTCGTGAGCGCCTTCCCCTCGGCGGTGTGGTTCGATGCCGCGATGATCCCGACCGAAGCGGACCTCGCCGGCGCGTTGACCAAGGCCACTCGCGCGGCTGTCACAGATCTGTTCCGCGGCAACCCCGGCCACACCTTCTACTACGTCACGCTGACGACACCCGGCGAAGCATTCGGCCCGGCGCTGTCGGCGTGGTCGCACGAGGCGCTGGCTCAGCGAACGGACGCCGACGAAGTCCGCTACTCCTATGCCGATTCCCCGTTTTCGATCTCGGGTGAGGAACATCTGAAGCCGGTCCGCGATCTGTTCGCCGCCCGGCCGGAGGTGTTCGAACTCGACGACGAAGCCTCCGACGCCGAGTTCGAACTTCGACTCCGCGCGATGGAGACGGCACTTCGCAGGCTGGCCGAGGAAGGACTGTTCGGTGCCGACGAGGCTCGCGCGGAAATGCTGATCCTGGCCGAGGTCGTTCCTGACGACGAGGACAACGTCGCCCGGGCTCGTCGGCTCAACCCGCCCGGGCCGGCACTGGACACGTGGCTGGCTTACTGGGACGTCAACTGATACACGACACAAGATGTCGCGTATTCGGTGGAATGGTCTCGCCATGGGATCTCGACTCAATCCGTACATCAGGTACAACGGGAACGCACGGCAGGCGACGGAGTTCTACCACCAGGTGCTCGGCGGCGAGCTGGAGATCGGCACGATCGCGGATTTCGGTTCGCCGGGCTCCCCCAACGCCGACAAGGTCATGCACGCCCAGCTCGACACCCCGCACGGATACACGCTGATGGCGAGCGATGTCGATGGCCAGATCGAGGAGGTGCCGCACTCCCCTGGCAACAACGTCGCGGTCTACCTCGGTGGCGACGGCGAGCTGCGCGGCCATTTCGAGAAGTTGGCCGTCGGCGGCACCGTGACCATGCCTCTGGAGAAACAGGTGTGGGGTGACGAGGCCGGCGCGCTCGTGGACAGGTTCGGGATCACCTGGATGGTCAACATCGCCAGCGCTACTGCGCGTCAGGAGGAGCCAGGCGCCGAGTGATCCGGTCGAACAGTTCCACCAGTGGCTCGCTCACGTCCCGGCCGAACTCCGTCAGTCCATAGTTGACCTGTGGTGGCGTTGTGGGTTCGACCTGCCGCCAGATCAGGCCATCCTGGACGAGTGCGCGCAGGGACTGGGCGAGCATCTTCTCGCTGATCCCCTGGATGCTCTCGCGTAGCTCGTAGAAGCGGAGATCGTTGCGCTGCAAGGAGATCAGCACCCAGATCCCCCATCGACTGGTGACGTGATCGACCACGTCACTGGCGGCGCAGTCGGTGTGAAACACCTCATACCGCGGCTCCGTGTCGGCCGGTTTGAACTGCGCGCCTCCCGCCATGGGAGGAGCTTACCCCGGGGTATGTACTTACGAAAAGTTAGCCGCTGTCCCTAGCGTCGTCGCCACGTCAAGATCGAACGAAGGAGCTGTTCATGATCGTGGTGACCGGGGCTACCGGGAACATCGGCAGGCCGTTGACCCAGGCGCTGGCCGAGGCGGGCGAACAGGTGACGGCGGTGTCGCGGCATGCCGCGGCGGCACCGTCCGGCGGCAGGCATGTGGTGGCCGATCTGGCCGAGCCCGCCACGCTCGAACCCGCCTTGGCCGGAGCGAAGTCGTTGTTCCTGCTGCTTTCCGGCGATTTGCATGCCGTCGGGGCGAACCCTGCCGACATCATCGGCCGGGCCGCGGCCGCGGGTGTCAGCCGGATCGTGCTGCTCTCGACGCTGGGTGTGGCGACGCGGCCCTTCGGCACGACGCGGGTCGCGATGCGTGAGCTGGAGGACGTGGTGAGGGAGTCCGGTTTGGACTGGGCGATTTTGCGGCCGGGTGGTTTCGCGTCCAACGCGTTGTGGTGGGCGGAGTCCGTGCGCTCGCGGCAGGTGGTCGCGGCGCCGTTCGGTGACACCGGGGTGCCGATCGTCGATCCGGCGGATATCGCGGAGGTCGCGGCCGCCTGTCTGCTGGATGATCGGCATCTCGGTGAGGTGTACGAGCTGACCGGCCCGGCGGTGATCACGCCACGCGAGCAGACCGAAGTGCTCGCCACCGTGCTGGGTTCGCCGGTGCGCTTTCAGGAGCTCACCCGTGCCGAGGCGAAGGCCGGTATGGCGCTGAGCATGCCGGCGGAGCTCGCGGACGACACGTTGGACATTCTCAGTTCTCCGACGTCGGCGGAACTGCGCGTGAGCCCGGATGTGCACCGGGTGCTCGGCCGTGCGCCGCGGTCGTTCGCCGATTGGGCCGCGAGGAATGTCGCCGCGTTCCGCTGAGGGGTTCGCGCTAGGGTCATCCTCCGGAAACGAACCTGGGGGTTGTCGAAATGCGTGTCGATCCGTCCAACGACCGGATGTTGAAGGCGTGGGATGGTGACGACGGCTCGTTGTGGGCGAAGCGCGCGAAGCGTTTCAACGACGGTGTCGCCGCGTACCGGGACCTGTTCTTCTCCGCGGCCGATGTCCAGGCGGCGGACCATGTCCTCGACGTCGGCTGTGGTGCCGGGCAGACGACGCGGGACGCGGCGCGGCTGGCTGCCGAGGGTTCGGCGCTGGGTGTCGATCTGTCCAGTGAGATGCTCGGTGTCGCTCGTCGGCTCGCCGAGGAGGAGCGTGTTCCCAACGTTTCTTTCGAGCAGGTGGACGCGCAGGTGCATCCGTTCGCCGAGGCGCGGTTCGACGTGGTGATCAGCAGGCATGGCTCGATGTTCTTCGGTGCTCCCCTGGCCGCGTTCTCCAACTTGGGCAGGGCGACCCGGCCTGGTGGCCGTCTGGTCCTGCTGACGTGGCAGCCGTTGCGGCTCAACGAATGGATCACCACGTTCCGGACGATCTTCGCGGCGGGTCGTGCGGTGCCGTCGTCGGATCTCGCGCTGAGCGACCCGGCCGAGACCGAACGGTTGCTGCTCTCGGCCGGGTACGCCGATGTCCGGTGCACCGCGGTGAACAAGCCGATGTACTTCGGCCGGGACGTGGATGACGCGGCCGACTTCATCGTCGAGCAGCACGGTGGGCGGTTGAGCGACCTGGATGACACCGCTCGAGCCGGTGTCATCCAGGCCTTGCGGGCTGATCTCGCCGAGCATCAGACCGACCGAGGCGTTTTCTACGGCTCGGCGGCCTGGCTCGTCGAGGCCCGGCGTCCTTGAGCTACTGCTTGCGGGCGATCAGGTAGGCCTGTTGCGTGCTTTCGAACTCCCCCGTTGGCTCGCGGACAAGGGTGGAGAGCACGCTGAACTTCGCCTCCCCCAGCTGCTCGGCGATCTTCTCGGGCGACAGGCGGTAGGCGTCGCAGGAGATGTCGTGCCCGTACGCGTGCTCGATGTGGCGTACTTCGTCGCCGACCTGGAAGGCCACGAGCAGGTGGCCGCCCGGGGCGAGGATCCGGTGGAAGTCGGCGAAGATCTCCGGCAGCCGCTCGCGTGGTGTGTGGATGATCGAGTACCACGCGACGACGCCGGCCAGTGCGCCGTCCTCAATGGACAATCCGGGCATCTCGCCGGTCTGGAAGTCCAGGTGGGGATACCACTTCCGGGCGACGGCGACCATTTCCGGCGAGAGGTCGACGCCGTGGATGTCGAGCCCCAGCTGGTGGAGGTGTTCGGTGATGCGGCCGGGTCCGCAGCCGATTTCGGCGACGCGGCCGCCGCCGGCGGCTTGGACGAGTTCGGCGTAGGCGCCGAGTATGGCGCGGTCCCAGGTGGATCCGGCGAGGTGGTCGCGGAGGAGTTCGGCGTAGTCGGCCGCGACCGTGTCGTAGGCGGTGCGGGTGGTTTGGAGGTAGTCGGTCACGGCGGCGACCCTATCCCCTGGCTCCGACGACAATCGTCGCGTACAGCTCGTCGTCGGTGCTCACTTCGGGGGTCAAACCGTTGTGTGCCATGGCTTCCGCGGTGCTCGCGGCTTGGCTTTCACCGGTCTCGATCAGCAGGTGCCCGCCCGGGGCGAGCCACTGCGGGGCTTCGGCGGCGACACGGCGGTGGACGTCGACTCCGTCGTGCCCGCCATCGAGGGCGACGCGGGGTTCGTGGTCGCGTGCTTCGGGCGGCATCATCGCGATGGCGTCGGTCGGGACGTACGGGGCGTTGACGACCAGGATGTCGACGCGGCCTCGTAGCGTCGCGGGCAGCGGTGCGTAGAGGTCGCCCTCGAAGACCTCTCCCCTGGCTTGGGCGACGTTGATGCGAGCGCAGCGGACGGCGGCCGGCTCGATGTCGGCCGCGTAGAGCCGGATGTCGCCGAGTTCGGCGGCGATGGCGGCGCCGAGCGCGCCGGTGCCACAGCAGAGGTCGAGGACGACCGCTCCTGGCCGGGCGAGGGCGGCGGCGTGGCGGACGAGGAGTTCGGAGCGTTGCCGTGGCACGAAGACGCCGGGTGCGACGGTGATGCGCAGTCCGTGGAATTCCGCCCAGCCGAGGATGACTTCGAGTGGTTCGCCGTCGACGCGGCGCTGGATCATCGTGTCGAGTTCGTCGGGTGTGCGGGCTTCGGCGGTGATCAGGCGGGCTTCGTCTTCGGCGAAGACGCATCCGGCGGCGCGGAGCCTGTCGATGACGGTCACTGGTCTCGCAGTCTGGTGAGGATTCCGTCGAGAGCCTGGCGGACGGTGTCGGGGACGCCGTTGGTGCGCAGGTCGGTGAGGAATTGTTCGTTGAGCCCACCGGGGGTCATGTGCTTGCCGGTGAGGGTTTCGAGGGAGCCGCTCTGCTGGACGAGGGCGTGTCCGAGCTGGCCGAAGATATGCCTGGTGAAGGTGGTCGCCGTGGTGTCTTCGATGCCTTGGTCGGTCATCCAGGCGGCGATGGTGCCGAGATAGTCGAGGTGGGCGGCGAAGGTGGCCGTGGCGCCGCTGAAGACGTCGAGGTCCTTTTCCGCGGCGGGGACGACGCTGCCGCCGATGCGGTCGAAGAGGGCTCTGGCTTCGGGGTTGTCGGGGTACATCGCGGTGAGGCTTTGGCGGCGCGCGGCAGGGGGCAGCGGGATGCTGCGGACGACTTCGCCTGCCGGGGCGGCCCAGTCCCGCAGCTGGTCGAGGGGGACGCCGGCGAGGGCGCTGATCAGGACGTGTCCGGGCCGGAAGGTGAGGTCTTGGAGGACTTCCTCGGCGATCGGCGGGCGGACGGCGAGGATGATCGTCTTGGCGCTGTCGACGACTGCTTGGTTGCTGTCGCGGACTTCGACGTTGGCGAAGCGTGCCGAGAGTTCTTGGCCGACGCTGCGGCTGCGGGGTGAGAGGAAGATCGAGGGTGGGTCGGCGATGTCCTTGCTGAGGCCTTCGACGATGGCGGCGGTGATCTCGCCCGCGCCGACGAATCCGTATTCCATGGTCAGGCTCCCGTGTGGCCGTCGACGCGTTCGCGGATGAGGTCGGCGTGGCCGTTGTGGCGGGCGTATTCGCCGATCATGTGGAGGTACAGCATGCGCAGCGAGAACGGGTTCCCGCCGAGGTCGAAGGTGTCGTCGAGGGATCCTTCGGCGGCGGCTTCGTCGGCGAGGCGGATCTCGTCCAGGAGGATGTCGTATGCCTCTTCGGCTTTGGCGGCGTCGAGGACTTCGAAGTCGTGGTCCTTGCCGAGGGCGGGGTCGTAGAGGGGTTCGATGTCCTGTGCGGCGTAGCGCAGGCGGAACCAGAAGCGTTCGACCTTGGCGAGGTGCCGGATGAGGCCGAGGAGGGTCATGTTCGACGGCGGGACCGACGCCGTGGCGAGCTGTTCTCCGGTGAGGCCGGCGAGTTTGTGGAGGAAGGTGCTGCGGTGCCAGGCCAGCAGGGAGGGCAGGAGGGTCCGCTCGTCGGCGGCGGTGTCGCCGGACGGCCGGGTGACCTCGGGGGCGGTCCATGTCATAGCGGCGATCATGCCATCGGGTGACGTGGGGTTCGTGGTGTGCCCGCTGGGGTGAGCGGGGTCACGTGGAGGCTGCTGAATCCTTTCGCGAGGGTCGCGGCTCTTGTAGGGGCCGGGACAAGCTCGGCGCAGGAGGAGGTTGTCGTGGAGGCCGAGTGGCCGAGGGAGTCGTTGATCGTGGCGGCGCAGGGCGGGGACGCGTCCGCCATCGCCGCGCTGGTCTCGGGTTCCCATCCGCATGTTCAGCGGTTCGCGCGGTCGCTGTGTGCTTCACCGGAGGACGCGGAGGATTCGGCGCAGGAGGCGCTGATCATCCTGTACCGGAAGATCGGCACGTTGCGGGCCACGGGTGCGCTCGCGTCGTGGATGTTCCGGATCGTGCGCAACGAATGTCTTCGCCGGGCCCGCCGGGCGTTGCGTGGTGTGGATCCGGCGGAGTCCGTCGCGATGGTTTCGGCCGAGGAAGACGCGTTGGATCGGCTGGAGGCGCAGCGGGTGGCGGCGGCGATCGCCGAGTTGCCCGCGGACCAGCGTCGCGTCTTGATCATGCGTGACATCCAGGGCCATTCGGGCCGGGTGGTCGCGGACGCGCTCGGGCTGAGCACGGCCGCGATGAAGTCCCGGTTGCATCGTGCGCGGGCGACGGTTCGTGCTCTTCTCGACAACCCCGTTTCCTGACCTTCCGTTGAGGAGTTTTCATGCTCGAAATCGGTTCCACGGTCCCTGACGTCGCGCTGGAGGACACGACTGGACAGGTCGTGCGGCTTTCGGAGTTCCGCGGTACGGCAAGCGTGCTGATCTATTTCATGCGTTCGACCACGTGTCCGGTGTGCACCGGCCATGTGAAGGACCTGGCGGCGCGGTCGGAGGAGCTGGCGGCCGCCGGTGTGCGGGTGCTGGTGGCGGTTCCCGAGGGCCGGGCGGAGGCCAAGGCGTGGCGGGCGAAGCGCGGGTTGTCGCTCCGGGTGGTCTCGGGCCGGGACGGCACGCCGCATGAGGCGTTCGGGCTGGCGAAGAAGATGCTGCAGCAGTCGGGCAGTGTGCTGATCGACCGGGACGGGGTGGTCCGGCATGCCCATGCGGCGACCATGCCGACCAGTGCTTATGACAAGAAGGGCATCGCGAAGGCCATCGAGGAGCTCGCCAGGGTGCGTTGACTGAAGGTATGAATCAGTGCTTCACTTCTTGGGTGCCGTATCGCCGTACACCGAAGGTCCAGGAGCGCCTGGACGCCCAGCGTGACGCCGTCCTCGCCGCCGCCATGGAGCAGTTGGCCGAGCGCGGGTACGCGGGCTGCTCGGTGTCGGCGGTCGCCGAGCGGGCGGGAGTGGCGGTCGGGAGCGTGTACCGCCACTACCCCACCAAGGCAGCCCTGGTCGTGGAGTTGTTCCGCAAGGTCGTCACGCGTGAGGTCGAGGCGGTGCGCGAGGTGTCGGAGCGGCCCGGCTCGCCGGCGGAGCGGGTCGTGGCGGTCTTCGACACCTTCGCGAGCCGGGCGCTGAAGACGCCGCGGATGGCGTACGCGCTGCTGGCCGAGCCCGTCGACGCGCCGATCGAGGCCGAGCGGCTGGTGTTCCGTCGTGCCTTCCGTGACGTCGTGGCCCAGCACGTGGCCGACGGCGTCCGGTCCGGGGTACTGCCCGCCCAGGACGCGGACGTCACCGCGGCGGCGCTCGTCGGGGCGGCCGCGGAGGTGCTGATCGGCCCGTTGACCACCGGCAGTGCGGACGAGGTGTCCGGGCTGCGCACTTTCGTCCTGCGTTCCTTGGGAGGTTTCGATGCCGGTCACTCATGAGGTCACCAATCAGGTCCCGCCGCTGGCGGACTACGACGTCGCCGCCGATCCGGCCTTGCTGGAAGGGCTGGAGCGGGCGGGTGCGGGCTGGGCCGTGGCCGAGGTGCACGCGCTCGGCAGGCTGGCCGGGAGCGAACAGGCTCAGGAGTGGGGCAGGCTGGTCAACGAGAACGAGCCGGTGCTGCGGACGCACGACCGGGTCGGGAACCGGATCGACGAGGTCGAGTTCCATCCGTACTGGCACGAGCTGATGGACGTCGCGGTGTCGCACGGGCTGCACGCGGCGCCGTGGCGGGATTCCCGTCCGGGCGCGCACGCGGCGCGGGCGGCGAAGATGTACGTCTGGGGGCAGGTCGACGCGGGGCACACGTGCCCGATTTCGATGACGTACGCGGCGGTTCCGGCGTTGCGGTTCAATCCCGAGCTGTCCGCGCGGTACGAGCCGTTGCTGGCGGCGACGGAGTACGACTTCGGGTTGCGTGAGCCGAGTTCGAAGCGCGGGCTCATCGCCGGGATGTCGATGACGGAGAAGCAGGGTGGATCCGACGTACGGGCGAACACGACCACGGCGCGTCCGCTGGGTGACGGCAGCTATGTGATCGTCGGGCACAAATGGTTCACCTCCGCGCCGATGTCGGACATGTTCCTGACGCTGGCGCAGGCGCCGGGCGGGTTGTCGTGTTTCCTGCTCCCCCGGGTCCTGCCGGATGGCACGCGTAACGGGATCCGGTTGCAGCGGCTGAAGGACAAGCTGGGCAACCGGTCCAACGCGTCGTCGGAGATCGAGTACGACGACGCGATCGGCTGGCTGGTCGGCGAGGAGGGCCGCGGGGTGCGCACCATCATCGAGATGGTGAACAACACCCGGCTGGACTGCGCGGTCGGGAGTGCCGCGGGGATGCGGTACGGCGCCGTGCGGGCGATCCACCACGCTCGGCATCGGCAGGCGTTCGGGGCGAATCTGGTGGATCAGCCGCTGATGGGCAACGTGCTGGCGGACCTCGTCGTGGAGTCCGAGGCGGCGACGACGGTCGGGATGCGGCTCGCGTCGGCGACCGACCGGCCGGAGGACGAGCAGGAGCAGGCGTTCCGGCGGCTGGGGCTGGCGGTGACGAAGTACTGGGTGTGCAAACGCGGTCCTTCGCACGCGGTGGAGGCGCTGGAATGCCTGGGCGGGAACGGGTATGTCGAGGAATCGGGGATGCCGCGGCTCTACCGTGAGGCTCCGCTGATGTCGATCTGGGAGGGTTCGGGCAACGTCGCGGCGCTGGACGCGTTGCGGGCGATGGCGAAGCAGCCGGAGTCGGTGGCGGCGTATTTCGCGGAGGTCGAGCAGGCGTCCGGCGCCGACACGCGGCTGGACGACGCGCTGGGCAGGCTGCGCAAGGAGCTGTCGGATCTGTCGGACATCGAATACCGGGCGCGGCGGCTGGTCGAGTCGATGGCGCTCGTGCTCCAGGGGTCGCTGCTGGTGCGGCACGGGACGCCGGCGGTGGCCGACGCGTTCTGCGCGTCGCGGCTGGGGGGCGACTGGGGTGTCGCGTTCGGGACGCTTCCGTCCGGAGTGGACACGCGGGCGATCATCGCCCGCGCGGAGGTCTGAGCGACGCGGAGTGCCAGCCTTCCACGATGTCCGTGAAGGCCTCCTTGCCTACCTTCAGGGTAGGCAAGGAGGCCTTCACGGACATCTGAAGTTCGGGGCGCGGTGGAGGCCTGTGAGTCCTTGCCCAAGTCGGCGGTTTCACCGTCGCTTTTCGCGCGTTTCGGACTCTCGGTGTCCAGATGACCACGTGCTGCGGCGGTCCGGCCGATTCCCCCGGTCGGACCGCCGCCGATCACTGCGAACAGCCGCAGGATTGCGGAATTCGGGTGCATGCAAGGGCTCGCGCTTCGGCTACGTTCGTCGGTCATGGTCGATCGCCGAAGATGCCTGGCCCTGGTTCCCCTGGTGCTGTTCGCCGCCGGCTGCGCGGCGGCCGAGCCGACGCCGATCTTCGCCGCGGCGAGCTCGACGCCTTCCGCGGAGAGCGTGCCGTTGATGGGGGCGGCGGCCCCGTCCGGCGCACCGTTCGTGGCGGCGGACGGAAGGGACCTGAGGGCCTGCGCCGACGGCGAGTGTGAGGTCCTGGTCCGGACCGGCGACCAGGTTCCCAACGACGGGGGCGCAGGCCCGCTGGCGGTCGCGGTCCAGGCGGGGAAGGTGGGACTCGCCCCGGCCTCCGGTGGGATGGGCGGGGCGATGTCCGGTCCGGCGGGGGCGGTCCACCAGATCAACCGGCAGGTGATCGTCGTCGTCGCGGTCAAGGACGATGAGGGGATCATCCGGCTCAACCGGAAATAGCGAGTTCCTGTACCTACTAGTATGTACGGCATGCATGCGATGCAGTACGAAATCACCCTCCCCGCCGACTACGACATGGGCGTCATCCGCGAGCGCGTCGCCACGCGCGGGCATCTGCTTGACGACTTCGGCGGTCTGGGGCTGAAGGTCTACGGGATCCGCGAGCGCGGCGTCGACGGCTCGACGCTGAACCAGTACTCGCCCTTCTATCTGTGGCACGACGAGGCCGGGATGAACGCGTTCCTCTTCGGCGGCCCGTTCAGCGGCATCGTCGAATCCTTCGGGCGACCCGCCGTGCAGCACTGGACCGTGCTCGGCTTCGAGGAGGGGCCCGCGTTCGGCTCCGCTCCGGTCGCGGCGGGAAAGCACGTCGTGCGGATCCCCGACGAGACCGACCCGGTCGCCTTCCTCGGCGAGGCCCTCGACGGGCTGCGCGAGCACCTGCGCCGGGACGGCGCGCATTCGGGCGCGCTGGCCGTCGATCCGCGGACCTGGCAGGTCGTCCGCTACAGCCTGTGGGCGGGCGAGGCACCGGACTCGGACGAGACCCGGTATCGGATCCTCCACCTGTCCTCGCCGCACCTGGATCAGCTGCGGCGAGGACGGCAGTGGGATCAGCCGAGCATCGCGGCGAACAGCGCGCCGGGATCGGCTTCGGGCGGACCGGCCGGCCACTGATCCCGGTACGGGTACCAGAGCCCGTCCTTGCCCAGCCGCACCTGCACCCCTGTTCCGTGGACGGCGCAGTGATTCCGTTCGACGTCCAGCCCCTCGCCGGGGTCGTCCACGACCTCGGCGAAGGCGGCCCGTGCCCGGCCCATCGCCTGCGGTGGCGGGGACCACGTGGTCTCCAGGACGTCGAGACCGGCGCGGCCACCGTGCCGCCAGGCGAGCACCGCGCGATCGAAGCCCTCACCGCTCTCGGCCGGGCGCAGCCTGTCGGCAGCCTCCGGACGAGTGGCGGCCAGGCGGACGGCGTCCTGTTTGCGGGTGAGCTTCGGCTGCGACGTCAACAGCGCACCGGCCGTCTGGCTCGCGTTGGCCACCAGCAGGGCGAAGGTCTCGGCCGGGATGCCGGGCGCCCCGGGCACGGTCGGACCTCCGGCGGGCACGAACCCGTCGAGATCCGGCAAGGGACCCGGCTCGTCGGCGTACGCGCGCTCGGCCGCGATGCCGTCGTCCCCGGTCCGCACGAACCGAGGTGCGTTGCGCCGCTGCAATTCGTCGAGCAGCTCCCGCTCCCCCATGCCACGCATCAGCAGCAGCACGAAGGGATCCGCGTCGAGCAGCCACGAGGCTTGGAACGACAGCGCCGCGGCATGGCGGCACGGCAGCTCCCAGCCGGGGCAGTCGCAGTCCGGATCGAGGTCACCGATCCCGGGCAGCAGATGCACCCCGGCGTCGTCGGCGGCTTCGACCAGGTCGTGCGGCATGTCCCGGTCCAGCAACGCGGCGAGATGCCCGGCGCGCGAGGCGACCCGGTCGAGGAACCGGTCCCACTCGTCGGCGGTCAGCTCCGCGAGCCGGACCTCGGTGCGGTACTGGCCCTCCTGGTCGTCGACCACGGCGGCGATCCGGCCAGGGCTGACCGTGATCGGACCGACCCGGCCCGCCGCGGCGTACTTGCGACCCTGTTTGAGCTGACGCAGATCCAGCGCGGTGTCCTCCATCGCGCTGATCCACGCCCGGCCCCACCACGAGCGGGCGAACTGGCCACGGCCGCCCTGGGCACCGAAGGCGGGGAAACCGCGGACGCGATCGTCTGGCGTGCTCATCGGCGGCTCCTCAACTCGACCAGATCGGCCAGCTCCTCGTCGGTCAGTTCGGTCAGCGCGGCCTCGCCGCCGGCGAGCACCGCGTCGGCGAGCGCCCGCTTCTCCCGCAGCATCGCCGCGATCCGGTCCTCGACCGTGCCCTCGGCGATGAGCCGGTGCACCTGCACCGGCCTGGTCTGCCCGATCCGGTACGCGCGGTCGGTCGCCTGGTCCTCCACCGCCGGGTTCCACCAGCGGTCGTAGTGCACGACGTGATCGGCGCGGGTCAGGTTGAGCCCGGTCCCCGCCGCCTTGAGCGACAACAGGAACACCGGCACCTCGCCGGCCTGGAACCGGCGCACGAGCTCCTCGCGTTTGGGCACCGGGGTGCCGCCGTGCAGCAGCTGTGTGCCGATCCCGCGCTGCGCGAGATGCCGTTCCAGCAGCCGCGCCATGGCGACGTACTGCGTGAACACCAGTACCGATCCGTCCTCGGCGAGGATGGTGCCCAGGAGTTCGTCGAGCAGTTCGAGTTTGCCCGATCGCCCGTCCAGTACCGCTTCCGACGGCTCCTTGAGGTACTGCGCGGGATGGTTGCAGATCTGCTTGAGCCCGGTGAGCAGTTTGACGATCCGGCCACGGCGCGCGATGCCCTCGCTCCCGGCGATCTCGGCCATCAGTTCGCGCACCGTCGCCTCGTACAAGGCCGCCTGCTCGGCGGTGAGCGTCACCGGCCGGTCGGTCTCGGTCTTGGGCGGCAACTCCGGCGCGATCCCCGGATCGGATTTGCGGCGGCGCAACAGGAACGGGCGGACCAGCCGGGACAGGCTCTCCGCGGCCTCCGGATCCTTCCCGGACTCGACCGGTTTCGCCCACACCCGGCGGAAATCGGCCATGGTCCCGAGCAGTCCCGGCGTCGTCCAGTCCAGGATCGCCCACAACTCGGCGAGGTTGTTCTCCACCGGGGTGCCCGTCAAGGCCACCCGCGCCGACGATTTCAGCGTCCGCAACGCCTTCGCCGTGCCGGAGCGATGGTTCTTGACGTGCTGCGCCTCGTCGGCGACCAGCAGTCCCCAGTGGACGCCCGCCAGCGGTTCCGGGTCGGCACGCAGGGTGCCGTAGGTCGTGAGCACGAAGCCGCCGTCGAGATCAGCGAGGGAGCGTTCGGTGCCGTGGAACCGGCGCACCGGGACACCGGGGGCGAACCGCGTGATCTCGCGCTCCCAGTTCCCCAGCAGCGAAGCCGGGCAGACGACCAGCGTCGGGCCGTCCGCGCGATGCAGATGGAGCGAGATCAGCGTGATCGTCTTGCCGAGACCCATGTCGTCGGCGAGGCAGCCGCCGAGCCCGATCGAGGTCATGGCGGTGAGCCACTGCAGGCCACGCATCTGGTAATCCCGCAGGGTCGCGGCCAGCCCGGGCGGCGGCGCCTGCGGCTCCGGTGGCGCGAGCAGCCGTTCCCGCAGCGCGGCGAGCCAGCCGTCGGTGAGGACGTCGACGCGTTCCCCGTCGACCTCGGCTGTCCCGCTCAGGGCGGCGCCGAGCGCGTCGATCGGCGTGAGCGGCTTCAGCGCGCGATCCCGCGCCTTCGCCGCCAGCGCCGGGTCGACGAGCACCCACTGATCGCGCAACCGCACGACTGGACGGTGTGCCTCGGCCAGCGCGTCCATCTCGGCCGCGGTGAGCGGTGCGCCGCCGAGTGCCAGCTGCCAGTCGAACTGCAGCAGGGTGCCGCCGGCGAAGAAGGACGGAAGGTCGGCGGGCGGCGCGTCACCGCCGCCGACGACGGCCTTCGCGCTCAGGTCACGGACGAGATCGGCGGGCCAGTGCACGTCGATGCCCGCCGTGGCCAGCAGGGGCGCGGCGGTGGTGAGCAGTTCGGTGATGTCGGCGTCGCCGAGTCCGACCTCGTCGGGCACCGCGGCGCCGAGGAGGGGTTCCAGCGGTGGCCACAGTTGCGCCGCGCGGCGCAGGGCCAGCATCACGTCGATCCGCGCTCGCGGGCCGAACCGGTCGTCGCCTGCCCAGAGCGCGGCGGCGTCGACCAGGACGCCGGGGTCGGCGAGACTGTGCACCTGGACGACCCCGCTGAACCGGCCGCTCGTGAAGTCGTCTCCCGGTGCCTCGATCCGCACCGAGACCCGGACGCCGGAGTCCAGCCCCGCCGCGACTTCGGCCGCCCAGTCCCGCAACTGCGGGACACGATGGGCGGGCGTGGCGGCGAACGCCTTGACTCCGGCCGCCTGTGCGGCCGCGGGCGTGCGGGGAAGGGTGTCGGCCACCGCGTCGAGGAACGCGCGCAGCAACGGATACCGCGCGGGGAGCAGGTTTCCCTCACCCGGGATCGCCCGTGCCCGCGCCGGCATCGCCTCGGACAGCTCCCGCAGCCAAGCTGCGTCGGCGGGTTCCAGCGGGCCCGCGCGCCAGGCGTCCACATCGGACTCCGTGAGCCCGGGCAGCAGCCTGCCCGCCTCGGCCAGCTTCAACGCGGCCGTGGCCGCGGTACTCCAGAACCGCGCGGAGGGATCGTCGCTCTCGCGAAGCCGCAGCAGCGCGGGGAGCGCCTCGGCCATCGGCAGCCGTACGCACGGCACCGTGACGATCTCGGGGAGGGCGACAGTCACCTCCCCGGCCCCTGGCACGTCCCCCTCGGCGTTCCAGAAGACGAATCCGCTGGTCCGTGGGGGGTTGTTCGGTTCGAAAACGACACTGCCGAAACCGTCGTGAGACGCCACTCAGCCCCAATCTCTGTACGGTGTACAGTTCAGGATAACACAACTCTGTACACCGTAGAGAGAACGTGATGACAGACGCGGACCACACCGGCACGGGCGATCCACGGCGGACCATCGAACTGCTCTGGGGTGTGCGCGAGAAGCCCCGTCGCGGCCCCAAACCGAAGCTCACCGTCGAGGAGATCGTCACCGCTTCGATCGAGCTGGCCGACACCGAGGGCATCGCCGCGCTGTCGGTGCGCCGGGGCGCGGAGAAGCTCGGCGTCTCCCCCATGACGATCTACACCTACATCCCCGGCCGCGCCGAACTCCTCGACCTGATGATCGACCGGGTCCACGGCGAACTGACCGATCCGCCCGAGAGCCACGACTGGCGGGTCGCGATGACGATCCTCGCCGAGGACGCGTGGGAGATGTACCACCGGCATCCGTGGATGCTCCAGCTCACCACCGGCCGTCTCCCCCTCGGCCCGCACACCTTCGCCAAACACGAACGCGAACTGAAGGCCGTCGACGCGATCGGCCTCACCGACCTGGAGATGGACGCCGTCGTGGCGATGGTCAACGGATTCGTCCAGGGCATCGCACGCGGTTCGGTGGAATCGGCGAGTCTCGTGCGGCGATCCGGGCTGACCGACCTGGAGTGGTGGACCGCCAGCGCGCCCGTGCTCGCGGAGATCCCCGAAGCCGATGCCGGGCTGTTCCCGCTCGCGGCGCGGATCGGGCAGGCGGCCGGGGAGACGCACGGTGCGGCGAGCGCGCCGCTGCACACCTTCCGCTTCGGGCTGGCGCGGATCCTGGACGGCGTCGAGCAACTGCTGAACGGCGGCTCCGGTACCTCGGGGGTCGAGCTGCCGTCGTGAGTGGTAATGACGGTTAGAACGATCATTACCACTCACGACTTGCCGCGTCGCCGTAGTGAGCGGTAGACCAGCCACAGCGCCAGCGCGACCGGGATCAGGATCGCCGTGAACAGGATTCCCCCGAACATCCCGTAGCCGTGCGGGTCGAAGGACAAACCGGTCGCGCTGAGCACCACACGGACGGCGAGCAGCACGATCACCGCGGCGACGCAGACGAACGCGCCGAGCACGACACGCCGTATCACCGTCCGCGAAGTGTTCTCCATATCCGTCACTCCGGGTCGGGAGTGCAAATGGTCAGGAACGACTTCCGGTTCTCCCGCTGGACACCCGACGCGTCGAGCCAGCCGCTCCGGCCGAACAGGTAGGTCCCGGCCGGATGCTGGGCCGACTCCCGCAGCACCTGGGCGACGTCGGCCTTGGCACCGTTCGCTTTCGGGCCGTCGACGGCGACGCTGACCGAGCCTGCCTTGGTCCAGTCGTAGGCCGCGGGCAGCGGTGTCCGTATCTGGAGCGGACTCTCGGTGTCCGGAAAGGACACCCCGAGCAGGTCCAGGCGCTCGACCCGCACCCCCGGCCGCGGCGCGGCCCACACCTGCTCGGTGCTCGCCTGCGTGCCGGAGTCGAACGTCAGCCGCAAGCCGGTGACGCCCTCGCACGGGGTGCCCGTCCACAGTTTCAGGACGCCGTCGTCGACGCGGAACCCGGCCTCCGGGGGCAACGACGGCGCGAACTGCGCCTTGGTGTCGCACGCCGCGGTCACCGCCACCACGAACAAGGCGGCGCAGGCGACGCGTGACGCCCTAGTGATATCCGCCATCGGTGAGTCCCGCGTCTTCCTCGGTTTCGTTGCCGCCGGTGATCTGCTCCCACGCGTAGGAGGCGAGGAAGCCGGCATAGCCTTCGCGCGCCCATTGCTGGGAGTGACGCTCCTCGTGATGCAGCAGCCGGTCCAGGTCCAGCGAACCCTGGGACGCGCCCTTGTCGTCCTCGTACCAGGCGTGACCCGACTTCGCGACCTCGCGAAGCTGCTGTGCCGGGTCCTTCGCGTCATCGATGTTCAGCATGAACGTGTCGCCCCAGGCGGTTCCGCCCTGCTGGCTGAACTGGTCCTGGATGAGATTCCCGCCGAGGCCCATCATCATGCCGTTCGGGGTGGTCACCAGCCGCCCGCCGTTGCCGTGCACGAAGCCCACGTCGTCGTCGTAGCTCCAGGAGTTCTCCCGCTGCCGCTCGGTGATCCGCCGCAGCTCCTCGGACCCGTACGGCGTCGGCGCGAAGTCGGTCTTCTCGCCTTCGGTCCCGTAGTCGGTGCCCGCGTTCATGATGTAGGTCATCCGCACCGCCTTGGCGGCGTCGTCCCCGCTGATGTCGGTGGGCATCAGGAAGTACGACTTGAAGGTCCCGTCGCCGTCCTCGTCCTCGCGGATCTCCTCCATGCCGTCGAGGACCTTGAAGTCCTCGGGCGTGATGTCGTGTTCGGAGGCGATCTTCTTGATGGTGTCGATCGATACGCCCCGGCGTACGGCGTTCTCGAGCCACTGCCGGTAGTGGCCGGACGCGGGTGGCCCGGTCAGCAGCCCCGCCTCGCGCAGGGACTGCTCCATCTCGATCACCTTGGCGTCGATCTCCCCGCTCTTCTTGGCTCCCGCGAGGGTGGTCGCTCCGTCATCGCTGACCTCGCCGTCCTGCGCGAGCCGCATCACGCGGGCGAGGGCGGCGTCGATGTTGGTCGCCGTGGTGAGGATCGCCTTGGTTTCCTGCTCCAGCTGCTTCCTGATGGTCTCGCGGTGCCGTCGGGACTCGGCGTACTCTTCGGCCTCGAACCGCGATTTCGGCGGTGGGTCGGCAGGTTTGTCGTCCACGAGCGCGCCGTCGGCGGCGATGCGGAACTGGTAGGTGTGGGCGAGGGAGTCGTTGTTGGCGACCCTGGTCTTCAGGGCGGCGACCTCGTCCGACGCGTTCTGCAGGGCGGTTTCGACGGCGGACAGTTCCGCGACCAGGACCTCGGCCTTGTTCCGCGTGTCGCCCAGCGAACCGCGTGCGCGCTCACCTGCCGGGCCGCGCCAATCGGGCAGTTTCCGGGCGTCGTCGAGTTCGTCCTGCAACCCGATGAGCTTGTCCCGCCGCCCGCCCAGGTTGGTGGCCGCCGTGTCGAGCGCCTCGGCGTCCCATTTGCGGACGTCGTCGTAGCCGATCGTCATCGCCCGAACGCCTCCTCCGCGGAGTTTTCGTTCTCGGCGTACGCGTTCGCGGCCTTCGTGATCGATTCGCTCCAGCCGTCGATCTCGCCGGCCCACCCCTTCGCGCGCTCGGTGAACGTCGACGCCAGCGTGGGCGCGCTCTTCGCCGCCTCGCCACCGGGCAATGCCGTCGCTATCGCGTCCAGGCCGGTGCCCGGTTCCACGGCCCTGGCCTGGTCCGCGGCGGATCCCGCCGCCTTGGCCGCGTTCCGCAGCTGACCGATCTGGACCTCGTACCCGCTCACAGCCGGTGGACTCTACTTGAGCTCGGGGGCCTCCACAGGCGATTTGGGCGATTCTTCGACTACCGGGGGACGGGCGAGTTCGGCCAACTGCCGGACCACGTCGTCGTACCGCGCCTGATCCGCGGCGGCACGGGCCTGTGCGCGCTCCAGTTCTTCGGCCAGCGCCGTCGTCCGGGCTTCGGCGAGGCTCCTGGCCGTGTGCTCCTGAGCGAGTTCGGCTCGGACCCGGTCCAGATCTCCACGCAGAGCTGTCGATTCCGCCCGCGCGGCGGCACAGTCCTTTTCGGACACCGTCGCCCTGGCCTTCGCTTCGTCGAGCCGGTCCAGCAGTGCTTCGAGCTCCGCGACGGCCCGGGCCAGCGCCGTGTCGCGCTCGCCGAGCTCCGCCGTCAGCCGGGTCTTTTCCTCACGGACGGCCGCGAAGTCCTCGCGCAGCGTCCGGAGGTCGGAGACCAGCGTGTCGCGGGCGCGTTCGGCCGCCACGGTCGCGGCCTCCGCGGCGCCCCGGGCCCGTTCGTGCGCGGCGACTTCGGCCCACGAACGCTGGCGAGTCTCCTCCGCGTCCTTCAAGGCCTGCTCGGCGGTGCGTTCCGCTTTGGCCTTGGCCATCTTGTCGTCGCGGGACGCGGCCAGCGCGGTCGCGCGGGCGGTGTCGGCCTTGGCCGCGGCCTGCTGCGCGTCTTCGGCCTCGCGCCGGGCCGCGGCCGCGTCGGTTTCGGCTTCGGTGACCCGCCCCAGCGCCGCCTCGGCGGCGTTGTCGAACCGCGAGCGCATGGCGTCCAGCAGTTCCACCAGCGACGCCGCGGCCGGGGTGAACTCGTCGGCGATCCGGCGGACCTCCAGCAGCGGGTCGGCCACGCTCGCCACGGCGGCCGCCCGCCGGGCGCGCGACGCGGCGTCGGCGTGGGTCTTGCCGCAGTAGGCCGAAGGCCTGCCGCCCTTGCGTTTCCCGTCGGCGTCCACCGCGGGCGGGGGCAAGGGATTCTCGCAGCCTTCCAGCGCGCACAGCCGGACCTCGTCGGCGTCCGTATCGATCACCGCAGCAGGGTAGCGCTGCCCGCCCGCGCGAAAAGCGAGGCAACGCCGGGAGGACCACCGATAGGGTCGATCGCGTGCGTGTCCTGTTCACCTTCGCCGGCGGCAACGGTCACTTCCGGCCGCTGCTCCCCCTCGCCCGCGCGCTCACCGACGCGGGCCACACGATCGCGTTCACCGGCGAGCCGTTCATGGTCCCGGTCGTCGAAGCGACGGGATTCGCCGCGTTCCCGTCGGGGCCCAACCTCGGCAGTGACGGTCGCCGTCGCCCGTTGCTTCCCGTCGACAGGGACCGGGAGGACGCCGATCTCCGCGACGGGTTCGTCCGTCGCACCGCGCCCCTGCGCGCGAAGGACGTCTTGGCGCTCTGCGAAGACTGGGCACCGGATCTGCTCGTCTGCGACGAAGCCGATCACGGCGCGATGATCGCGGCCGAACGGCTCGGTCTCCCTCACGCGACCGTCCTGGTCATGGCAGCGGGTGTCCTCATCCGTCCCGGTCTGGTCGACGACGCGCTCAACGAGGTCCGTGCCGCCCATGGGCTTCCCCCGCAGCGGGATCTCGAAATGGCCTACCGCCATCTCGTGCTCTCACCGTTCCCCGCGGGCTTCCGCGATCCACGGTTCCCGCTGCCGCCGACCACGCAGCCGTTCCACGATCCCGTTCCCGGTCGTGGGCCGGTGCCGGACTGGTACGTCGAGGGCCGCGAGACGGTCTACTTCACCCTAGGCACGATCTTCAACACCGAATCCGGCGACCTGTTCGCCCGGGCGCTGGCCGGCCTGCGGGAGGTCGACGCGACCTGTGTGGTGACCGTCGGGAACCTCATCGACCCCGCCGAGTTCGGCCCGCAACCGGAGCACATCCACCTCACGAGATATCTGCCGCAGGACGACGTCCTCCCGTACTGCGACGCGGCCCTCACCCACGGCGGTTCGGGCAGCCTGCTGGGCGCGATCGCCCACGGGCTGCCGATGGTGCTGCTCCCGATGGGCGCCGACCAGCCCCACAACGGCGACCGGGTCACCGAACTCGGGCTCGGCACCGTCCTCGACGTCCTCGAAGCCACGGCGGAAGACATCCGCGACGCCGTGACCACGGTGCTGAGGGAACCGTCCTACCGGGAGGCGGCCGGGCGGTTGCGTGACGAGGTCACGGCGTACCCGCCGCCGGAGAAGGTCGTCCCGCTCCTGGAAGGTCTGCTGCGGTGACCACCGAACTCGACGCCGCGATCACCCGGGCGTTCCGCGAGGAGTCCGGACAGGTGATCGCCACCCTGATCCGGATCACCGGCGACTGGGACCTGGCCGAGGAATGCGTCCAGGAGGCGTTCGCGCTCGCGCTGCGGACCTGGCCCCGCGACGGTGTCCCGGCGAAACCCGGCGCCTGGCTGACCACGGCGGCACGCAACCGGGCCACCGACCGGATCCGGCGGGAGACCGTCGGTGCGGCGAAACTGCGGGAAGCCGCCGCGCTGGACGTCCACACCGAGCCGGAACAGGACGAGAGCGGCGTTCACGACGACAGACTCCGGCTGATCTTCACCTGCTGCCACCCCGCGCTGCCGCTGGAAGGCCAGGTCGCGCTCGCGTTGCGGACCTTGGCCGGGCTCACCACCGCCGAGATCGCCCGCGCCTTCCTCGTCTCCGAGGCCACGATGTCGCAGCGTCTGGTCCGGGTGAAACGGAAGATCCGCACCGCGGGCATCCCGTACCGGGTGCCGCCGGCCGATCTGCTGCCCGAACGCACGGCCGCGGTACTGGGGATGCTGTACCTGCTGTTCAACGAGGGCTACTCGGCCAGCGCCGGCACCGATCTGCTCCGGCCCGACCTGTCCGCGGAAGCCATCCGGCTCACCCGGATCCTCGCGGACCTGATGCCAGGCGAACCCGAGGTTCTCGGGCTGCTGGCCTTGGTGCTCCTGCACGACGCCCGGCGTGCCACGCGGGTCGACGGTGACGGCACCCTCGTCTCACTCGAAGACCAGGACCGCGGCCGCTGGAACACCGCCGAGATCACCGAAGGCACCGAGTTGCTGGAGTCCGCGCTCCGCCGCGGCGTCCCCGGGCAGTACCAGATCCAGGCCGCCATCGCCGCCTGCCACGCGACGGCGGCGCACGCGTCCGAGACCGATTGGGCGCAGATCGCCGCCCTCTACGGGGAGCTACTGCGTTTCGTGCCCTCGCCGGTCGTCGAGCTGAACCGCGCGGTCGCCGTCGCCATGGCCGAAGGTCCCGAAGCCGGGCTCGTGCTGGTCGACCAGCTCGCCGGCAGTCTTCCGGGCTACCACCTGCTTCCCGCGACCCGCGCGGACCTGCTGCGGCGCCTCGGCCGCCTCGATGAGGCCGCCGGCGCCTATCGCGAGGCGCTCACGCTCGCCGGTACGGACGCCGAGCGCACCTACCTGTCGGGAAAACTCGCCGAAATCTCCTGACATCGGGTGTCTGTCCCCGGCGACGCCGTTCGTCGGTGGGTGACAAGTCCCGACAGAGGAAGGGGTCCTCCGATGGCCGTTCTCGACGTTCCCGGTGCCCGGCTGCACCACACCGTCACCGGCAGTGGTCCGGTGCTCCTGTGCATCCCCGGTGGTGCGGCGGATTCCGGCATGTTCGCGCCGATCGCGGGCCTGCTCGCGGAGCACTACGCCGTGATCACCTACGACCCGCGCGGGATCTCCCGCAGCACCCTCGACGATCCCGATGAGGAACAGCGGATCGAGGTCCACACCGACGACGCGCTCCGGCTGCTCGACAGCGTGAGTCCCGAACCCGCGGTGATCTTCGCGTCCAGCGGCGGTTGCATGCAGGCCTTCGAGCTCGTCGCCCGCCATCCCGGTCGGGTGCGGACGCTCGTGGCACACGAACCGCCGCTGACGAGCCTGCTGGACGAGCAGCCCGACGTCGATCCCGACGAGCTGCTGCACATCCACCGCGAGCACGGCATCGAGGCGGCGATGGCGAAGTTCATGGCCGACGCCGGCTTCGAGGCCGGCGAGGGAGACCTGCCACCGGAGATGCGGAAGAACATGGAGTTCTTCGTCGTCCACCTGATGACGATGATCGGGAACTACACCCCGGACTACCCGGCCCTGAAGGCGTCGGCGACCCGGATCGTCATCGGTGTCGGCAAGGAGTCGGCCGGGCAGCCCGCACATGAGGCCGCCGTGCTCGCGGCCGGCCGTCTCGGGCTGGCTCCGACCTATTTCCCTGGCGACCATGGTGGTTTCGCCTCCGAAGCCGCCTCCTTCGCTCCGCTGCTCCGGGAGGTGCTCGACGCCTGACCCGGTCAGGCGCGGACGTGCACGATCAGCCCGCCCACGAGAGCGCCGAAGCCGCCGATCGCGGCCAAGGTCCGGACCAGGTTCCACCGTTCCCAGACACCCTCGAACTTCGCCCGCAGCGCCTCGAAGTCGGTTTTGTCGCCGTCGAAACCGGCTTCGAGCGCGTTGTTCAACGGCACGTTGATCGCCATCGTCACGATCAGCATCACCAGCAGCAGGACGAACCCCGCGATGAGCCACGGCAGCGCGGACCGCAGTTCCGACCGGAAGTGCAACGCCGCGGCCGCCGCGGCGAGCAACGGCGCGCCGCCGAAGCTGAGCCCGAACCAGCCGTTGAGGATGGCGATGTTGATCTCCCGCATCCCGGTCACATAGGTCCGGGCGTCGGCCCGGCCCAGCCCCGGCATGACCGAACACGTGTAGGCGTAGAACAAGCCCGCGATCAACCCCGCCGTGATGACGGCCGCGATCAGGACGATCTCGCTCAGCGTCGCCATTCCTGTCGCCTCCCTTCCGATTCCCGCTCGTTTCACTGATTCCAGACCCCGGTGGCCGCGGCTTTCGCGGCATACAGGGAGAAGTCCCTCGCGGGCCTGCCCAGCACCTTCTCCACGTCACCGGTGAGGGATTCGTTCCGGCCGTCGAGGACCCGGGTGAACAGGTCGGTCAGGCCCTCGATCTCTTCCTCCGGCACACCCTGTTCGGCCGCTCCCGCGGCGAACTCCGCCGGGGAAACCGGAACGTACTGGATCTCCCGTCCCGAAGCCTTGCCGATTTCCGCCGCCGCGTCCGCGAAACCCAGCAATCGGGGCCCGGTCAGCTCGTACACCTCGCCGTCGTGCCCGTCGGTGGTCAGCGCGGTCACCACGACGTCGACGATGTCCTCGACGTCGATGAACGGCTCGGTGACCTGCCCGGCGGGCAGCACGATCTCCCCGGCGAGCACCGGCTCCAGCAAGAAGTGCTCGCTGAAGTTCTGCGCGAACCAGCTGGCCCGCACGACCGTCCACTCGGCACCGGAGTCCCGCACCCCCTGTTCGCTGACCACGGCCTCCTCCTCGCCGCGGCCGGACAGCAGGACCAGCCGCCGTACGCCGTGCTCGACGGCCAGCTTCGAGAAGTCGCGGATCGCTTCGGCGGCACCGGGGAAGGCGAGGTCGGGGTAGTAGGTCACGTAAGCCGCGCTGACTCCGGTCACCGCCGCCGGCCAGGTCGACCGGTCGTTCCAGTCGAACCCGGGACGTGACGCCTTGCGGACCTCGACGCCCCGCTCGGTGAGGCGCTTCGCCACCCGGCTCCCCGTCTTGCCGGTAGCGCCGAGGACCAGGACCGTCTCGTTGTTCTTCGTCTCTGTCATGCCCCTAGTCAAGCGCCTCCCAATGAGACGGAACATAGTTCAAAGGCTCTATTCCATGTTTCATCGTCTACACTCGGAGCATGGATCCCCTCGCCGGTCTGCTCGACGGACCTCGCGCCCGTGGCGCGTTCCTGCTGAAGTCGGTCATGACCCCGCCGTGGTCGCTGCGGATCGAGGACGAGGCCCCGCTGACGGTGATGGCGCAGGTTCGCGGGGAATCCTGGGTCGTGCCCGATCGCGGGGACGCGGTCCGCCTCGGCACCGGCGACATCGCCATCGCGCGCGGTCCGGACCCGTATCTCGTCGCGGACGATCCGGCCACACCTCCCCAGGCGATGATCCTGCCAGGACAGGAGTGCCTGACCCCGGACGGGCAGCACCTCACCGAGCTGTCCGATCTCGGCGTCCGCACCTGGGGCAGCGATCCGGACGGCCCCGTCGTGCTGCTCACCGGCACCTACCCCTTGGAAGGCGAGATCAGCAAACGGCTCCTCAACGCGCTGCCGTCGCTGCTGGTCGTACGGGACGAGGAGTGGGACAACCCGCTCGTGCCGCTGCTCGCCGGCGAGATCGTCAAGGACACGCCCGGTCAGGAAGCTGTCCTGGACCGGGTGCTCGACCTGCTCCTGGTCGCCGCGCTGCGGACCTGGTTCGACCGGCCCGGCGCCGAAGCGCCCGCCTGGTACCGCGCGCATAGCGACCCGGTCGTCGGACGGGCGCTGAAACTGTTGCAGCACAAGCCTTCCGAACCGTGGACCGTGGCGAGCCTCGCGGCCGACACCGGAGTTTCCCGCGCCGCGTTCGCCCGCAGGTTCACCGCCGCGGTGGGCGAACCGCCGATGGCCTACCTCGCGAGCTGGCGGATCGCGCTCGCCGCGGATCTCCTGCGTCAGCATCCCGACGTCACGATCGGCGCGGTCGCCCGCCAGGTCGGCTACGGCAGCTCGTTCGCGCTCAGCACCGCGTTCAAACGTGAGCACGGCGTCAGCCCGCAGGGTTACCGCGCCGGCGTCGCGTAACGCTCGACCAGCTCCGCGCCGATCCGCGCGAGTTCCGCCTGGACCGACGGCGGCCCCAGCACTTCGATCATCGAGCCCCAGCCCGCGAGTTGCTGGGCGATCATCCATGCCACCGGCGCGGACACCGTCACCCGGACGCGGCCGTCATCGAGCGTCTCCTCCACAGTGGACTGCCGTCCGAAGTGGTCCTGGAGGATCGGCAGGTGCCGCTCGGCGATGAGCACGGTCGCGTCCAGCCCCGAACGACGTTCCTCGACCCGGTCCACCACCTGCTCCCACGCCGTCGACAGCTCGAAGTCGTCCGGGCGGCCGGCGGGCACGTCGCTGACCTCGGCGTCGGACATGCGGTCGACCCGGAAGGTGCGCTGGCCCTTCTCGGTGCCCGCGACGAGGTACCAGATGTCGTCCTTGTCCACGAGTCCCCAGGGATCCACGACCCGCTCGACCGGTTCCGCGCCCTTTTTCGCGTAGCCGAAGCGGACCTTACGGCGCCGGACGATCCCGGACTGCAGCACGTCGAGCAGTTCGGGCCGTTCCTTCTCGCGCTCGCCCCATCGCGACGGGTCGATGACGACCGCGTCCGCGGCGGCCTGCGCGTCGGCGCGGAAGGTGTCGGGCAGGGCCCGGACCAGCTTCCGCAGCGCGGATTTGACCTCGGGCGAGATCGACGCGGCCGGTCCCGCGAGCAGGAACAGCGCCTGAGCCTCCGGCGCCGACAGTCCACTGAGGTCGGTCCGCGCCCCGCCGACCAGCGACCATCCACCGCCACGGCCGGGCTGGGGGTACACCGGTACACCCGCGGCGGACAACGCCTCCAGGTCACGCCTGGCGGTGGCGACGGAGATCTCGAGTTCCTCGGCCAGTTCGGCAGCCGTGACGCGGCCACGAGCCTGCATCAGCAGGAGGGTGGCCACCAGGCGATCGGCACGCATGCGCCCAGTCTCGCAGGCAAACCGCTCACCCGGTGAACACTTTGCGGCGCGGACTTGACCTTCACATCGATGTCAGGCCCTACGGTCACCGCACCCATCCGGAAGGAGAAAGCCCATGGCAGGCGCAGTGATCATCGGTGCGGGACCGGGTATCGGCCGCTCGGTCGCGCTCCGGTTCGCGCGGGAAGGACTGCCGATCACGGTGCTGGCCCGCGGCGCGGCGACTCTGGAGCCGCTGGCCGCCGAGCTCGGGACCGCGCTGGCCCTCACCGCCGACGTCACCGACGCGGAGTCCCTCAAATCCGCCCTCGACACCGCCGCGCGCGAGCACGGCGAACCCGACGTCGTGGTCTACAACGCGGCGATCATCCAGGCCGACACCCCCGGAGAGCTTTCCGTCGAACGGCATCTCGCGGCGTGGTCGGTCAACGTCGTCGGAGCGATCACCACCGCGGCCCATGTCGCGCCGGGGATGGCCGAACGCGGTTCGGGCACCATCGTCGTGACCGGCGGGATGCCCGAAGCCGTGCCCGCGTACACGAGCCTCTCGCTCGGGAAGGCGGGTGTGCGGGCGCTGGTGTCCCTGCTGGACACGCAATTCGGTCCTTCGGGAGTGCACGTCGCCACGGTGACCGTCGCCGGCCCCGTCGCGAAAGGGACCGCGTTCGACCCCGACGACATCGCCGAGCACTACTGGCGGTTGCACACCCAGCCACGGGACGCCTGGCAGCAGGAGATCGTCCACAAAGGATAGACCGGCTACCAGTGCGCCGGGTGGGCGAGCGATGCCGGCAGCTTCGTCGTCGCGTCGCCCTTCGCCGCGTCCAGCTGGGACTGGATGAGGAAGAGCGCGTCGCGGAGATCCGCGCCGCGGACGTCGGCGTCACGCAGGTCCGCGCCGGTGACGTCGGCCTGCCGGAGATCGGCTGCCCGCAGGTCCGCCCCGATCAGTAAGGCACCGCGCAGCAGCGCGCCGCGCAGGTTCGCGCCCTTCAGCTTCGCGCCGATGAGGTCCGCGCCGCGCCGGTCCTTCTTCTTGCCCGGCACGGCGGCGCGAGCGAGTTCGCTGGCGCGCACCAGCAGCCCGTTCACCGCGGCCCGATGCGTGGGGACGTCCAGCTTCCTCAGCACGCCGGGTGTGTCCAGCGTCATCCGCTCGGTCCGGTCGATCATCTCGGCAAGGTCGTCACGGATCGGCGCGGACGTCGGCAGCGAGGCCGCCTCGGTGAGGTAGCAAAGAAGTTCCTGCAGATCCCGCATGACCGGGAAGACCGCGAACATCGACTTCGCCGCCTTCGGCGCCTTCCGCCAGTCCTCGCCGTCGAAGGTGACCTGAGAGACCTTCTGGCCCGCGCCGAAGCAGTCGTAGACCGTGCAGCCGGTGAAGCCCGTCTTGCGGAGCTTGTCGTGGATGCCGCACCGGGAATCCTCGCGCAGGTTCGGGCACGCCTGACCGGCCGGTTTGGTGATCGCGAAATCGGCCGACGCCGCGAAGGCCGGGACGACACAGCACAGGCCGAAGCAGTTCTCGCAGTCGGCTCGCAGGCTGGAAAGGGCTGGCACGGCGGTTCGGACTCCAGATGTTCGTCAAGGTGTTCCGGCTACAGGGTACGGAGAGCACTTTCCGTGCAGGGCACCCGCCGCCAATGGCCGCCAGACGAAGGTCGGGTGCTGCCCCGTTCAGTCGATATCGGACATCTCGGCCGCTCAATAGCCTCGGTCTTCGTGGGATCCGGCAGGTGCCGTCCCATGCGGTCGCGCCGGACCGCCTATCCGCCGCTGTGGTCCTGACCGGCCGGTCCCCTGCGAACGACAGGACGAACACATGCGAGAGACGAGACAAGCGCGTTGGCTGTCGCGTGCCGGAATGATGAGCGCGGTCGCGGTGGCGATCAGCGTGACCGCCGCTCCCGCCCAAGCCGCCGAAGGACGGATCCTCGCCGCCGGATCAGCCGAAGCGATCCCGAACAGCTACATCGTCACGCTGAAGGACACCGGCGTGGTGAACGCGCTGGCGAACCGCTTCGGCGCGAAGGTGGAGCAGGTCTACAGCAGCACGCTCAAGGGCTTCTCCGCGACACTGTCGGAGCGGCAGGCCAAACGACTCGCCGCCGACCCGACGGTGGCGTCCGTCGAACAGAACCAGGTGGTCCACGCGGACGCGACCCAGACCAACCCGCCGTCCTGGGGCCTCGACCGCGTCGACCAGCGCAATCTGCCGCTCGACAAGAAGTACAGCTACACCAGCACCGGCGCGGGCGTGAACGTCTACGTCATCGACACCGGCGTGCGGATCAGCCACCAGACCTTCGGCGGCCGCGCCCGCAACGGCTACGACTTCGTCGACAACGACGCCGTCGCCCAGGACGGCAACGGCCACGGCACCCACGTCGCCGGCACCATCGCCGGGTCGCAGTACGGCATCGCCAAGCGCGCCACCGTCTACGGCGTCCGCGTGCTCAACAACTCCGGCAGCGGCACCACCGCCGGGGTCATCGCGGGTATCGACTGGGTCACCAGGAACCACGTCAAACCGGCCGCGGCCAACATGAGCCTCGGCGGCGGCGCCTCCAGCACACTCGACGACGCCGTCCGCCGGTCGATCGCCGCGGGCGTCACCTACGGCGTGGCCGCCGGGAATTCCAACTCGAACGCCTCGGGCTTCTCCCCCGCCCGCGTGACCCAGGCGATCACCGTCGGCTCGTCCACCGAGACCGACGCGCGCTCCAGCTTCTCCAACTACGGCAGCGTCGTGGACATCTTCGCACCGGGCACGAACATCACCTCGGCGTGGAACACCAACGACACCGCGACGAGGACCATCAGCGGCACCTCGATGGCGACCCCGCACGTGGTCGGCGTCGCGGCCCGGTACCTGCAGAACAACAAGAGCGCCACGCCCGCGCAGGTGGCCACCGCGCTGATCAACGCGGCGACCCCCGGCAAGGTGACCAACCCGGGCTCCGGTTCCCCGAACCGGCTCCTGTACTGGTCGCCGACCGCCTGATCACCTCGTGACCTGACCGCCTGAAGTACGTGAAGGCCTCCTTCCCTACCCTCAAGGTAGTGAAGGAGGCCTTCACGGACTCGCAGCCAGCGCACGAACACCCGCAGGGTGTTGCGCTACAGCACTTTCCGGATGCTCGGCACCACGGCGGCGAGCCCGGCCGCGTTCGGGTGCAGCGGGGCGAAGCTGTTGTTCACCACCGACGGGATGAGTCCCTCGATCCACTTGACGCCGATCGGCTGGCAGGCGTCGTGCCCGATGCTCGGCGTGCGGATGTCGACGTACTTCGCGCCGTGCGCGGCGGACTGCTCGGCCATCCGCGCGTTGAGCCGGTCGATATTGGCCTGGATGTAGTCGGCGTCCTGCGGCAGGACCGGGACGAGCGGCCAGCACCCACCCGGCTTGATCCCGGTCGGGTAGCCCACCATGACGATCTCCGCGCGCGGCGCGCGCTGGCGGATCTGCTCGATGACCGTGCCATAGGTCGCGGCGAAGGCGTCGATCTTGGTGGCGTACTTGTCCACGCCGCCGGCGGTGTTGGCCGCCTTGCACGAGGCGCCCACCGGCAGCAGGTTCACGCACGACGTCGCGAGCCCGACCAGACCCACGTCGTTACCGCCGATCCCGACGGTCACCAGCGTCGTGTCGGCCGAGAGCGCGTCGTACTGAGGCGGGTTGGTGCCGGAGATGATGCCCTTCTGCGGGTTGCCGAAATGGGTCGTGGTGGCCGCGCCGCAGGTGACGTCGCGCAGTTCGTCGACGTCGAGCTGCTTCGCCAGCAGTCCGGCGTAGTTGATCGCCGATCGGGCGCAGGTGAGCAGGTCGGACTGCGGCAGCACCACCGAACCCGCCGAGAACGAGTCGCCCATCGCGACGTACACCTGCCGTTCCGCCGTGGCGAGGGCCGGTGTCCCGATTCCGGCGAGGGTCAGTGCGGTGCCCGCCACCGCGGCGATCCGGGCGAGTCTTCCCCAGCGTGTCACTGCCGCCTCCTGCATGCGTCGTCGAATGCCGCGATCAGCGTCCGCCGAGCCGGCGAGAACCACTAGAACGGAGGCGCGCGTTCTTGATCGGGGTTTTGTAGGTTCCCTCTATGACGAAGGCGTCGGCACAGCCCTGGCGCAGGCTGGACGCTTCGGTACTGACACGGCTGGAGCCGGACACCGCCGCGATCGCGTCCGCCGCGATGGACCAGGTCCGTGCCGGGCTGCGCACCCCGCTGGACGACCGGACGGCGGCGAACCTCCAGGTCACCCTCGACGTCGCCTTGCACACCTTCTTCAGCGAGATCGGGCATCCCGACATCACCACCGACCGGGAGGTCTACCGGGCGCAGGGCCGGGCACAGCACACCGCGGGCCGCAGCCTCGAGGAGATGCTCGGCTTCTACCAATCCGCGGCGCTGGGTGTCTGGCGGCAGCTCACTTCGGCGGCGCCGGCGGTGGACCTGCCGACCCAGGCGATCGTCGAACTCGGTGAAGCGCTGTTCGCGTTCATCGCGGAACTCTCGGCGGCGGCCGCCGACGGATACGCCGAAGCCCGGTCGCAGGCGGCACGAGCCGGACAGGCACGGCGCGACCGTCTCCTCGGCCTCCTGCTCGCCGAACCGCCCGCCACCCGCGAGCAACTCGACGACGCCGCGAACCAAGCCGCGTGGGTGCTGCCTGGCCGGCTCGGCGTCGCCGTCACCAGCGCCGATATGGCACCGCGGCTGCTGGACCGGATGCCGGGCCGGGTGCTGATCGGCCGCCACCACGAGCTGACCGCGGTCGTCATGCCCGCCGACCGGCTCGAGTGGTACCTCGGCCGCTTACGGGACCTGCTCGGCGACGACCAGGCCGGGGTCGGCCCGGTCGTGCCGCTCCGCTCGGCCGCGCTCAGTGCCCGCCGGGCGAGCGCGTTGTGGCGGCTGACCCGCACCGGCGCGCTCGGGGACAGTCCGCTGGTCCATACGGTCGACCATCGCATCGATCTGCTGCTGACCGCCGACCCCGAACTCGCCGCCGAGTTCGCGAAGGACGTCCTCGCGCCGTTGGCCGGTCTGCCCGAACCGGCGAGGCAACGGCTCACCACGACTCTCGCGGCATGGCTCGCGCGACCGGATCAGCCGCAGGCGATCGGCGTCGAGCTGCACGTCCACGTTCAGACCGTCCGGTACCGGATCCGGCAGTTGCGGACGCTTTTCGGCGGCACGATCGACGACCCGGCCGGGCGATTCGCGCTGGCGATCGCGCTGAGAATCGATCCGCTGGTATCGAGGGAACCTACAAAACGCTCAGAACGGGGCGTCCATCCGCTGCGTCCCGACGACGGACAGCAGGCGTAAGGCGTTCTCCGACGGCGTTCCGGGGTCGGCGGTGTAGATCACGACCTGCTGGTCACGGTCGGAGATGTCGAGGACATCGCAGTTCACGCTGACCGGGCCGACCACCGGATGCCGGAAGGTCTTGCACAGGGTGGGCGCGCCGCACACGTCGTGCGCGGCCCACAGCCGGGCGAATTCCTCGCTGCCGTCGAGGAGTTCCCGGATCAGGCCGGCGACCTCGGGGTCGTCGGGATAACGGCCCGCGGTGGCCCGGAGATTGCGGACGGCGCTCGCGGAGAACTCGTCCACATCGGACACCCCGTACAGCCGGCGCCCATCGGGCCGCGGCCCGAGGAAGGCGCGGCGGACGAGGTTGCGGTCGCGCGGCGGCAGCGCGGAGAAGTCCTCCATCAACGCGGCGGCGAGGTCGTTCCAGGCGAGCACGTCGTAGGTCGCGGACAGCACGATCGCCGCCGCCTGCGGAAGACGGTGCAACAGCGCGAGAATGCTCGGCCGGACCTCTCTGGACGGGCCGGGTGGTGGTCCCGGCGGCGCGCCGGCGAGATGGTGCAGGTGATCGCGTTCCACATCGGACAACCGAAGGGCCCTGGTCAGCCCGGCGAGCACCTCGCGAGAGGGCCGCGGGCCACGGGCCTGCTCCAGCCGGGTGTAGTACTCGGTCGAGATGAACGCCAGCTGCGCCACTTCCTCGCGCCGCAGCCCTGGCGTACGGCGGCGGTGCCCGGCAGGGAGGCCGACGTCGGCGGGGGTGATCCGCTCGCGCCTGGTGCGCAGGAAGTCCGCGAGTTGTCCTCTGTCCACCACTCCAGTGTGGACGATGGCGGTCCGCCAGCCAGGTACCGCCGGTGCCTGGATACGCGCCGACGGCGGAGGAACTCTCGGTGCCATGACCACTACAACGACTGTTCCGGGCCTGCTCGACGGCAAGGTCGCCTTCGTCACCGGCGCCGGCCGCGGTATCGGCGCCGCCGCCGCGCGGCTGTTCGCCAGGGAAGGCGCCCGTGTCGTACTCGCCGCCCGCACCGAGTCCCAGCTGAAGGCCGTGGCCGAGGAGATCCGCGCGGACGGCGGCGTCGCGGACCACGTGGTGTGCGACCTCGGCGACGCGTCGAGCGTCCGCGCGGCCGTGGGCCGTGCCGTTGACCTGCACGGCAGGCTCGACGTCGCGTTCAACAACGGCGCGACGAACGTGCCGCCCGGCCCGATGGATCAGGTGACCGAGGCCGATTTCGACCATATCTACGCGGTGAACCTCAAGGGCCCGTGGCTGGCGATGGTCGCCGAGATCGAGGCGATCCGGGCCACCGCGAAGACCGGGGCCATCGTCAACAACACCAGTGTCGGCAGCCTGATGGCCAACCCGGAACTCCCCGCGTACGGGGCGATGAAACGGGGCGTCAACAGCCTCACCGCCTCGGCGGCCACCACTTACGGCCCGGAAGGGATCCGCGTCAACGCCGTCGCCCCCGGCACGACGTTGACCGAAATGTTCAACGAGTGGGTCGAGAGCTCCCCGGACATCCTCGATCAGCTCAACGCGCGTACGCCCTTGGGCCGGGTGGCCGAACCCCAGGAAATCGCGCAAGCCGCCGCGTGGCTGCTGAGTGACCGCGCCTCCTACGTGACCGGCACGGTCCTGCGGGTGGACGGCGGCATGCTGGCCTGACCCGGGCGGGGTGGGTGATGCGCGGGAACCGCTGTCCGCCGGTCGGCGTCTGAACGCGCACGACCCACCCTGACCAGGGGTTGCCCGAGGAGAAGCCGATGCCGTTCCTGGATCCCGAACCGCTCCACGCCAAGCTCACCTCGGGGGACGCGGCGGGTATCGCCGAGGTCGGAGCCACCATCGCCGACACCAAGGCGTCGTTGCAGACCGTCGCGGACGGCATCTCCGACGGCGCCCTGCGGGCGGCACGGTCCTGGCGTGGCACGGCGGCAGCCGAGTTCGTCGGCAAGGCGAAAGCGTCCTCGCGGGCGGTCGCCGAGGTGTACGGCGAACTCCAGACCGCGGAGGCTGCCGTCAAGGGCGCCGCGAAGGCGTACTCCGCGCTGCGGACGTCGGCCGACGCCGCCATCGGGCCGTGGCGGAAGCTCGGCCTGGGTGACCTCCTCGAAGCGCCGGAAATCGCGATGAAGACCATCCGGGCGCTGACCGTGGCCCAGCAGACCTACGAGAGCAGGCTCACCGCGCTCGCGGCCACGGCCGACGGCGGCGGGGAGGGCTGGGACAGCGAGGGCAACGCCGACATCAGCCGCGTCGACCCAGGCGAACCGTGGACCTCCCAGGGCTTGGCCTACGACGGCGAGAATCTCCTCGTGGGCTCGTACCACGACGGCGATGGGGACGGCTCCGGTGACAGCCCGATCGGCCCCGGGCTGACCCCGAGCAGGCTGACCTACGTCGACTACGAGACCGGCGTGGAGACGGGGAACGTCTACCTCAACGGCAACGGCGACGTCGGCGCACCTACCCATACCGGTGGCGTCGCGACGGACGGCGAGCACGTCTGGGTGTCGTCCAACGGATACGTGTATGTCTACGACAAGGCCGCGCTCGACGCCGCGCAGGACGGCGGCCAACCGGTCGACGCCGTCGACGTGGTCCCGACGCCCGCCCACAGCTACGTCACCTACGCCCAAGGCAAGCTCTTCGTGGGCGACTACGGGAACAACCGGCTCTACGAAATTCCCGTCGGCCCGGACGGCTCGCCCCAGCCGGACAAGGCCGGAGAGCCGATCGATACACCGAACAACGTCCAGGGAGTCGTGGTACGCGACGACGAGTTCATCTTCTCCTCGTCCGATGGGCACAGCGGCAAGTTCTACCGGCAGGACCGGACGCCGGAGTGGTACGACTTCAACGATCGTGAGGAGATCGAGCTGAAGGGCGGCGAGCCGGGCAACGAAGACGGCTACGACTCGCACGGTGTCGAGGAAGCCGTCGAGATCGACGGCGAGATCGTGCTGGCGCACGAATCCGGTGCCTACGGCTACCAGAAGAACCCGGGTTCGAAATGGGACGAGCCCGAGCTGACCAGGATCTCCTTGGAGGAGCTGGGACTCGACCCGGACGGTGCGCTCTCCCCCGGCGACGCCGGATACGAAACCGATCCCGATTCGCTGGTCGGCGCCGCGGGTGTGCTGGACGGGGCGACGTCGACGTTGAGCGCCGCGGCCGGGGCGATGTCGCGGCTGCAACTGGTGGCGCGTCTGCTCGGCGAGGTTCCGGCCGCCGCCACCTTCAGCGACAGGCTGACCAAGCACGTCAATGCCGCCGGGGATCGGCTCACGGCGGGCGTGGACACGGTGGGTGGCATCGCCGACAGCCTGGTCACGGGCGCGGACACCTACCGCCGCGTCGAGGACGGGATCCGCGAGGACTTGGACAAGCTCGGCAACCTCCTCCCCTAGCCCGGCCTCTCAGCTCGGATCCCTGCGCATGCACCACGTGCGGGGACCGTTGCCGGGTAGCCGGACCTCGGCTGTGACCTCGAAGCCGAGGCGCTGGTAGAACCGCAGGTTCGCCTCGCCGCACGTATCCAGGAACGCCGGATGACCAGCGCGCTCGGCCTCCTGGATACCGGGCATCAGCACCGCGCTGCCGAGGCCTTGTCCTTGGGCGTCGGGCGCGGTTCCCACGGTTTCCAGGAACCATCCAGGCTCCTTGGATCGGTGCGGGGCGATGGCCGCCTCCGCGGCCTCGGCCGCTGCCGCCCGGTCACCACTGAGTTCGCTGAGCATCGGCCCCAGTTCGGCGAACGCCGGCGAGCGGTCCTGGCCGGGAACGCTCCACACAGCGACGGCGCGGCCTCCGTCGGCGACCCAGACGCGGCCGTACACCATGCCGATCCGGGTCAGGCACAGCTCCTGAGCACGCCGGATCCGGTCCTCGTGTCCGTCCTCGGCGATCACGTGCCTGGTGAAGGGGTAGTCGGCGAAGGCGCGCGCGAGGGTGTCGACAGCGGTGGGGACGTCGGCGTCGGTGATGGGGCGTACGGAAGCGGCGTTGTGGAGCGGCGTGGTCACCGGGCGATCTTGACCACGAGGCCGCCCCCGTGGCAACGCATTTGACCGGCGCCACGCGGGGAACCCTGTCCGTTTTGGGTGTTTGCGCGATACGCGTATCTAGTAACGCGTCAGCCATGCGCGAAACCAGTCCGGGTCTGAGGCACCGTGATAATGCCCCTTATGACTGAGTGCCCCGGAAAGGAGCGCGAAATACGCAGTCCGGAGACCGCGGAAGGCTGGGGCGAAGACACCAGGCGGCCCGGATTAGGCGCTCAGCGGCGATCTGAGAGCGTTTTGCCTGGTCAGACCACTGGCAGAACGACGACCTTGCCCCGGATGCCACCCGCTTCACTTCTGCGGTGCAGGGAGGCGAGCGCGCTGAGCCGGTGCCGTTCGGCGATCTCGACGGTGATCGTGCCGCTGTCGACCAAGGCCACCAGTTCGGCGAGATGGGCGGAGTCGTTACGGGCGACGACACGCTCGGCGATCGGCGTCTCGAACTCGTTGGTGACCGAGACGATGCGGCCACCGGGCCGGACGAGCGCGGCCAACGCGGCGCTCCGCGGCTTGTCGAGACCGACGAGGTTCAGGACGACATCGACCTGATCGTCGAGCGCGTCCCCGAGCGACGTGGTGGCGTAGTCGACGATCTGATCCGCGCCGGACCGCAGGACCGCTTGCCTGCTGCGCGGACCGGCGGTGGCGACCACGTGTGCACCGGCGCGTTTCGCGAGTTGGACGACGAAGCCGCCGATGCCGCCGCCCGCGCCGTTGACCAGAAGCCGTTCACCCGGGATGAGGCGTGCGCGCTCGACCGCCTGCCACGCTGTCGACCCGGCGAGCGGCAGGGCGGCAGCGTCGGTGAGAGGGATGGCGGTGGGCGCGGTGACCAGCGCCGCGGCATCGGCGACGGCGAACTCCGCGGCCGCACCCTCGATCCAGCCGACGACCTGGTCGCCGACCGTGTGCGTGCGCACTCCAGCACCGAGTTCGACGATCGTGCCCGCGACATCCCAGCCCAGGGTGAGCGGCAGAGTCACGGGCACCAGGTCGCGGAGTGCGCCGGAGCGCAGGGCCACCTCGGTGGGATTGAAGGAGGTGGCGGCGACCTCGATCAGCACCTGACCCGACGCCGGGACGGGCCGTGCGATCTCCTCGATGCGGATGACGGTCGCGTCACCGTGCTGATGAATCCGTGCGGCTTTCATGTTCTCGACCGTAGGGACGCCAGGAGAGACGAACCATGTGCCAAACCCGCCTATTTCCTTCGCGATCGTCTCCGAACGCGTAGGGTCGCCGCCGTGGACGTGCTGAGCGACGTGCTGTCGGTGGTACGCGCCGGCCGTCCGAGGTCGGCGCTCGTGACGTGGCAAGGATCCTGGGCGCAGGAATTCTCACCGGTGCCCGGTGCCGTCGGCTTTCGTGTGCTGGTGCGAGGCAGTTGCGTTCTCGTCCCGGCCGGTGCCGAGCCGGTGCGGCTCGTCGCGGGTGACGTCGTGCTCCTGCCGCACGGACGAGGGCATGTGCTGGCGGACAGTCCGGCCACGCCGCCGACCGCGCGGCCTTGCGGTCCAGCCGCCGAGGACCGGCCACTCGCGCTCGCCGACACGCGGGAACCTTCGACCGTCACCCTGTGCGGCGCCTACGAACTCGCCCCCGAGGGCCGGCATCCCTTGCTGCAGGACCTGCCCGAGGTCGTCCACCTCGATACCCGTGCCGACGGTCTCTCGGAGCTGAGAACCGTAGTGGACATGCTCGGTGATGAAGCGGCTCGGCCGCGGCTCGGCACGGACGCCGCCATTCCCGCACTTCTGGACATGCTGCTGCTGTACGCCTTGCGCGCCTGGTTCGACGGCGCCCGGACCGGGCCTGACACCGGTTGGGCGAAGGCGTTGCGGGATC
The DNA here is from genome assembly GCF_055563465.1 of Amycolatopsis sp. NPDC000009. Lineage (NCBI taxonomy): Bacteria > Bacillati > Actinomycetota > Actinomycetes > Pseudonocardiales > Pseudonocardiaceae > Amycolatopsis > Amycolatopsis sp. NPDC000009. The sequence goes on from NZ_JBVHDI010000009.1 coordinate 273,006, forward strand.
CGGGCGTCGCCGCAGCGCTGCACGCGATCCACCGGAAACCGGCGCACCCCTGGACGGTCGCTTCGCTCGCCGCGGTCGCGGGCCTGTCCAGGGCCCCGTTCGCCAGAAGGTTCACCGAACTGGTCGGCAGGCCACCGATGCGCTACCTGACCTGGTGGCGGATGACCACGGCGGCCCGGCTGCTGCGCGAGTCCGAAACGCCGCTCAGCGCCATCGCCGAGGCCGTCGGCTACCAGTCGGAATTCGCTCTCGCCGTGGCGTTCAAACGCCAGTACGAGACCCCGCCCGGCAGGTACCGTCGGTCGGCCGCTTCCTCGAAGGCCTTGATCAGGTAGGCGGCGAAGTCGTCCCTAGACGGCCTCGAGGACGAAAAACAGGAAGCTCAAGAAGGCGGTCTTGCCCGCGAGCTCCTCGGGGAAGCGCTCGTGCGCGCCCGGCGCCGGCGGGGGCTCGCTGACGACCGCGGTCCGGAAGCCGGCCGCGGTGAACGCGTCGGTCATCGCGTGCAGCGGCCGATGCCAGTAGGTCAGCACGGCTTTCCGACCGTCGAAGGTGTACTCGTCGGACCACTTGGCGGTCTGGAAGTAGTCGGCGCCGGGATGCACCAGTTTGAAGATGAGCGGGTGGTTGACGGCCATGATCAGCCTGCCACCGGGTTTCAGGACGCGCCGGATCTCGGCCAGCGGCGCGGTCCAGTCTTCGAGGTAGTGCAGGACGAGGGCCGCGACGACGTCATCGAACGCGCCGTCGGGAAAGGGCAGCGGGGCGCCGATGTCGGCGACCTGGAGGGCCGCGTCGTCCCCGAGTCGTTTCCGGGCAAGCTCCAGCATCTTGGCGCTGGAATCGAAACCGGTCATGATCGCGCCCCGCTCACGCAGTGCCTCGAAGAGGGGGCCGGCGCCGCAGCCGGCGTCGAGGATCCGCCTGCCGGCCACGTCTCCCGCGAGGTTCAGGATCGCGGGCCGTGTGTAGTAGGCGTTGAGCAGGCTGTTCTCGGTCTCGGCCGCGTAGGCCTCGGCGAAGGCGTCGTAGTCGTTCTCGGGGATCTTCAACGGGCTGCTCCGGGAGTCTTGCGCTGGTTGGCGTTGAAACGAGCCTTCTTCTGACGATTTCCGCACGTGTTCATGTCGCACCATCTGCGGGTGCGGCTTTGGCTGGCGTCGAAGAAGGCAGCCCGGCAGGTCGGTGACGCGCACAAGGCGAATCTTCCGTCTCGTTCACCCGCGATGATGCTGATCGCGTCGGCGGCGATCACGCTGAGGGCGTCTTCCACGCCGGAAACCCGCCATCGCCGCTCTCCTGTGGGCGTCAGGACGGCCACGGACCGTCCCCGGGCGCTGTGCTCGTTGATGACCCGGACGGCAGGCGCCGGGAGGGCTTCCTGGAGCGCGGTCGCTGTCGCGGCGGCGTGAATCGCTTCCCTCAGCTCCCGGGCCAGGTCCAGTTCAGCGGCGGAGCAGGACTCCACGTCGAGGCCGCTCACGGCCAGCCAGTCGATGAGCCGTCGCGGCGTGGGTATGCGCTCCACAGCGTCGCCATGACGCTCCGTCAGCGTCGCCGTGAAGCTGGTCGCCAGCACGCTACCGAGGCGGAAGTCGGGGAACCCAGCAGGCATGGAACCACCTTAGCCGGTTGCACGCGGACCGCCGGAACTGTTAGAACCGTCTTAGCCGGTTCCGCGATGGCAGGAGGTCTCATGACCGACGAAGTACAAGCATTCGAAACCCGCGCGACGGACGCCGAACTCGACGAGTTGCGTGCGCGATTGGCCGCGGCGCGGCTACCGGAAGCCCAGCCGGTCCCCCGCTGGGAACAGGGCGTTCCGCTCGCCGACCTCGTCGACGTCGTGGACTACTGGCGCACCGGGTACGACTGGCGGTCGTTCGAAGAGCGCCTCGACCGGATCGGTCAGTTCCGCACGACCATCGACAATCTGGGGATCCACTTCCTGCACCGCCGGTCCGCGCGCGCGGATGCCACTCCCCTGCTCATGACGCACGGCTGGCCGGGAAGTGTCGCCGAGTTCGCCGACGTGATCGAAGAGCTCGCCGATCCGAAGGACGCGGACGCGCCGGCGTTCCACGTCGTGGCCCCGTCGCTGCCAGGGTTCGGGTACAGCGACAAGCCCACCACCACCGGGTGGGGCACCGAAAAGATCGCGGCCGCGTGGGTGGAGCTGATGGGAAGGCTCGGCTACGAACGGTTCTTGGCCCACGGCGGCGACTGGGGAGGCAATATCACCACGGTGCTCGGCGGCAGGTTCCCGGCGCACGTACTCGGCATCCACACGACGTTCGCGCAGGGGCCGCCAGGGTTGCCCCTGGACGGGCTGACGACGGTCGAGCGCGAGTGGGCCGAACAGACCCGTGATTTCTGGGGTCGTCGCGCGGCGTACGCCAAACAGCAGGCGACCCGGCCGCAGACCATCGGATACTCCCTCGTGGATTCACCGGTCGGACTGCTCGCCTGGATCCTCGACAAGTTCGCCGAGTGGTCGGACACCGAAGACAGCCCGTTCGAGACGATCTCCCGAGACCGCGTTCTCGACGACGTGACGCTGTACTGGCTGACCCGGACCGGCGCGTCGGCGGCCCGCATCTACTACGAAAGCCACGACTCGCTGGACCCCGGACTCCAGGTCGACGTCCCGTCGGCGATCACCATGTACCCACGCGACATCGAGAAGTGCCCGCGCCCTTGGGCACAGGAACGGTACCGGCGGATCGTCCGGTGGAACTCTCCCGAATCCGGGGGCCATTTCCCGTCGCTGGAGGTTCCCGGATATTTCGTCAAGGACCTGTGGGAAGGCCTCGCGGCGGTACTGGCCGCACAGAATCGGTGAGGTTCTCGATCATCGGGGAACGAAGCGCTCTCCGTCGAAGACCATCTCGAGCGGCGGGCGTCGCGTAGCGGGCTGCCAGCCGGCGCGAAAGGCGTCATGAATGGCGCGGCGGACCTGTGTCCGCGTCGGCAGGAAGTCGTGGTGGTACGGGTCGAGAACGAGTATCTGCCCGTCGGTGCCGTCTTCCTTGACGCGGATCTCGCGCGTCGTCGTTTCCCAGTCGGCGTCGAGGTGCCAGAGGAAGGACTGGCCGTTTCGCAGCGAAACCCGACGGGTGTCCTTCTCCGGCCAGGTCATCCCAGCGTGTTGTCGAGAAGGGCGAGCAGTCGTTCCCAGTGGCGCCGCGATCCGGCCTCGTCGAAGGCGTCGGTGTCGGACATGGTGAAGCCGTGGACGGTGCCGGGGTAGATCTCGCAGCTGTAGCCCACCCCGGCCGCGTCGAAAGCGTGGCTGATCTCGGTGATCGCCTCGGGGGTCATGTCGTTCTCGGCGAGTCCGAGATGGACTTTCGCGGTGAGGCGCGGGATCTGCCGGTGCGGGCTGTCGGGTTCGCCGGTGACCAGGGCTCCGGGGTGGAAACCGGCGACGGCGGCGACCCGGTCGGGGTGGGCGGTCGCGGTGCGCATCGCGAGGACGGCGCCCATGCAGTAGCCGATCGTGGCGACCCGCCCGCCGCTCACCTCGGGCCGGGAGGTGAGGAAGTCGAGGTACGCGGCGCCGTCGCTCAGGGCGCGTTCGGTGGTGTGCTCTTCGATGAGCGGCATGATCTGTTCGAAGAGCGCGGGACGGTTTTCGGTGGTGATGTGCTCGGGCAGGTCGAACACGGGTGCCGGGCGGTGCCGGTAAAAGACGTTCGGGACGAGTACGTAGTAGCCGTGTCCGGCCAGCTCACGGGCCATGTCCCACAAGGCGGGGCGTGGCCCGAACGCGTCCGGGTACATGAGGACACCCGGACGCGTGCCGCCGCCGTCGGGGAAAGCGGCGAAGGCGTCGGACGCGCCGTGCGGGGTGGGAATGCTCAGCGTGGTGGCGGGAATGGCGGTGCTCCTCGTCTCGTCGGTGTGACCCCGAACGTAGACGATCAAGCTCAGCTCAGCCGCAGCCGATCGGCCAGTCCGGCCGCGGTGAACGCGGCGACCAGGTCGTCGCGGCCTTCGGTGAAGTGGTCCCAGCTGTCGATGTGCACGGGAACGACCGTGCGGGCGCCGAGGATCCGCGTCGCTTCCGCGGCCAGCGCGCTGTCGAGGACGAGCAGGGCGCCGTCGAAAAGCGGCTTCAGGCGCGGAGCCCCGGCGAAGAGCACGGCGGTGTCGACCGGGCCGAATCGGTCGGCGACCTGCCGGACGGCGTCGAGCGAGGCGTTGTCTCCGCTGACGTAGACCGTCGGCAGGCCCTGGCCGGTGAGGACGAAACCGACGACGTCGCCGGTGATCTTCTCCGAGCCTTCCGGCCCGTGGAGCGCGGGCGCGCCGGTCACGGTCACGATTCCCCCACCTGGCCGGTCGAGCTCGACCGTTTCCCAGGTCTCCAGCCCTTTCGCGGTGCCGCCGAGCCTGACCGCGCCGCTGGGCGTGGTGAGCGTCAGGGGCACGTCCGCCAGCAGCTTCCGGCCGGAGTGGTCGAGGTTGTCGGGATGCTCGTCGTGGGAGAGCAGGACGGCGTCGATACGGCCGAGGTCGGCGGGGTTCACCGAGGGCGGCGCGGTCTTGGTGAGGCCAGGTCTGCCGTCGGGCCGCCCGTAGTGGCCGGGCTCGTCGAAGGTCGGGTCGGTCAGGAACCGCAGGCCGCCGTAGTCGATCACCGCGGTCGGACCGCCGGAGACCTGGACCGAGAGCTGTTCGCCGATCTGGTGCATCGTTTTCTCCTCACGGATACTGATTTTGTCTTCCGTGAGAACCCTAGCCAGTTCTCACGGACAAGTGCAACCACTTCCGTGAGGAACTATCATGGGAACGTGGACGACACCGCTGCCCTTCCCCCTGCCCCGGGTGCCGAGCAGTACGTCGCTCTGGCGTTGGCCAACACCACGATCGCGCTGCCCGGTGGCCAGTACGCCGACCTTCTCGGCACTCCGGCCGCCGCGACGGAGTGGCTCGCCGAGCGGGGGCTGGCCCCGGTGGATGCCGGTCTGCAGGAGATGTGCGCGGGCCTGGTCCGGTCGTTGCGTGAGCAGGTGCGGGTGCTGCTCGCATCGAGGTCTTGCTCGGATCCGGCTCCGCAGAGCGCCCTCAACGCCGTCAACGAAGCACTGAGCAAGGCGCCCACCGCCGAACTTCTGCGCTGGGACCCGGCCCGTGGGCTGTACCGCACCGCGTCGCATCCGATCACCCAGATCGTCGAGCACGCGTTGGCGACGCTCGCCGCCAACGCCGCGGATCTGCTGACCGGGCCGGACGCGGAGCGGATCGCCGCCTGCGGGTCGCCGCCGTGCACCCGGTTCTTCCTGCGCAACGGGCGGCGCCAGTGGTGTTCCGTGCGTTGCGGCGACCGGGCTCGCGCCGCCCGCGCCTATGCCAGGCGTTCGCAGCCCGCCGGTCAGCGGTAGGACGCGAACTGGTCCAGCAAGGGCTTCGGGGAGTCTTCGGTGAAGCAGAGGGCGAGGCTTTCGGCGGATTCGGCGGCCGCGGCCGCACTGCGCGGGAACAGGGCCGCCTCGTACGTGCTGAGCGCGGCTTCGACGTCGCTGGGATTCGCGGCGAGCGCGAGGCCGAGTTCGGCGCCGTCGAGCATCGCGAGATTGGCGCCCTCTCCCGCGAACGGTGACATCAGGTGGGCGGCGTCCCCGAGCAGGGTGGCACCGGGGACCCGGTCCCAGCGGTGACCGATCGGCAGCGCGTGGATCGGCCGCGGGGTCAGTTCGCCGTCGGCGTCGGTGATCAGCGCCCGCAGTCCCGCGTCCCACCCTTCGAAGTGGTCCAGGAGCGCCGTTTTGGCGGCGGCGGTGTCACCGAAGTCGAGGGTGGCGATCCAGTTTTCGGCGGTCTTCAGCGCGACGTAGACGTGGAGGCTGCCGGCGGCGTCGTAATGCGCCAGAAACCCTTTGCCCGCGCCGAGCGCGAAGAACATGCCGCCGCCGACGAGCGCCGCGCTCGCCGGATGGCGGCGCTCGGCGTCGTTCAGGTGCACTTCGACGAAGGAGACGCCCTCGTAGGCCGGTTCGGCGGCCGACACCAGGGGCCGGACCTTGGACCACGCACCGTCGGCGCCGATCAGCAGATCCGTGGTGAACGCCGTCCCGTCGGCCAGGACGACTTCGTGCCTGCCGCTGCCGAGCGGGTGGGCACCGGTGACTTTGGCGCCCCAGCGCACCGTGCCTTCGGGCAGGGAGCCGAGCAGCAGGTCACGCAGATCGCCCCTGGCCACCTCCGGGCGTCCGCCGTCACCGTCGTCGGACTCCTCGTGATGCACCACCGCGTGCCGGTCGAGGATGCGCAGGGCCTCGCCGCCGGGATGCACGATCGCCCGGAATTCGTCGTGGAGACCGGCGGCCCGCAGCGCCGCCTGCCCGGATTCCACGTGGATGTCGAGCATTCCGCCCTGCGTGCGCGCGTTCGGCGAGGTGTCGAGGTCGAAGACGGCGGCCTCGACGCCGTTCACGTGCAGGACCCTGGCCAAGGTGAGTCCGCCGAGTCCGGCGCCGATGATCGCGATGGGGTGGTGTGTGGTCATGCGGGGTTCCTTTCGGCGGGGAGGCCGGTGTGGGTGATTCCGGTGATCAGCACCCGCAGCCCCCACGACATCCGCTGCGCGGGTGCTCCGGTGAGCAGGTCGTCCGCGTGGGCGGCGATCTGGGGGTGGGTCGTCTCGTCGGCGTCCCGGACGGCGCGGGCCAGCGCGTCCCATTCCTCCGGTGACTTCTCGTCGGCATGCTCGGCCGCGGTCGCCGTCGCGTGCTGCAGGAGGATGTCGATCCCCCACGCGCGCCGCTCGGGCGCCACGTCACCCTCGGCCAGGAGGGTGAGCAGGTTTTCGCACAGCGCGAGGTAGTTCTCGCCGCTCGGGCGGGCCACCAGCGCGGACAGGGCCAGGCCGGGGTACTCGAGCAGCATCGCGGTGTAGGCCGTGAGCAGCCGTTCGAGCCGGTCACGCCAGTCGCCGCCGGACTGCGGCGGGGTGATCGTGCCGAGGAGTTCGTCCAGGATCGCCGCGTGCAATTCGGCGGTGTTGCGGACGTAGACGTAGAGCGAGGCCGCGCCGGTGTCGAGTTCCTGCGCCAGACGGCGCATGGTGACCTTCCGGAGGCCTTCCTCGCGCAGGATCGCGACCGCGGCGGCGACGATGCCGTCACGGGTCAACGCGGGTTTGGCCGGTCGTTCCCGGCGGCTCTTCTCGGGTGCCATACGACCATCATACCGAACATGTTCGTTACGAACATGTTCGGTATGATGCAAACGACAATGGCAGGGAGATCGACTCTCCCTGCCACTTCCAACGTATAGCGCACCTGGGGGCTTGCGGCAAGACCCCGGTCATGCCGCAGAATCCCCCGCCGTACCGGCTCGAGCTCGACAAGCAGGGGGAACTCTTGATCGACGTGATCATCGCCGGCGGCGGACCGACCGGCATGATGCTGGGCGCCGAACTGCGGTTGCACGGCGTCCGTGTGGTCGTTGTGGAGAAGGATCCGGAGCAGACCAAGGTCGTCCGCTCCATGGGCTTGCACGCGCGCAGCATCGAGGTGATGGACCAGCGTGGCCTGCTGGAGCGCTTCCTCGAGAACGGAACGAAGTATCCGGTCGGTGGCTCGTTCGCGGGCATCGTCAAATCACCGCCGTCGCTGGACAGCGCGCACGCCTACATCCTCGGCATCCCGCAGACCGTCACCGACCGGCTGCTGGCCGACCACGCCGCCGAGGTGGGCGTCGAGATCCGGCGTGGCCACGAACTGACCGGCCTGAGCCAGGACGAGGACGGGGTGGACGTCGAACTGGCCGACGGCACGAGCCTGCGTTCGCGGTATCTCGTCGGCTGCGACGGCGGCCGCAGCACGGTGCGCAAGCTACTCGGGATCGGCTTCCCCGGTGAGCCCGCCACCGCCGAGACCCTGCTGGGCGAGATGGAACTGACCGAGGACTGGGAAACGGTGCTCGCCGTGATGACCGAGGTCCGCAAGACCCAGCTGCGCTTCGGCCTCTCGCCCATCGGCGACGGGGTGTACCGGGTCGGCGTGCCCGCCGAGGGCCTGGCCGAGGATCCGCGGGTCCCGCCGACCTTCGACGAGGTCAAACGACAGCTCATAGCCGTCGCGGGCAGCGATTTCGGCGTGCACTCACCGCGCTGGCTCTCCCGCTTCGGCGACGCCACTCGCCTGGCCGAGCGTTACCGGTCCGGACGCGCGTTCCTGGCGGGCGACGCGGCGCACATCCATCCGCCGGTCGGCGGGCAGGGGCTCAACCTCGGCGTGCAGGACGCCTTCAACCTCGGCTGGAAACTGGCGGCCGCGGTCAACGGCTGGGCACCGGAGGACCTGCTGGACACCTACCACACCGAACGGCATCCGGTGGCCGCCGCGGTGCTGGACAACACGCGGGCGCAGATGCAGCTGATGTCGCTCGATCCGGGCTCCCAGGCGGTCCGCCGGCTGCTGGCGGAACTGATGGAATTCGAGAACGTGAGCCGGTTCCTGGCCGAGAAGATCACCGCGACCGCGATCCGGTACGACTTCGGCGAAGGCCACGAACTTCTCGGCCGCCGGATGCCGGATCTGGAACTTGGGCAGGGGCATCTCTACGGGCTGACCCGCGGCGGCCGGGGTCTGCTGCTCGACCGAACCGGCGCGCTGTCGGTCCGGGGCTGGTCGGACCGGGTCGATCACGTCGTCGACGGCAGCGAGGAACTGGATGTGCCGGCCGTGCTGCTGCGGCCGGACGGTCACGTGGCGTGGGTGGGCGACGACCAGGACGAGCTCGTCGGTGCCGTGCGCCGGTGGTTCGGAGAGGGCGAAGTCCTCTAGCGCGCCGGGAGTCGTGGCTATTGGCTGAGGGGAGGTCTTCGGCTGGAAGGCCGACACGATGCCGGGATGGACTACACGATTGATCGTGCTCGACGTCGACGGCACGCTCGGGGTCATCGAGAAGCAGGGCGGCGCGACCCTGGTCGGCCGGACCGCGGTCGGCGAGGGTCGCGCCGCCCTGCTTCAAGGATCCGGAAGGCAACGTCATGGGGCTCTGGGAGACCGCGTGATCACGGGCCCTGCGGTCCCCGGTACGGCAGCGTCTGGTTGTAGACGATGTTGGTGTTCGTGCTCCCGAAGAGTGCGAGCTCGTTGACGATCTCCTCCAGCCGTCCCATCGACGGGGCCGCGATCTTCAGCGAATAGCAGTCGTCGCCGGTCGTGCGGAGGCATTCGAGGATCTCGGTCCGCTCGGCCAGGAGCTTGTGCAACGGCGCGTGCTTGCTGCCCGGGTATTTCAGCCGCACCACCGCGAGCACCACGTACCCGGCCTTCTCCAGATCGACCTCGGCGCGATAGCCGGTGATCACCCCGGCCGACTCCAGCCGCTTGACCCGTTCCGTGGTCGCCGACGCGCTCAAGCTGACCCGCTTCCCCAGCTCGGTGAGCGGCAGGCGCCCGTCCTTCTGGAGCTCGACCAGGATCGCCCAGTCCGTCGCGTCGAGAGTCTCGGCCATCCGGGGAGAATACCGGCAGATCCACGGCGGAAGCGGCCATACGCCGGGAAAGATCTCTTCCCGGGGTTCGGGCCCGTCGATAGCCTTGACCTGTGCGAATAGGTGTCAACGTCCCGAATTTCGGCCCGGGGACCGACCCCGGGATCCTCCGCGGCTGGGCCACCACGGTCGAAGGCCTCGGCTACGACCTGCTCATGGTGTCCGACCACGTCGTCATCACCCCCGACGTCGCCGAGCAGTACCCGGCGCCGTTCTACGAGCCGTTCACGACGCTGTCATGGCTCGCCGGCGTGACGAACCGGATCCGGCTGGGTACCACCGTGCTGATCGTCCCGTACCGGCATCCGCTGCTCATCGCGCGCATGGCCGCGAACCTGAACCAGCTCAGCGGCGGACGGCTCGTGCTCGGCGTCGCCTCCGGCTGGGCCCGTCAGGAGTTCGAAGCGCTCGACGTCCCGTTCGAGCAACGGGGAAGGCTGACCGACGGCCACCTCGACGCCGTCCGGAAGGCGTGGGCCGACGACGCCGACTACCGCGCCGGCGACATCCCGATCTGGGTCGGCGGCAACAGCGACGCCGGGATCCGCCGCGCCGTCCGGGTCGGGGACGCCTGGCATCCGTTGCGGGCGACCCTCCCCTGGCTCACCGAAGCGCTCACCAGGGTCAAGACCATCGCCGACGCCCACGATCGGGCTGTCCCCGCGTTCGCCCCGCGGATCCTGCTCAACCTCACCGAACACCCGGTCACCGGCCCCGATCGTCCCGCCGGGGAAGGCACGATCGAGCAGATCGTCGGCGACCTCGAGCGCCTCCGGCACCTCGGCGCCGAGACGGTGGTGCTCGACCCGTTCTCCGGCGACCCCGACGAGACCCTCCGCCCGGAAGCCGCCTGGCAGGCACTGGCGACCGTGGCCGCACACTGGGAGCTGGGCCACTACCGAACCGAACAGGACCGACGATGACCGAAGAAGACGAGAAGTTCCTCCGCCGCGCCATCGAACTGGCCGCGAAGTCCCGTAAGGACGGTGACCCGCCCTTCGGCTCGCTGCTCGTCGGCTCCGACGGCACGGTGCTGGCCGAAGACCACAACACCACGGTGTCGCAATCGGACATCAGCCTGCACCCGGAGCTGAAACTCGCCGTGTGGGCCGCCCGCGAACTCGAACCCGCCGTCGCCGCGGCGACCACCATGTACACCAGCTGCCAGCCGTGCGGGATGTGCCAGGGCGCCATCGAACGCTCCGGCCTCGGCCGGGTCGTGTTCGCCCTCTCCGGCGAACAGGTCACCGCACTCAAACCGCCCGCCACCGCACCGCCGGTTCGGCTGGAGGGACCGGCGCTGTACGACGAGGCCCGGGTCCCGGTGGAGGGCTACTACACCTCGTGAGTGGTAAGGACGGTTCTGGCGGCCTGGGGGTCTGGCGCCGGTGTCGCGAAAGCCACTTTCGGGACATCAGAGGTCTCGAAAGTGGCTTACGCGACCTGCTCACCAGGACGGTGCCGGGCCCGGCCGCGGCCGACGTTGCGAAAGCCACTTTCGCAACCTTCAACGTTGCGAAAGTGGCTTTCGCAACCCTTCGGCCAAGCCCAGCAGCACCCCCGGTACCGAGTGGGTCTCGTCTCGTGAGTGTTTAGGACGGTTCTAACCGCCCTTACCACTCACGAGGGGTGCGGTCCCGTCGCTAGGATGATCACGATGTCCGCCGAACTCGTGCCCACCGCGCCGGAACCGCCGGCCCGCCTTCCGGAGACCAGGCCCGAGAACCGGCGGCGGATCCTCGCCGAAGCCGTCGCGCTGCTGCCCGCGCTTCCTCCGGCCGACCCGCTCGACCGGTACGCGATCCGGCACATCACCACGCTCTGGCTCGAAACCGACAAGACCGACCACACCCGCCGCGCCTACTACGCCGACCTGTCGGCGTGGCTCGGCTGGTGCGCACGTACTGGGCTCGACCCGCTCATGGCACGCCGCGCCGACGTCGACGCCTGGAAGAACACCCTCACCGTCACCGGGAAGGACGGCCTGCCCCGGCCCGCCGCCGACTCCACCGTCGCGCGCACCCTCGCCGGCATCTCCAGCTGGTACCGGTATCTGCAGTCCAACGACATCGCCGACCGCAACCCGGTCTCCGCGGTCAACCGGCCCAAGACCGGCAAGACCCCTCCGCTGCCCGCGCTCGGCGGCGAGTCGACGGCGAAACTGCTGAACCACATGGAGAAGCGGGCCCGCGCGAACGACACCGAACCATCCTGGCGCGACGCCGCCGTCGTCGCGATCCTGTTCTACACCGGCCTGCGCGTCTCCGGCCTCACCACCGCCACCGTGCCGGACCTCGACACCGACTCCGGGCACACGATCCTGCGCTACACCGCCAAAGGCGGCCACCGCGACTTCGTCCCGCTCGTCCCCGCCGCCCAGCACCCGCTGCGCCGTTACCTCGAACTGCGCGCCGCCCGCACCGGCGTCCGTCCCGACGAGCTGACCGGCCCGCTGCTCGCGACCATGCCCCATCGCTACGACAGCACCAAATCCGGCGGGAAACCCTTGGCACAACGGGATGTCTGGTTCCTCCTGCGGGCACAGGCCCGCGCCGCCGGACTCGCCGAAGCGAACACGATCTCCCCGCACACCGCGCGGCGCACCACCGGCACCCTGCTGCTGGCCAACGACGTCCCGGTGCAGAAGGTCCAGGACCTGCTGGGACACGCCGACATCCGCACCACCCGCGACCGCTACGACGCGCATCGCCACAAGCTGGAGACCTCTCCCGTGCACGCCCTCGCGCAACTGCTCGCCGACGCGCGCCACCGTCAGAGCTGAGACTTCGTCGCGCCGATCACCACACCGTCGACACGCGCGAGCCAGCTCCCACACAGACACCGGACGTACTCCAGCCTCCCCTGGGAGACCCGCTGGGACGTCGTCGCGCTTCCAGGCAGTTCGGCCAGCGGCCACCCACACCGCGGGCATGTGTTCGCTTCCATACCCCGATCGTGCTGTAATGAGTCAATGCACTTCAACCCTTACGGCGGAGCGGCGGCGCAGATCGCCGCCGACCTGGTCAACCTCGGCGACACCGCCGACCCGGCCACGCTCACCGCGATCTTCCGCGACCGCATGACCGTCGCCGCCGTCAAGGACCACGAATCGACCGAGATCATCGCCTGGACCAAAAGACTCCGGGACGTCTTCGAAGCCGACCCGGCCACCCGCGTCGACCTGGTCAACGCGCTGCTCCACGACTCCGCGTCCAAGCCCTATATCTCCACCCACGACGGCAAGGCACCCCACCTGCACTACGTCGACGCACACGCCGGCACCACGTCCCGCGTCCGGGCCTACACCGCGGGCGGACTCGCACACCTCGTCTGCGACACCCCCGACCGCTTCGGCGTCTGCTCACGCGAAGGCTGCGAAACGGTCTACGTCGACGTCTCCCGCAACGGCCGCCGCCGATTCTGCTCCACCCGCTGCGCGACCAGGGTCCACGTCGCCGACCACCGCAACCGGCAAGCGAGCTAGGTCCGGCGCACCAAGCAAGAGGAGCCCTCGCAGTACCTGGATCACCAGGGTCTCCCAGCCGCCCGAAACGCCTGTCAACCTCGTTGAATCGCCCTTGCCGATGACAGGAGACCCATGGCGGACAACCGATTCACCGCTCACACCGAACTGTTCGACCTGAGTGGCAAGTACGCCCTTGTCACCGGTGGCACCAAGGGCATCGGAATGATGATCGCGCGCGGCCTTCTCCAGGCGGGCGCCCGCGTCGTCATCAGCTCACGCAAGGCGGACACGTGCGCGGAAGCGCAGCACCTACTGTCCGAATTCGGCGACGTCCGAGCAATTCCCGCCGACCTGTCCAGGCACGACGAGTGCCGTCGCCTCGCCGATCTCGTCAAGGCGGACTCGGAACACCTGGACATCCTCGTCAACAACGCGGGAGCGATGTGGCGCGAGCCGCTGGAAACGTTCCCGGACGAGGCATGGGACTCGGTGCTCGACCTCAACCTCAAGTCGCCGTTCTGGCTGGTGCAGGCACTGCTCCCCGCCCTGCGCGCCGCGGGCACCGCCGATGATCCCGCGCGGGTCATCAACATCGGCAGTATCGCCGCCATCCACGTCGCCGAATCGCCCAACTACTCGTACGCCGGCAGCAAGGCCGCACTCCATCAACTCACCAGGGTGCTCGCCCGAGAACTGGGCCCACACCACGTCACGGTGAACGCGGTGGCCCCAGGCCCGTTCCCCTCGCAGATGATGGCGGCCACACTCGACGCCCTCGGCGACACGATCGCGGCGAAGGCCCCTCTGCGCCGGCTCGGCCGCGACGACGACATGGCGGGTGTAGCCGTGTTCCTCGCCAGCCGGGCCGGGTCCTACCTCACGGGCACCGTCATCCCGGTGGACGGCGGCATAGCGACGACCGCAACGGGGACCTGAGCGTCGGCCTACGGTGGAGGGATGGCCACGATGGATCCACGCGCCGACATCCGGGAGTTCCTCAGCTCACGTCGCGCCCGCATCACACCCGAGCAGGCAGGCCTGACGGCCTACGGCGGCAACCGGCGGGTCAAAGGCCTGCGCCGCGAAGAAGTAGCGCTACTGGCCGGGGTCTCGGTCGACTACTACGTGCGCATGGAACGCGGCGGTCTCGCCGGCGCTTCCGACGGCGTCCTCGAGGCGTTGGCCTCCGCCTTGCAACTCGACGAGGCGGAGCGCCGGCATCTGTTTCACCTCGCACGCCAATCCGGCGCACCCCGCGGCCCACGCCGACGCAGAACCACCGCGACGGTGCGCTCGACGCTGCAACAGGTGCTCGACGCCATCTCCGACGCGCCGGCCTTGATCGGTAACGGCCGTTACGACGTACTCGCCATGAACCCACTCGCTCGCGCGCTGTATTCACCGATGCCGGCCGACCCGCGACGGCCCGCCAACACAGCTCGATTCATCTATCTGAACCCCGAGGAGGCCCGGGAATTCTTCGTCGACTACGACCACGTCGCCAGTGCCGTCGCCACGAAACTACGGATGGAAGCCGGCCGCAATCCCCACGACGAGGAGCTGATCGCCCTGGTCGGCGAACTGTCGACACGCAGTGAGCCGTTTCGGCGGCAGTGGGCCTCTCAGGACGTGCGGCTGCACCGGTCCGGCCGCAAGCGGATGAACCACCCGATCGTGGGCCGGCTCGACCTGGACGTCGAGCCCATGGAACTGGCCACCGAACCCGGCCTGCACCTGACCGTCTACACCGCGCCCGCGGGCACACCGACCGCCGACAATCTGGCACTCCTGGCGTCGTGGGCGGCGTCGAGCCACTAGATCGCGTACCGCCACGCCGTCAGAGCGTGCGCCGAGAACCACGCGCCCAGCACCACCCACGCCAGCGCGGCCGCCACCGCCGTGACCGTCCGACGCTTCGACAACCCGATCGCGATCGGCACCAGCACCGGGAAAGCGGGCAGGATGAACCGGATCTTCGCGTCCGGCAACCCCCGCGTGCCGATCGCCAGCAACAGCACCCCGGCCCCGTACAGCGTCAACGGCCACGGCACCCGCGTGAACGCCGCCACCACCGCCAGCGCCACCGCACCCAGCAGCAACAACACCGTCAGCGTGCTGAACACCGACTCGTCCCCGGTCAACCGTGCCACCATCGAATCCACGGCCTCCGCGCCGAAGTCGAACTCGGTGTTCCAGCCCCGCAACTCGATGTCCTGCCAACCGGTCCAGCTGCCCGTCCGGTACGCGACGAACCCCAGATACCCGGCTACCCCCAGCGGAGCCACCACCGCACCCGCCAACGCCCACCAGCGCTTCTCGGTACGCCGGAAGACCGCGATCAACGCCGCCACCACGACCACCGCGACCAGCACCACCGCCGTCGACCTCGACAACCCGGCCGCGAAAGCACACAGCCCAGCCAGCATCCAGCGCCGCTCCAGCACACCCACCAGCGACCACACCGCGAACGCGCAGAACACCGCTTCCGTGTAAGCCATCGAGAACACGATCGCCATCGGCGCCCCGGCCCACAACGCCACCAGCAACAACCCGGTCCGGTCACCCCGCTCCGGCGAAACCGCCCGCCCGATCCGGATCAACCCGCACGCCAGCACCAGCCCGGCCAGCACCGAAACCGTCAACGCCGCCGTCACCACATCCGGCCCGAGCCACATCACCGCACCGACGAGCTTCGGATACAACGGGAAGAACGCCATCGGCGCGTCCGAATACGGCTGCCTCGCCGCGTCCAGCGTCCCCGGCAGATCCGCGTACCCATGCACCGCCAGCCGCAGATACCACTGCCCGTCCCAGGCCGTCAGCCGATCCGTCAGCGTGGCACCACGCCGGGCGGCCAGCAGATCGAGCAGCTGGACACTCGCCGTCCGGATCACCAGATACAGCAGGATCGCCCGCGGATAAGGCGACGAGGCGAGTCTGTCGAGCACTCCCTCGAACACACGCGCCGGACGCCCCGGACGGGGCGCCTTCTCGGGAGCGGCGGGCTGATCAAGGTCGTCGACTTCTCGGAGCACGCTCAGAGTGTCCACAATGTCGAGTCAGCTCGCCGTTCGGTCCCGGAGATTCACCGGCTCCGCGCAGGTGGGGAAGCCCACAAACCAGCCTTGTGACCCCACCTCGATCTTGTGTTTCCCAGCCACCGCCCCCGGCTCCTACGTTCGAAGCCATGAGCGAACAGAACCTCAAGGACACCGTCGCGATCATCGCCGGCGGCGCCAAGAACCTCGGCGGACTCCTCTCCACCACCCTCGGCGAAGCCGGCGCCAAGATCGTCGTCCACTACCACGGGGACGCCTCCGCGGCCGACGCCGACAAGACCGTCGAAGCCGTCCGCGGCGCCGGCTCCGATGCCATCGCCGTCCAAGGCGACCTCACCGAGGTCGCCGACGTCCGACGCCTCTTCGACACCGCCATCGACACCTTCGGCCGCGCCGACATCGCGATCAACACCACCGGCATGGTCCTGCGCAAGCCCATCCTCGAAACCACCGAAGAGGACTACGACCGCATGTTCGCGGTCAACGCCAAAGCCGCCTACTTCTTCATCCAGGAAGCCGGACGCCGCCTCACCGACAACGGCAAGATCATCAGCCTCGGCACGTCCCTGCTGGCGGCCTTCACCGACGGCTACTCCACCTACGCCGGCGGCAAAGCCCCACTGGAACACTTCACCAGGGCCGCCGCCAAGGAATTCGCCGACCGCGGCATCTCGGTCAACGTCGTCGCGCCGGGCCCGATGGACACCCCGTTCTTCTACCCACAGGAAACACCCGAACGGGTCGAATTCCACAAATCCCAGGCCATGGGCGGACGACTCACGAAGATCGAGGACATCGTTCCGATCATCCGTTTCCTGGCCACCGACGGCGCCTGGTTCACCGGCCAGACGATGTTCCCCAACGGCGGCTACACCACCCGCTGACCCCTACGCTGGCCAAGACGCCGTAGACCGGACACGAAGGGGAACCCCTGGGTGGGCCTTGACCTGTACAAGCTGAACCACCTCATCGCCGTCGCCGAAGAAGGAAGCTTCACCCGCGCGGCGACCCGGTTGCACCTGAGCCAGCAGGCGCTCTCGACCTCGGTGCGCACGCTCGAGCGGGAAGTCGGCGTCCCCCTGCTCGAGCGGAGCGCCACCGGGGTCACCGTGCTCCCCGCCGGACAGGCACTGATCGCCGACGCCCACCTCCTGCACGGCATCGCCGACTCCGCCGTCCGGCGAGCCAGGCGCATCGGCCGCAGCGAACCGGAACGACTCCGCGTCGGCCACACCCCCGCCGTCACCGGCGACGAGGTCACCGCCCTCCTGCGCGGCCACCAGACCGACCCTGACCTGATCATCGACGTCAACCAGCGCTACCCCGACGAACTCCTCGCACAGCTGCTCGGGGGGCAACTGGACCTCGGCCTCGGCCGCGCGCTGACCCTCGCGCACGGCCTGGTCGGGACCACCTTGATCCGGCAACGGCTCAACGTCGCGGTCGGCGCCGGACACCGGCTCGCCGAGCGCGAGCACCTCGCACTGACCGACCTCGACGGCGAGGAGATCGTCGTCTGGGGACACCCCGGCCGGTCCGGCTACACCGATCTGCTCGTCAACCTCTGCCGCGACGCGGGATTCGAACCCCGTGTCCGCCGCAACCCCATCCAGGGAACGCCACCGGTCACCGCCGTCCTCGACACCGAAGGCGTCGCGTTCGTGACCGCGCCACCCGGACCGGCGGCGGGCGGCGCCGTCCGCGTCCGGGAACTCCGGCCCGCCGTGCACGTCCCCCTGCAGGCCCTGTGGCCGCAGCACAGCACTTCCGACGCACGCCAAGCGTTTCTGGCTTCCGCGCAGGGATTTTAGGACCGCACCGTCCTACGAGTCGAACCAGCGAAACCAGATGGGCGGCTTGGCCGTACCCGCGTCCCAGCTCCGGAAGGCGGCTTGCCGGTGTTCAGATGTCGTCCACGACTCCTCGTGGGCGAGCCAGTCCAGGTACCACTCCGCGAACGTCGCGGGCCGCCGGTCGTCGTTGAGCAACGCGTTCAGGCGTTCCGACGACGCACGTCCGTCGAACCACATGGTTCCTCGCATGGGTCCGCTGACGACGAGAAGCGTGTAGAAGCCGCAGCCGTCGTCATGAAGAAAGACGACCCCGGTGACCCGAGCGGCTTCGGTCGCATACACCGTCTCCTGCCAAGCGTCGTGAGCGTTCCGGTAAGCCGCATCGGACGGATGGTCCGTCCGCTCCGGCTTGCTCTCCCACGCGTGCTCGCTTGCCGCCAGCGCGCTGTCATGGTCCGGAAAGGGAACATGCAGCTTGTCGTGGTCGCGGTACCGGGCACCCTCCCAATCCCAGCGCGAACCGTCGGATCGCAGCTTCCGCACCCGGCCCCCCGCGCTGACCCGCAGAAGGTACTGGCGGTAGTCCTCGGGGAACTCGATCCCGAACTGTTCTTCGGCTTGGCGCACCTGGGTCTCGCTCAGGACTTCCGGGAGAGCCTCGCCGGACCGCGCGAACAACGCGACGGTCCGGTCCCGGACCTCATCCCAGTTCACTGCTTCTCCGATCGTGGTGATCCAGCAGCTTCGACAGCAGCTCGGTGAACCGCTCCCTTTCGGCGGACGAAAGCGGAGCCAGAAGCTCGTCCTGCCGTTCGGCCAGCTGCTTCTCCAGCCGTCGCAGTTGCCGCTTGCCCGCCGTGGTCAGCGAGACGACGTTGCGCCGCCGATCGGCGGGATCCGGAGCGCGCTCGACCAGTTCGCGCTCGGCGAGCTCGTTGATCGCCGCGACCATCTCGCTCACGTGGATGCCACTCCGGCGGGCCAGCATCGCCTGGCTGGCCGGCCCGAACTCGTCCAGCGTCGCCAGCACGCGGTAGTGGTAGCCGCGGGCGTCGATGGCGGAGAAACCGTCGGTCACCAGGCGATGCGCGTGGTGTGCGGTCTGTGTGAGCAACCAGCTGGGCAACTTCCGCCAGCCGCCGCGAGGCTCCTCCGAGGGGTTCTCCATGTGATGAGTCTAACGAATCGTTGGGCCCCCGAACGATTGCGGTATCGTTGGGTCACCAAACGTTTAGCTACCCAATGACCGAGGAGACCGCGTCGTGATCAAGCCCTTCCACATCGACGTCCCCCAGGCCGACCTCGACGACCTCGCCGACCGGCTCGCGCGCACCCGCTGGCCCAACGAAGTCGCCGACGCGGGCTGGGACTACGGATTCCCCCTCGCACGACTCAGAGAACTCGCCGAATACTGGCGAACCGGCTACGACTGGCGCGCCCACGAAGCCGAACTCAACAAGCTGCCGCATTTCACCACCGAGATCGAGGACCAGAACGTCCACTTCGTACACGTCCGGTCGGCGAACCCGGACGCGCTCGCGCTGGTCCTCACCCACGGCTGGCCGGGTTCGTTCCTGGAGTTCCTCGACGTGACCGAGCCACTGTCCCACGATTTCCACCTGGTGATCCCCTCGATTCCGGGCTACGGCTTCTCGGGACCCACCCACGAACGCGGCTGGAGCGTCGAGCGGATCGCCCGGGCCTGGGCCGAACTGATGCGCCGTCTCGGATACGAGCGCTACGGCGCCCAAGGCGGCGACTTCGGTTCAGGCATCTCGATCGCACTCGGCGTGGTGGCACCGGAACACGTCGTCGGCGTGCACGTGAACTACCTGCCGACCCGGCCGGATCCCGACGCCGGCATCGAACTGTCCGAAGAGGACCAAGCCCGCTTGGAGAAGGTCAAGCAGCTCATGGCGAATCGTCCGCCGTATCAGGCCCTCCAGTCCGCCACGCCGCAGACCATCGGCTACGCGTTGACCGACTCCCCGGTCGGCCAGCTCGCGTGGATCGCCGAGCGCTTCGCGCAATGGACGGATCCGCGCTCGCCGGTCAGCGACGACCGGATGCTCACCGACATCTCGTTGTACTGGCTGACCGCCACCGCGGCTTCGTCCGCACGGCTGCACCACGACAGCACGAGAGGGAACGCGCCGTGCCCCGTACCCCTTGGCGTGGCCGTGTTCCCGCACGACATCACGCGGTCGGTACGGCCTCTGGCCGAGCGGCTGTACGACATCAGGCACTGGTCGGAGTTCGAACGTGGCGGCCACTTCGCCGCGATGGAGGTCCCGGACCTCCTCGCAGCGGACATCCGGGAGTTCTTCCTCGGCCTCGTCGAGTAGGAGCGGATCAGCGATGACCGCTCTCGACTCGTTGCTGGCTTTTCTGTGGAGAGGCGGAGCATCTTTTCAGCCGCCAGACGGTATAGGACGTTATACATTTGAACAGACACAGGAGTCCGGCGGCGAGAGCGGTGAGCAGGTACGCGTTCCCGATCCCGGCCTCCACGACGTTCCAGTCGCGTTCGACTCCCCCGCCTCCCGGCACCACGGCGACCGTCCATCCGGTGAACAGGACACCGACCACCACCACTACCCCACGGTGTCCCCGCGCGGCGAGAAGTCCGAGTGCCGGCACCACCCAGACCCAATGGTGTGTCCAGGAGATCGGGCTCAGCAGCACCGAGCATCCGGCTGTGACCAGCACCGCGGCCCGGTCGTCCCCCACGAGGTGAAGCCGGCGCACGAGCCACATCGCCGACGCCGCGCACAGCAGGCCGAACGCCAGGATCGTCACCGTCGCCGTCCGTCCTTCCGGGAGCGTCCGCGCGACGAAACCCTGCCACGACTGGTTTCCCACCCAGCCCTTCATTTCGGTGAAGTGGTCGTTGAAGATCGCCGAGGTCCAGTAACGAACGGAGTCCGCCGGGAGGACGACCATCGCGAACGCCGTCGCGCAGAGAAAAGCGGCGAGTCCACGGACGGCGTCCGCGGTCCTCCTGACCACGAGGAGGTGGACGAGGAAGATCAGCGGGATCAGTTTGACGGCGGCGACGATCCCGATCGTGAGCCCGCGCCAGCGCGAGTCACGCAGCAGGAAGAGGTCCGCGACCACGGCCGCCATGAGCACGAGATTGACCTGCCCGAGGCCGATGGTCTGCCACACCGGCTGCAGCGCGAACGCGCCGATCAGCAGAACCGGCAAGTGGGCCTGCTCGGCGAACGGCCGGAGCGCGATGTACAGCGACGGCGCGGCGGCGAGCGCGAGCATGCCCCAGGACAGCTGTGCGGGCAACGCCGTCAGCGAGGTGAACAGGAGCGCGGCGAACGGCGGATAGGTGAACGGCAGTTCCGGCGCCCATCCGGGGAGCGCGAGCAGCGGTGAGTACAGCCGCTCCCCGCGCACCACGGCGAACCCGCCGGCGCGATAGACCGCCGAGTCGACGCCGAGCGGCATACCCCGGAGCCACCATACGAACGCGACCAGGGCGAACACCGTCATCGCGCCGGTCACGACGATCGCCGCCGGGTTCACGCGCGGCACTCTCGACCAATCCATGGGGAAACGATCTCCGGAACCCGGCCGGCCGACATCGCCCTGGGGAACCGTCTTCGCTCCCCTACCCCGGTATCCGCTCCCGCACGACCCCTACCCCGGTATCAGGGCGTGTTGCCCGGCACGACAAGGCCCGCCTCGTACGCGACCATGACCGCTTGGGCGCGGTCGCGGACCCCGAGTTTGGCGAAGACCCTGCTGACGTGGGATTTCGCGGTCTGCTCCGCGATGACCAGCGCCGCGGCGATCTCCGTGTTGGAGAGGCCACGAGCGATCAGGCGGAGCACTTCGGTCTCACGCGCGGTCAGCTCGGCGACGAGGGAGTGCCCCGCCTGCGCCGAGGCGTGCGTGCGGGTGAACTCGCCGATCAGGCGCCTGGTGATCGTCGGCGCGAACAACGCGTTGCCCGCGGACACCACCCTGACGGCGGTGACCAGGTCGTCCAGTGGGGAGTCCTTCAGGAGGAAACCGCTCGCGCCCGCACGCAGTCCGCCGAACACGTACTCGTCGATGTCGAAGGTGGTGAGGATCAGCACGCGGACGTCCTGCCGCCCCGCCACGATCCGCCGGGTCGCCTCGAGACCGTCGAGTTCGGGCATGCGGACGTCCATCAGGACGACGTCCGGTTCGAGTTCGGCGCACAGCGCCACGGCGGTGTTCCCGTCCGCGGCCTCCCCCACCACCCGCATGTCGGGCTGTGCGTCCAGCACCGCGCGAAAACTCTGCCTGACCATGGTCTGGTCGTCGGCGATGACCACCGAGATCATGGTTACGGATGCTCCCCACGGTCCAGCGGAACGGTCAGTGCGACGTGGAAACCACCGTCCGGTCGCTCCCCTGCCTGAAGATCGGCCGCGAGCATAGCGGCCCGCTCCCGCATCCCCATCAGACCGTGCCCGTCTCCCCGCCGTTCGGTCCTTTTCGGACCGTCGCCCGGCCCGTTCTCGATCAGCAGCCGCACCGAGTCCTGGCCGGACTCGAGTTCGACGGAGATGGACGCGCCGGGAGCGTGCTGGATCGCGTTGCTGAGTGCCTCCTGCACGATCCGGAACACCGACAACGCCACGCCGACCGGGACGGAATCGAAGTCGCCTCGCAGGTCGAGCTCGCAGACGGTGCCGGCGGCCTTGACCCCTTCGACGAGTTCGACGACCTTGCCCAGCCCAGGCTGCGGGGCGACCGCCATGGCGTGCTCTTCGGACCGGAGCACCCCGAGAAGGCGGCGCAGCTCGGTCAAGCCCTCACGGGCGGTGCCGGCGAGGTCGGCGAACTCCCGCCAGATCTCGGCTTCGCGATCGGCCTCGGTCCGATCGGCGAACCGGAACCGCGCCGAGTCCGCCCGCAAGGCGAGAACGGACATGTGGTGCGCGACCACGTCATGCAGTTCCCGGGCGATGCCCGCGCGCTCCTCCAGGAGTGCCGCCCGCGTCTCCTCGGCGAGCCTGCGCTCTTGTTGCGCCGCGCGCTCTTCTTCCGCGAGCTTCCGTTGTCGCACCGTGTTGCCGAGGAAGAACGCGATTCCGCCCAGCAGTACGAGCAGCGCGGCGTCACGCCAGTCGCCGAGGAACGGGACGGCGGCGCCGAACGAGATCAGCCCCGCCCAGGTGAGTTCCGCCTGATCGTTGCTCTCCCCCACCAGGTAGAAGACGAGCGCCGCCGTGAGCGCGAAACCGGGGGCCCACGGCCAGCCCCAGGAGCCGGCGATACCGGGCAATGTCGGCGGGGTGCTCACCACGCCGACGATCAGCAACCGCCATCCCCAGAGCGGCGAGCGCACCGCGAGCAGGCAGGGCAGCACGGTGATGAGCACGTTGAACGTCTTGGCGGGCCCCGGCACCGAAGCGGTCGAAAACGTGACGAAAGCGGCCCAGAGGCCCCATCCGACGATCGAAAGGCCGCGCAGCCAGCGCAACCCCGCCGAACGCTTCGGCGGGGCATCGGTTCCGGCGAACACCGTGTAGCGCAGGGCTTGCGACCACACCCGTAGCCGTTGTGCGTCGATCATCGAGCGTCACCCTACCCTCGGATCGGCTCACCCTGCGTAGCGGAACTTTCGCATGGCACTGAGTGCCAGCCAGTCCCCCTTACTGTTCGTTCAAGGCGGCGTTGACCTTGGCGATGACGGCGTGCAGCGGCGTCGACGTGGTCATCACCGCGACCATCGTCGTTTCGGCCGCGGCGTCGGGGACCTTGAACGCGTCGATCACCAGCGCGAAGGCCTCCGCCGCGCTGGCGGCGATGTCGTCCTGCCCGCCACTGCGCAGCCAGCGCCGGAGCACGTGGTTGTTGGCGGCCGCGATCGCCGCGGCGGCCACGGCCGCCCGCAGGCTCGCCGTCTCGTCACCCTGTTCGGCGAATCGCGCCCGCAGGTAGCGGGCGAGTACGCGCTGATAGCGGTCGACCGTCGCGACTTCCTTGTCCCGCAACGAAGGCACCGTCCGCGTCAGCGTGAACCGCTTGAGGGACACGTCGAGTTCCGCGGCGTAGGAGTCGAGGACCAGGCCGACGGCGGCACAGGCCACCTCGACGGGATCACGATCCGGATCCGCGGCGGCGAACGTCTCCTCCATCTCCGCCACGATCTCGTCGTGGTTGGCGAAGAGCACGTCGTCCTTGGCGTCGAAGTACCGGAAGAACGTCCGGCGGCCCACTCCCGCCGCGGCCGCGATCTCGTCCACCGTGGTGGCCTCGTAGCCCTTGGCCACGAACAGGTCCACCGCCGCCGCGGCGAGCGCACGACGCAGCCGGCGCCTCCCGTCGGGGGTCGCGCCGGCTCTGGTCACCGGCGCTCGGCGCGGCGAATCGGTCATGGCGGGACGGTAGCAGCCACTTGCTAGTGGCACTGAGTGCCGTTAGGCTGTGCGGTGTCCCCGGGCACCCGTGTCCCTCTCTCCGTTCGGAAGGCGCCGACGATGTCGCTGGACCACCAAGTACTCCCGGTCGAGTCACGTTCGATCCGCCCCCGGGGCGACGCCTTCTACGGCCGTCTCTTCGGCTGGTCGCTCAAATGGCGCGGTCCGCAGCCGTTCCTGGTGCTGGAAGGCGGGATCTGCGCGGTGACCCTGCCCAAGATCAACGGTGCCCAGGTCCTCGGCAGGCTCGCCGAGACCGGATGCGAAGGCCCCGCCATGGCGGTGCTGACGCAGCAGGGTCCGCGGGTGGCCATTCTCGCGGAGACCGACGGGCTGATTCCCGCTCGGGAGTCCCTGCCGCAGCACGTCGAAGTACTCGCCTGGGGCACACTGCTCCCCCTTCCCGTCGACTCCGGACGAGCCGAGGCCCACGCGGAATGGCTCTCGGCACCGGATCCCCGGCAGCGGTGGCTTCCCAGCCTGGACGCCGTCCTCGCGGGCGTCCGGCCGAGGTAGGGCACGCGGTTCACGCCGCCACCGACGCCTGCGCGGAAACGAGCAGCGCTCCACCGTCCGATTCGGACAGTGTGATCTCGAGAGTCGCCCCTTCCGCCAGTGGCGGCAGGTCGCTCAGGGTGACGCGGCCGATCAGCCGTTGTCCACGGCGGGCGTTCGCCGCACCGGAACGCCGGACTTCGATGCCCGAGCGGTGCCAGACGCGAACGCTGCCGGCCGCCCGGCTTCGCCACCTGCTTCCACACCAGGCCGCGAGCGCGGCTCCCGCCGTGTTGCACAACACGTCGTCCAGCGAACCCACCCGTCCGGCCCCCTGCCAGACCTGAAGGCATTCGATCGACACGGACATCGCGAACGCCGTCAGGGCGATCCGCGACACCGGCTTCGCCCAGTCGAAACGCACCGGCGCCAGTACCGCGAGCGGCGCCAGCAGCAAGACGTTGCCCGCCAACTGGAACAGGGCGACGTCCGGGCGGTCGTCGAACACGGGCAGGACGTCACCCAGCAGGTGGAGACTCACCGGCGTACCGTGGCCCGGCATCGGCGCCGGTACGAAGACCACCGCGATCACCGCGAAAAGCGATGCCAGCAAAGCGAAATCCAGCGCGATCGCGGATCGGCGACGCTGCTTTCCCCGACGGCGCGCGACGAATTCGGCGACGACGGCACCGGCCGCGGCGGCGAGCAGCGACCACGGTGCGGCGTCGAAGAATGCCTGCCACCACCATCCCATGCACTCCCCTTTCGCCGATGATCGTCTTCGGCGAGGGTGGCAGCATCGTGAAGACCAGACAAGAACCCTGGCTATTGTCGGTGAATAACTACCATCCGCGTTGATACTTCACGGAGTTCGTTTGTCACGGCCGTGCGGTCAGCGCCGGGCCGATCCAGCGACGGACGAGGGCCCGCAATCGGGCGTCGGTATGCGCGGGCGTCGAGGGGTACTGCAGGAACGACAGGAACAACCGCATCAGCATTTCGGCGAGGCCCTCGAAGTCTTCGTCGGTCGTGATGCCCACGGCGGCCCAGTCGACCGGCACGTTCCGGAGGATCCGCGCGCCGAGCTCGAACGACTGCGACGAAGTGACCGCCACGGTGAAGACGTCGGCCTCGCCCGCTTTCAGGAGCAGCCCCAGGTACGGCTCGTCGGGGACCGCACGGACGCCGAACACCACCGATTCCACGGCGACCTCGGCGGGGTCGGCGAACGTGGCCAGATGCCGTTCCATCCGCCCGGCGAACTCCTCCACCCGGTCCAGCGCGACCGCGCCGAGGATGTCGGCGAGGCTCGGGAAGTAGCGGTAGACGGTCTGCCGGGTGACGCCCGCTTCCGCGGCGACGTCGGAGAGGCTGGTCTTGGCGAGACCGACCCGGTCGATGCAGGCGGTCGCCGCCTCGACGATCCGGCGGCGTGCCTCGCGCTCGGTCCCGGGCGGATTGCCCCGCCATCCGTGGTGCCCCATGCGCCTTATCTTCCCCGACCGGGGAATCTCAGCCGGTAGCAGGTGCCGCGCGGCGAACGCGGTACAGCGCGGTGAGCATCAAGCCGGCGGTCACGAAGCAGGCCAGTACGTAGAGACCACTCCCCGGAGTGACACCGTTTTCGATGATGGCGCCCAGCCAGAACACCGCCATCGCTCCCAGGTAGACGGCGGGATAGAACCGGGCGAAGGGCGTCAGAGGTTCTTCGGTGCCTCGATGCCGGGCGAAGATCCAGATCCCCGCACCCCAGAGCAGCGCCAGCTCGACCGCGAGAATCCACGCTTGCGCGGTCACGTTGCCGACGAAGAGGCTCGACGGGAGCCCTGCGACCACCATGCTCAGTGGAGTGAGGACACCGGCCACCACGATGCGCGCCACGAGCGACCACCCACGCCTCGGACCACCGGCGAGCCGCACCACCAGATAGGTCATGGCGCCCATCGACACGGACGCGAAGAGCAGCATGCTGGTCATGGGCACGGAATCCAGCGCCGGGTGATTGACGATGCGGTTGTTCCCGTTCCAGGCCCACCACTTCAGCTGAGGACCGAGGTGGTCGAAGACCTCGTAGAACACCTGGCAGGCGAAGGCGACCGCCACCGACCCGGCCAGCGCACCGCGCGCACGGAAGATCCCCAGCGACCGGACGAGTTCGTAGGCGAGCTGGCTGATCATCGGATAGAACGCCACGATGTAGAGCGGCAGCCGGTCCCACATGAACTGCACGGTGAACCGGTTGTGGGCGAAGATGAATCCGTACTGCCGCTCGAGGCCGAACCATTCCGGGAAGTACAGGGGCGGTTCGATGACGAAGAGGTAGACCAGCGAAGCGCACCACAGCGCCAGATTGGCCGAGTCGCCCTGGCGATGCCGGCGCACGGCGTGCACCAGCGCGAACACGGCTCCGCCGAGGACGAGCAGTTCCAGCAGCGGCATCGTCCAGTGCCCCGCCGTCCACGGTGGACGGATCGAGAGCCAGGCGGACACGTCGTGGCAGTCGAAGCCGAGGACGCGAGTGACCGCTTCCGCGTCCGCCCCGCATACGGCGCTCATCGGGCGGCCGCCGGTTCGGCGGCGCCACCTTTCGGCGAATAGTCCGTGACCGGTGGCTCGGCGCGGGCGTCGAAGTCGAACGGGATCCGGTGCCGTCCCAGCGCCGCCCGGATCCGGTAACGCACCAGGCCCGCGATCACCCTCGGGTTCGTCATCATGTCGCGCAGCGACTCGTCGAGGTTGAACACCTTCGCGAAATGCTCGTCGACCACGTCGTCTTCACGGGCGGCGCCGACGATGAGCCTGAACGCCGGGCCGGACACCGCCGAGAGCAGGCGTCGCTTCCACTCCCCCGCCTTTTCGGTGCCCACCGCGCACGCGTACCCCTGGTCCCTCGCCATCGCCAGGCTCCACGGCACGTTGAGCAGCTTGCGCTGGGCCGCGAGGAATCGCGCGGAGAACTCGGTGTCGAGACGCTCGGCGCGGGCGAGGTGCTCGCGCAGCAGCAGCGCCGAACCGGCGGCGGAACTGATGCCCTGCGCGTAGAACGGGTTGAACGCGCAGATCGAGTCGCCGACGAACGCCAGCCGTTTCGGCGGGGTGCGGAGCCGGTCGTAGCGGCGCCATTTGTTGCCGGTCGACCGGGTGAGGTGGACCTCCGAGGTCGGGGTGGACCGGTCCATCGCGGCCGCGAACAGTGGTGCCCGCACCCGGCGGGCCGACTCGACGAACGCCTCGGTGGTGCGCGGCATTTCGATGCCCCACGAGCCCATGCACGCGATGACCCGGTTGCCCTCGATCGGGAAGAAGTTCACCAGGAACTCGTGCTCGTCCGGATGCGGGCCCTTGTCGGGGGTCGGCATGATCACCAGATGCCGCCACCACCAGGACGGCGGCCGCTCCTCGGGTGACGGCAGGTCGTACCAGCGTGAGGTGTAGGTGACCTTGGCGTCGAGGGTCCGCACCTCGGGTTCCGGCCAGCCCGCCGCCACCAGCCAAGCACCGACCGAGGAACCGCGGCCCATCGCGTCCACCACGAAGTCGGCGTCGAGGTGCTCCTCGCCGCCGCGAGTGGAGAAGCCGACGCCCGTGACGGCGCCGTCCCGGGTCGTCAACCCGCTGACCGCGACGCCTTCGCGGATCACGACGTTGGCCAGGCCCCGGACCTTGTCCCGGAGCACCCGCTCGATAAGGATCCGCGAGCTGTAGATCATCGTCATCGCGCTGCGTTTCCGCGCCGACCAGCCCTTCCCGTCGAGGTACGCCGCGTCCATGGACGGCATGAGGTGCAGTCCGCCTGCCGCGACGAGGTCGTCCTCGAAGCCGGGGAACAGCGCGCCGATCGCGCGGCGGCCCGAGTTCAGGAGGAAATGCGGGTGTTTGCTCTGCGGTACCCCGCGCCGGTGTTCGGCCTCGGCCGGAAGCTCGTCGCGTTCGAGCACGAACACGCGGTCGAAGTACGGGGCGAGGGCGCCCGCGGTGCAGAGTCCGGCGGCACTGCCACCGAGGACGACGGCGGTCTTGCCGAGTCGCATACGACCAACTCCCAGCGTCATTCATACAGTTTGACAACGCCTGTATGAATGTATGAACGACGCCGGAGGCTGTCAAGAAGCCGCCAGATGTGCCTGAAGCCGTAACTCGCGTGATTGGAGCCGTAACTCGCGTGTCTCGGGCCGGATCAGCGAGTTACGCCTTCAATCACGCGAGTTACGGCTCCGATCACGCGTGTTCGGGCGAAGGCCCGGCCCCTCGCTGTCCGAGCAGGAGGCCACCGACGCTCGCCGCACCGGCGCTGCCGAGGGCGATCCCCCAGCCCACCGGGCCGAGCGGCGTGCATCCGAAGAACTGGCTGACCCCGGGGGTCTGGACCAGTATCGCCAGCAGGGCGGCGGAGCCCAGACCCGCGGCGAGGACGGTGCCGTCCCGGCCGCCGACCGCCAGCGTCTGCCCGAGCTGGGTACCGATCAAGGAGACGAGCGCGATCGTGCTCGCCCGCCGTCGCCGGCCGGTCAGCCGCGCGAGGGTCCACGCGGCGGACGCCCCGAGGGTCGTGGTCACCGCGCGGGTGGTGATGTCACGCCGGAGCGCGCTCCCGAGCGACGCGCTGGGCCCCTCCCGAAGCAACTCCGGTACGGACTCGCTGTCCGGCCTGCTCAACGCGATCGCCAGCGCGGGCGCCAGGTCGGTCAGGAGGTTCATCAGCAGCAACTGGCGGGCGGTGAGCGGTGAGCGTCCGGTGACGACCGAGCCGAGCACGGTGAAGGCGATCTCCCCCAGGTTCCCGCCGAGCAGGATGCCGAGCGCCTCGCGAACCGACGCCCACATCGCCCGGCCTTCCACCAGCGCGGCGACGATCGTCTCCAGCCGGTCGTCGGTCACCACGAGATCCGCGGCCGCCCTCGCCGCGGCCGTGCCCCGCTGCCCGAGCGCTATCCCGACGTCGGCGAGCCGGATGGCGGGCGCGTCGTTCGCCCCGTCGCCGGTCATCGCGACGACCCGGCCGCCGCGCTGGTAGGCCTGGATGATCCGGACCTTCTGCGCCGGGCTGCACCGGGCGATCACGTCGACGTCGGCGAGTTCCCGATCGAGCGCTTCGTCGTCGAGTTCCTCGATCCGCGCGCCGGTGAGCACCTTGGTGTCGCCGTTGCGGCCGGTGATCTCCTCGGAGACGGCCTCGCCGGTGGCCGGATGATCGCCGGTGATCATCACCGTGCGCACCCCCGCCTCGCGCAACCGATCCGCCGCCGGTGCGGCGCTGTCCCGCACCGGATCCGCCAACGCGACGAAACCGAGGAACGTGAGTCCGGCGACGTCGTCCTCGGAGAGGTCCTTTGTGGACACGGTGCGCTCCGCGACTGCGAGGACACGGTGCCCGGCGGCGGCCAGCCGTCCGATCCGCTTCTCCAGCCTGCTTCGGACACCCGCCCCCATCGGCCGGTCGCCGTGCCGGGTGCACCGGGGCAGGACCGTCTCCGGTGCGCCTTTGACACACACCACGTGCCGTTCGCCGAGTTTCCCGTTGGTCGCGTGGAATCCCCGCGACGGCTCGAACGGGACCGCGCCGGTCTTCTGCCAGCCGCTGGCGTCCACACCCGCGGTGAGACCGCCCTCGAGAACGGCTTGATCCGTGTGATGCGGCAGTTCCTCGGGGTTCTCCGCCCGGGGCGTCGCGCGGACGGCCGCGGCCAGCACCGCCCGGTGGCTCTTCCGCAGCCGCCCCAGCGAGGCGGCGGTCTTGCCGTCGTCGATCCGGTTGACGCTGAGCTTGCCTTCGGTGAGGGTGCCGGTTTTGTCGAAACAGAGGACGTCGACCCGCCCGAGCGCTTCGATGGTGCGCGGGTTGCGGACGAGCGCGCCGTTTTCGGCGAGTCGCCGAGCGGCCGCCAGCTGGGCCGCGTTCACCAGGAACGGCAGGCCTTCCGGCACCGACGCGACCGCGAGGTTCACCGCCGCCCCGACACTTTGCCGCAGCGGCACCCCACGCAGAAGCCCGGCTCCCGCGACGGCGGCCGCCGAGCCGACCGCGACCGGCAATGCCTGCTTGGTGAGCGACGCGAGCCGCGCTTCGACGCCGGTCTCGGGGGCTGCGCCGCGCGCGGCCGCCATCCCCCGCCCGACCTCGGTCTCGTCGCCGGTCGCCACGACGACGGCGGTCGCCTTGCCCGCGGCGACCGTGGTGCCCTCGTACAGCATCGACGCCCGCTCGGCGAGTTCCGCCGCCACGACCGGCGCCGGGGTCTTAGGCACCGGCAGCGACTCCCCGGTCAGCGAAGACTCGTCCAGCTCCGCACCGGTCGCTTCGAGCACCCGGCAGTCCGCGGGTACGACATCGCCGGACCGCAGCGACACGACGTCACCCCGTACCAGCGCGTCGGCGACGATCTGCCGCTCGGCACCTTCGCGCACGACGGTGGTCACGGTCGCGGACCGTTCGAAGAGCCCGGCCAGCGCGCGGTCGGTGTGCACCTGCTGCGCGCTGCCGATCAACGCGGAGACTCCGACGATCCCGGCGACCAGCGCGGCGTCGACCGGAGAGCCCACCGCGGCCGACACCGCCGCGCCGCCGGCCAGTACCGGCGTGAGCGGGTTGGCGAGCTCGGCCATGAACGCCTTCGCGATACTCGTGCCGGCGTTGCCTTCGCCGCCCGCACGGTCGGCGGGCGCCCGCCGACGGGCCTCGTGCTCGTCCAGACCACGCGGGCCCGAACCGAGCCGGTCGAGCACGAGGTCCGCGGGCATCAAGTGCCAAGGCGGCACGACGCGGCCCGAGGAGGGCGTCTTCCGCTCGCCGGTGAGGGTGCGAGCACGCCAGATCCCGTCGCCGAAAGCCAGGAGCGCCCCGGCGTTCACCGCGCGAAGGCCACTCGCGGCAGGTCGGCGCCGCGCGCTGAGCGCGGTCACGCCGCCGATTCCGCCGGCCGCGGTCGCGAACATCGTCGAGTCACGGACGACCGCCTTGGCGGCGGTGATCGCCTCGACGAGCAGGACGGCCGTGCCGACGTCGCGGCCGATCAGCACATGGGCGCCCCACGGCGGCGGGGTCCCGTCCTCGTGCACGCCGACTCCGCAGTCGGACGCTCCCAGCGCCCGGCGGTCAGCGGAGACCAGCATGACCACGCGTCCGCATGCCTGGAGTTCGCGGACGGCGTCGAACACGGCGCCGCCGTCGGTCTGGACCACCCGCACCCCGGCGGCTTCGGCCGCGGAAGCCAACGCGTCGACGTCGGGTGAGCGCTCCTGCGCGACGGCGAGCAGGCCTGCCGGCCGCCCGTCACGGACCAGCCCCAGCACCAGGTGGGCACCCTGGTCCAGCATCCGCTGACGTTCGGGGAAGCCGGTGACGTCCAGCTCGTCGACCGGGCCGAGCGTCCATTCGCCGTCCCGCCGGACCACCTCGGGTTTCTCCTGGTCGAACAAGGCGAAGGCGGCGGCGGTCAGATCCACCGGGTCACCGTCGGACAAGGGGATCAGATCGCTGAGGACGTTCGCCCCCGCGCCGAGTGCGGTGGTGTCGATGACGATCGTGTCGAGCAGGTCGAGCCCGCGCAGCGCGGACCGGTCCATCACCAGCGCGCCGCGCCTGGCGAGGACTTGGCCCAGCTGGGCGGAAAAGGCGGCCGCGCCGTGGGACGGGGCCTTGGGCAGCGCGGAGATCCCGACCGCGGCGGCGCGCCTCGGCCCGACGAACGGCAGGGTCGCCGCGGCGGCCGCGGCGCCGGCGGCGACGGACCGGCGTGCGTGACGATCGGCGGCACTTTCCGGAAGCGGCCGCGGCCGTTCGCTCACCACCGAGTCGGCGCCCGCGTGTTCGCGCTGCCCGACCAGCCTGGACTCGGCTTCGCACCAGGTCCGCTGATGCGCCTTCGCCTCCCGCCATTGGGTGCCGCGGACCATGATGTCCAGGACCGTCCCCTCGCTGCGGGCCGCGAGACCGTGGACCAGAGCCGCGCCGATGGAGGTCGCCGAATCCGCCCTCTCCCGCCCGCGCAGTTTCCGGTCCGCCAGGTCACGCAACCGCGGGTGCAGGTCCACGAGTGACGCCAGCGCCGCCGCCTCCGTCGGCAGCGGAGCCCACGGAAGGATCTTCGAAGCCATCGACAGCACCAGTCCCGCGGCGTCCGCGGCGAGGGTGGACGGCAGCCGGGTCGCCGTGGTGCCGTCCGCCGGATGGTGCAGTTCGTCTTCCTCGACCCGCTCGGCTTCGGAGGCGGGCTCCGACTCGGCTCGTTCGACCGCACGGACCAGCTCCAGGCGACGGGGCCCCGGGTCTCCGACCGCGACGACCACCCGGGACGTCGGCGCGTTCACCTGAGCCCATCGCACGCCGGGGATCTCCGTCAGGGCTCGTTCCACCCGCCGGGCGACGCGGGCGCCGTCCGGTCCTTTCACGCCGTGCGTCTCGATGTAGAGCCTGCCGGGACATGACCAGACCGCCCGCCGCGGTCCGCGCCCCGGGATCCCTTCCAGCGGCAGAAGGGCCAGCCCGGCCAGCCCCCGGGCGACCCGCCCCAGTGTCCGCGACGGTTTGGGGAAGGCGACACCCAGCACGTCCACGGTCTCCAGGTCCGTCCGCCGCATGTGGCATCCTCCTCGCGCTCGGTGCCTTGTGGATCTCACCGAGTACCCGCGCGCCGGAGCGTCGAATCCCCTTTCCGCCTCAAGAGGTGACGGAGTCGATCAACCGGTTGTACCGCAGCCTCAGCGCGCGTTCGAGAGCCGAGAGGAATCCCGCCACCGCGAGAGTGATCTTCGCCCAGTGCGGCAGCGGTACCGGAGACGTGAACGTGCCGACGTGTTCGGCGACGGCGGGGATCTTCGTGACGGCTTCCGCGCCCTGAAGCAGGCCGACGACGAGCGCGATCAGGAGGATCACGAGCGAGACGGCCCCGATCGCGGCACTGGCGCGGGGAAACCGCCGTCCGAACCTCGCCCGCAGTCCTTCCTGCGAACGAGGGTGTGGACGCAGTGCTCGCTCGCCGCCGTCGCCGGGGACGAAGTGCATGCGTTTCAGCCCGACCGCGCTGGTCGCGACCTCGATGACACCTCCCGGCACGGGGAACGC
Source organism: Amycolatopsis sp. NPDC000009 (assembly GCF_055563465.1). Lineage (NCBI taxonomy): Bacteria > Bacillati > Actinomycetota > Actinomycetes > Pseudonocardiales > Pseudonocardiaceae > Amycolatopsis > Amycolatopsis sp. NPDC000009. Next base: position 306,801 of record NZ_JBVHDI010000009.1, read on the forward strand.
CGCGGGAAGGTTGGACCGGAAGAGCTGGACGCCGTCCCGGTACAGCGCGGCGGGGCTTTTCCCGGTCGCGTCTTCGTGCTGTTTCCGGGTTTTGGCGTCGGCGAGGTACCGGACGTCGACCGCGTAGACGTGTGCTTCGAGATCGAGGAAGAACAGTGAACGGGAGAAGAGCTGCCATCGGCGGTACTCGGCCAGCGCGGATCCGTCCCCGGACCTGACCCTGGACAGCTGCCACCGTCGGGTGAGTTTCTTGACCATGGTCAGGACGTCGCTTCCGGTGGGTCGAGGTCGAGGAGGGCGTTCACGCGCTGCAGGACGTCCAACTGGGCCGGGTTGTACAGATCCACGACGCCGTGGAGGACGACCGGTTCGGTGAGGGCTTTCCACGTCTTCGCGTCCAGCAATCCGGGCTGGGCGTCGAACTGGGCGCGGGCGACCGGCGCGAGGGCCTCCGCGATGCGCTGCCGCGTCGAGTCGTCGGCGTCCGACGGCAGTTCGTCGAACTCCGTCTGGACGGCAGGCCGGGATTCCGGTTGGAGCGCGTGCAGCGAAGCCATCGTGACCGGGTCCAGCACGGTCGAAAAGATCATCATCAACGAGCGTTCCTCCTCCGGCATGCCCTCGACGTTCCCGTCGAAGCCCGGTGGCAGGTCCACCAGGCTGCGCCGGCGCAGGATCAGGGCCAGCTCGTCGCGCATCCGCTGCTGTCGCTCGATACTCGCCCGTAGTTCCTCGTCCAGGGCGCGCAGCGTCTGCTCCGTGTGCTCGTCCGAGCCCGCCATCGCCGGGATTTCGGACAGTGGCACGCCCAGGTCCACCAGCCGCCGGATCCGCAGCAACCGGATCAAATGCTCGACGCGGTACCGCTTGTAGCCGTTGTGGGCGCGTTCCGGCTCGTCGAGCAACCCGATCCGGTGGTAGTAGCGGACGGTCTTCAGCGTCGTGCCGGCCAGTTCCGCCAGCTCCCGTGTGCTCCAGGACATCTCCCGCATTGGACACCGTGCCCCAAGGGCACAGTCAAGCGGCTTGACCGTGCCCCGAGGGCACGGTCTCGAATACGTCCCGTCGGTGATCACACCAAGATCGGGGAGAGACGATGAGACGGAAACGGCTTGTGGGCCTGGCGGTGATCCTCGGCCTCATGGCGCCGCTGTTCACCGCACCCGCCGGGGCGACCCAGCCCGCGCGGGGGCCGGCGTGGGCCACGTGTCCCGAGGACGTGCAGGTGCCTGCGGGCATCGTGCTGCAGTGCGCCACCGTGCCGGTGCCACTGGACTACCGGACGCCGAAGGGCGAGCAGATCGACGTCATGATCTCCCGCCTCGCCAGCACGAAACCGGCGGCGCGACGCGGTGTGCTCATGCTGAACCCGGGCGGCCCGGGTGGGCCGGGGCTGTCGTTCCCCGCGGATCTGGCCTCGCATGGCATGCCCGCGAGCGTCCTGGACGGCTACGACGTGATCGGCATGGACACCAGGGGTATCGGGCATTCGACTCCGGTGAGCTGTGGGTTCACGGCGGAGCAGGAGTACCTGGGCAACATCCCGCCGTACGCGGTGGACGAAGCGGCGGTCGCCGAGCAGGCGAAGATCGCGAAGCGGGTGGCCGCACAGTGCGCGGCGAACGACAAGGGCGGCAGGCTGAGGCACATCTCCACGGCGAACATGGCGCGGGACCTCGACCGGATCCGGGCCGCGCTCGGCGAGGAGAAGGCCAGTTTCCTGGGGTATTCGTACGGCTCCGCGCTCGGTGCGGCGTACGCGTCGATGTTCCCGGAGAAGTCCGACCGGGTCGTGCTCGACAGCAACATCGGCGACACCCACCTCAACCGTGACGGGTTGCGCCGGTTCGGGCTCGGCGCCGAGGAGACCTTCCCGGACTTCGCGAAGTGGGCGGCGGCGCGGCACGAGTCGTACGGCCTCGGCCGCACTGCCACCGAAGTGCGCAAGACGTACTTCGCGCTCGCGGAGAAACTCGACAAGACCGCGGTGAACGGCCTCGACGGGCGTTTGTTCCGGCTGGCCACCTTCGCGGGCCTTTACGGGAAGACGCGGTACGGGCAGACGGCACAGTGGTGGCAGTCGGTCCGTGACGGCGACAAGGCAGCGGCGGAACGCGTCGCCTCCGAGGCGAAGCGCCTGTCCCTGGCGGCCACGCCGTCGCCGACGGACAACGCGTGGTCGGTGTTCCTCGCGGTGACGTGCAACGACGTCGCGTGGCCGTCGGACCTGCGTGCCTATCAGCGTGGCGTGGCCGAAGACCGCGAGCGGTACCCGCTCTTCGGCGCCGCCGGAGCGAACGTCGTTCCGTGCGCGTTCTGGCCGTACGCGCCCGCCGAACCTCCGGTGGCGGTCAAGGACGACGGACCGGAGAACGTGCTGGTGGTCCAGAACCGGCGAGACCCCGCGACACCGCTGCGGGGCGGGCAGCTGCTCGACGAGAAGTTCGGTGCCCGCTCACGGCTGGTGACCGTGGAAGCCGGCGGGCACGGCGCGTACGTCCTCGGTGGCAACGCCTGCGCGCTGAACACCACGACGAACTTCCTGACGTCCGGGAAGCTGCCGAAGCGCGACGTGTTCTGCCCGTGAGCACTGTGTGGGTTTTGGGACGACTGACGGCCCAAAACCCACACAGTCGCCGTCACGGCGCCGGGACCAGGAACCCGAGGACGGCGATCGTGCCGTTGAGGTCCGGTCCACCGCCCAAGCAGGCGGCCGGCCCACCGGTCGCCGGCATGCCCAGTTCGAGCGCCCCCTGGTAGCGGTCGTACAGTCCGGCGACCTGGGTGACGGGCGCCGATCGCTGCACGGGCAGCCGGAGGAATTGCTCGGTGCCGCCGAGCGGGGTGAACCTCAGCGTGGCCGAACCCGCGTTGCCCGGCGAAACGTTGAAGTCGGTGACCACGGTGCGGACGAAGAGCACCTGGCCCGCCGGGACCGGTGTGAGGTCTTGGCACTGGAAGCCGCTCACGTTGATGATCACCTGGCTGGCCGCGTAAGGCGTGCCCTGCCACAGCGGCGTCGCGACGGCCTGCGGGAAGTTGCCGACGTTCACCGTGGGTGTCCCGGTGATCCCGACGTTCCAGGCGCCGCTCTGTGCCGCGCTGACCGGTACCGGCCTGTCCGGGCCGTTGGTCACGACCACATTCTGCGGCGGAGGGCCGCCGGGTCCCGGCGCCGGAGGCGCCGCCGAAGCGATACTGCTGCTCGCGACGACGACTACGACTCCGACGATCACGCCACGTTTGACGATTCTGCTGTACATGCCTTTCTCCTCACCGGTGAGCCGCGTCCTCAGGGGGCACACGCGTTCGGGTTGTCGAAATGGCCCGGGGTCGTCGGGAACGCCGGTCCCGTGCCGTGGTCCTTCATGTCCGGCTGGTACACCAGCGCCAGTTCGTCGTAGGCCGACGTGCCCGCCGTGGTCACGTCTCCGGCCGCCTGACCGGCGCCCAGCGAATAGGCCCACCGCTGCAGGAACTCCTGATGCGTCGGGCTGTGCTGCCGGACGTCGTTGTAGCCGCCGTAGGCCGCGTTGCAGTGCGTGTAGAGGTTGTACGCACCGCCCCAGTCGAGCAGCCGGTCACCGGGGTTCGGCCCGTTGTCGGCGACGTCGGCCTGCAGCACGTCGCGGTCCCAGCCGCCGTAGATCCAGTCGATGCCCTGGTGGTGCTGGTTGTCCGCCATGTCGGCGTTGTCGAGGTTCGTCATCTCGAACCACGTGCACGGGTCGACCGTGACCGCGTTCTTGCCGTTGCCGAACGTCTGCGGCCACGGGTTCGCGGTGCAGGTGGTCTGCCCCGGTGCGCCGTAGGTGCCACGCGGACGCCAGTCGAGGATGTCCGAACCCAGCGCGCCGGTGTTCGGGTCGACCGACGGACCGGACGTGGCGCCCTTGCCGCCGATGAGGTGGTCGACGAGCGAGTCGTCGACACCCCGGTCGTTCGGGTTGGCCGGGTCGGTACCGCCCTTGCCGCCCCACAGCACGTCCGCGCCGTCGTCGCCGAAGACGATGTCACCACCCGAATCCCCGTTGGCCAGATCATCACCGAAGCCGCCGTGGATCGAGTCGTGGTCGTCGCCGCCGCGGATGCGGTCGTCGCCGCCTTCGAGGTCGCCGCGGTGCGGCATCGCCGGGGCGTTGCCGGGTGCGGCGAAGGTGTCGCCGTCGACGTCGTGCTGCAGATCGACCTGCCGCGTGACCGAGCCCGCCAGGAATCCCTCGTAGTGGATCGCGGGCACCTGGGGCTTGTCGATCACGAAGTGGTTCGACCCGTTCTGGAACACGTCCACGATGCCGCCGCGGTCACCGACCATGGCGTCTTCGCCGCCGGTGCCCCACATCCGGTCTCCACCCAGCTCGCCGTACATGTCGTCGGCGCCGTCACCCGGAGCCGTCGCCGTGCCGGTGTCGCCGTACATCAGGTCGTCGCCGTCCTGGCCGTACTGGGTGTCCTCCCCCGCGTCACCCCACAGGTTGTCGCCGCCGGAGGCGCCGAGCGCCTCGCAGGTGGCCTGTGTGGTGGTGCAGAAGCGAGTCGGTGCACCGTCGACGCCGTGGCGGACGAACGCCGCGCCCTGCGGGAGGTTCTGCGGGTCGTAACGCTTCGCGTAGATCCGGTTCGTCAGCGGCAGCGAGACCTTCGAGAGGTCGTCGCCGAGCGCCACCGGTTTGCCGGTCTGGTCCACGATGTCCCGCACCGCGGTGCCGTTGTCGCCGAGGATGAAGTCGGCGGCGCCGTCACCGTGCACGTCGTCGGCCGTGTCGCGGAAGACCTCCAGCGAGCTGCCGCCGATGAGGTCGTCCTGACCGTTCGGCGCGGAGACGTCGCCGAGGTCGTCCGACGCCGCACCCGGCCACGCCGGCTCCGGCGGGCTGATCGCGATCCCGGCCTCCGCGAGCGTGCGGTCGCCGAACATCGTGTCGTGTCCGCCGTTGCCCTCGGCGTAGTCGTCGTGCGCGCCACCGGCGATCTGGTCGTCGCCGTCCTGGCCGAACATCACGTCGACGCCGCCACCACCGGACAGCTGGTCCCCGCCCGCCACGGAACGAGCCGGTGCGCCGAGGAATCCGTTGCTCCACGACAGATCCAGCAGCCGCAGCGAGCGTTGCGTCTCGAACGTCCCGTTGCTGCCCACACGGAGCAGGTACGGCGACGGCGGTGCGATCCGGTCGGTGATCGCGTTGTCGCCGAGGACCACGTCGTCGCCCGTGCCACCGAAGACCACGTCCGCGGTGTCCGGCTGGCCCTGGGTGGTCAGCGCGGTGTCGTCGCCGTGGATCGTCGAGCTGCCGCCGACGAGGTCGTCGTCGCCGTTGTTCCCTTCGATCCAGTCCCGGCCCGGTCCGCCTTCGGCGTGGTCGCCGTCGTTGCCGCCCTTGATCCGGTCGTTGCCGGACTGGCCGAGGATCGCGTCGCATCCGTTGTCGCCGGTGATGTCGTCGCCGCCGGAGGTGTTCGGCACCGGCGTGTCACCGAGGTCGTACAGCTGGATGCTGCGATGCGTCATCGGAAGCGCGCCGGGCAGATCCGTGTCGAACCGGCCCTGGGTGATCGGGCTCTTCGGAATGCCCGCGTCCCTGGTCACGAGCGCGTTGTCGCCGGTGATCACGTCCGCGTCCTCGCCACCGGAGATGGTGTCCCCGGTGTCGAGCTGACCGACGGTGCCCTCGCCACTGCCCATCTCCACGGCGGACGAACCGCCGACGAGATCATCCTGCCCGGAGTCGCCGAACAGTTTGTCGGCGTCCTGGCCGCCTTCCACGTAGTCGTCCCCGGCGTCGCCGTGCACGGTGTCCATTCCGGACTGCGCGTAGACGATGTCCGTGGCGGTACCGCCGGAAATGGTGTCTCCGCCGGAGTTCGCCGCGTCGGCGGTGAAGCCGAGGTCGAACAGCACCACGTGCCTGCCCGCCGACAGCCCGCGTCCCCGGGTGACCGGGTCGCCGCTGTCCGCGCCGCCCGTGCCGGTGATCATGGCGTTGTCGCCGGTGATCACGTCGTCGGCGTCGCCGCCGGAGATCGTGTCACCCGCGTCCGGGTAGCCGGCCGCGTTCTTCGCCGCCGGGGCACCGGGCGTCTGGTGGCTGCCGCCGATGATGTCGTCGGCCTCGGTCTCGCCGTTCAACGTGTCGGCACCGGGGTTGCCCTCGATGCGGTCCGGGTCCTTCCCTCCGGAGACGGTGTCGTTCTCCAGCCCGCCGTACAGCGCGTCGGTGTCCATGCCGCCGCCGATGGTGTCGTCGCCGCCCAGTGCGGCGTCCGCGCTGGTGGCCAGGTCGAACACCGGCCCACCGGCCGCCGCCGGATCGCCGTTGTCGCCGATGATCGTGTCGGTGCCGCCGTCGCCGAACAGTTTGTCGCCGTCGTCGGGCTGCCCGGCCGCCCGGGTGCCGCCGACGATCACGTCACCGGACAGGCCACCGGAGATCCAGTCCTTGCCGTTGTTCCCTTCGATGGTGTCGGGGTCGTCGCCGCCGAACATCGTGTCGACGCCGTCGTTGCCGTACAGGGTGTCCGCTCCGGTGTCGCCGTACACGGCGTCGTCGTCCGAGCCGCCCCAGACCTGGTCCGCGTCGCGGCCGCCGTGCAGGACGTCCTTGCCCTTTTCACCGCACACGAGGTCTTCGTTCGCCTCGGCGTCGACATTGTCGTCACCGCCGCCGGCCCGCACGTTCTCGACACCGGCGCCACCGATGACGCGGTCGTTGCCGTCGAGCGCGTCGTTCACCGTCTCGTCGACCGGGGTCGACGGCAGCGGCGAACCGGCCTTGCACGGTGTCGTCTGCTTGTCGCCGTAGACGTCCGCGCCGCCGTCACCGCCGATGATGTGGTCCCGGCCGAGGCCGCCGACCAGCGTCTTGTGCGACGGGCTCACCCCCTGCGGGAGCGGGGTGTGCGTGACGAAGTAGAGCGGCCCGTAGTCGTCGGTCTTCGGCGGGTCCGGGAAGGCCAAAGTGGACGGTTCGGCGATGACGTAGTCGTCGTCCGGCCCGCCGTAGAGGGTGTCCGCCCCGTACCCGCCGAACAGGATGTCGTTGCCGCCGCCACCGCGGAAGTCGTCCTTCTGCGTCTTGGTCGAGTGGCCGGTGACCCGGTCCTGTCCCTTCCCGCCGTACACCGTGTCGTTACCGGTGCCGGTGTCCACGGTGTTGATCGGCCCGCCGGCCGGCCCGCCCGTGGTGTTGGCGTCGTCCGAGCCGTAGCCGTCGATGCCGGGATCGACCTGCGCGGCCGGATAGATGTGGTCCGGTCCGGTACCGCCGGCGAAGCGGTCGCTGCCGTCGCCACCGATGAGAGTCGCACCCTGGGAAACGAAGAGCGACTGCGGAAGGGTCGGCACGTCCTTCAGCGGATCGTCGGCCGCGACACCGAGGGTGTCGTCGCCGCCGTTGCCGAACGCGGTCGACTTGGCGAGGCCGACCTTGATCGTGTCGTTGCCGTCGCCGGTCCCGGTCCCGCCCTTCGGATCGGGCAGGATCGCCCAGTTCGGCACGGAGACGGTCGGGCCGCCGGTACCGTCGGCGAGCGGGTCGCCACCATCGCGGCCGTCGTTCTTCAGTTCCTTCAAGCCGACCGAGGTCACCGGAGGCGCGCCGAGGCTCGAGTCGCCCGCGACGATGTCCTCGCCGTTGCCGACGGTGATGCTGTCGACGCCGGGGCCGCCGGCGACACGCGCCTTCGCTCCATTTTGGACATAACTCTTCCGGTCCGCGGCGAGCACGGTGCGGTCGCCGGTGACGATGGTGTCGTCACCCTTGCCGCCATCGACCCACGAGTTGCCGATACCGGTCTTGATCTGGTCGTTCTTCTCCCCGCCGAACACGATCGCGTCGCGGTCGAACTGGGCGGTCGGCGGTGGCGGGCCGTCCTTCGCGGTGTCCAGCTTGGCGTCCCCGATGAACGTCACGCTCATCGGCTTCGCGTAACCGCGGCCGTCCACGACCACCCGCTCGATATTCGGGTTCCGGAACTCGCGCCGGATCCCGAGCATGTCCACGGCCACGCCGGTGAACGCCGGGCTCGCCGGGTTCGCGTAGTCGTGCAGCGACGTGATCTTGACGGTGTCCTTCTCCTGGTTGTTCGACTCGTACGGGTCACCCGCGCCGCCACCGCGCTGGGCGGTGTGGCCGAGCGCGGCCGCGTACACCACGAGTGTCTTGCCGTCACCGCTGAGCCCGCCGAGTTTCGGTGGTGGTGGCGTGCAGTTCGGTGTCGCGGTGAAGTCGAGCAGCGTGACGTCGACGATCGTGAAGCTGAACGACACCGAGAACGGGCCGAAGCCGACCGTCACGTAGAGCTTGAGGAAGACATAGAGCCGCCCCGAAACGGTGAACAGGCATATCGGGTTGTTCAGCGCCGTTTGCAGGAACTCCGTGATCCGGAACTTCCCGTCGTGGTTGGGATCGTTCCACAGGAACGAAACCGTGAGCCCGACGCCGCCTTCGATGCCGACGGTGATGACCACCGCCGTGACCGCCGCCCCGGCCGCGAGTTCGCCGGTGAACGACACCACCGGGATTGGCTTCCCGTTTTCGGTGGTGTAGAAGAACAGGCTTTGCAGGAACGCCTGCCCCACGGTCCCGAGGTCGAGTTCGCCCGCACGAGCCGCCTCGAACGCCTTGCGGATGCCGAAGGTGTCGAAGCCCGCGACGATGCGCAGCGTCACCGACGCGGAACCGTGCAAGGTGATCACCACCGGCGGTGGCGCGTACACCGGCCCGAACTGCTGACGCCAGTCGAAGCCGAGGCGCAGCGGTCCGGAGTCGAACTTGACCAGGTCGACGTCCCCGCCGAGCAGCACGTTGAACAGCGAAGCGGGTTTCTCGAACACCGGGAAGCTGAACCCGGCAGCCGACGCCTGTGTGGTCATCGGGCCGACCGACTTCGGGTTGGAGTTCTTGCCGTTGATCGCGCCGAGGATCGGGGCGAAGCCGGTGCCGCCACCGGCGTCCTTCTTCGCGCTGATCAGGCTCTCGGTGTTGTCCGGGGTCACGGTGGTGTCGAGTGCCTTCTGGCCGCCGAGTTCGAACGACCCGAGCGGGATGAGGCACTTGTCGGTACAGGTCGGGAAATTGTTGATGAAGTTGACGACCCCGGCGATGGTGTCGACGAACTTCAGGTCCGGCCCGCCGGCGATCGTGCTGAAGGCCTTGCCGATGGACACCATCGTGACGTCCCCGCCGCCGGCCAGATGGGACAGGTCCGAAAGCACCGGGATCGGCGCGTACAGCGTCTTGATCACCGGGTCGAGCGGTCCGGTCACCTGCTTGATCTTGTTCACGATCGGGCTGAGGATCTTGCCGAAGATCTCGCCGCTGTCGATGGCCACCTTGTCGAAGGCCAGTGTCAGCGGGGAGTTGCCGCCGTCGGCGCTGTTGGTCCCCGGTTTGACGTTGTTCCACGCCCAGTGCAACCGGAAGTTGGCCTGGATGCCGGGGAATCCGGCGTCCTCCCCCGGCCGTGCCTTGAGCAGCCAGTTGATGTCCGCGCTCGCGTGCAGCTTGACGTCGGCGAGCCGGTCCAGTCCGGCGTTCTGCAGATCGGTCAGGTGCAGCCTGCCGTTGGTCGGGTCGTCCGGCGCCACCAGGTCGATCTTGAACGCGCCACCGAACAGCGGCAGGACACCGGCGTCGTTCGCCGGGGCGGCCGCGTGGTTGCAGTCGTCCTCGCTCTTCTGCTTCGTGCAGTTCTCCCCGGTGATGTTGATGAACGCGAGCTGCGCGTCGATCTTGTCCGGCAGCGTGACGTTCAGCCCGACCGCGAACTCGGGCTGCGCGGAGTCCTTGGTGCTGACGAAGAATCCCTCGCTCCGGCTGATTCCCATGGACAGGTGCAGCCGCCAGCCGAGCTGGACCTCCGGGCCCGCGCCGCCGTCGGACTTCAGAGAGAACCCGGGGATCCCCAGGTCGAGCGGCACGGTCTCCTTGAGGCATTCGTGGCCGGACGGCAGTCCGGCACAGTTCAGCAGGTCGCCGCTGAAGTCACCCTGGCTGACGTTCAGGCTGATCGTGACCGCGTCGAGGTCGTTGTACGAGCAATCGTGCGGTCGCGGATTCTCGGCCGGGTTCTCCGGCGCCCCGCCGATCGAAGCGGCGCCGACGTCGGTGAACTTGGCCTCGGTGACGTCCGCGATCAGCTTGAAGGCGCCGCCCTCTTCACGGAACACCTGGTAGCCGGCCGCGTTGCTGACCGGTTCCCACGCGATGTCCAGCGAGTCCGTTGTGGACAGTGCGGCCGGGCCGGTGGTGATCTGGCCGGGGTCGCTGGCCTTCGCCTGTTTCTTCTCGCCGTTGATCGTCACATAGGACGCGACGACATAGCGGTAGGTCTTGTCCGCGGCAGTGGCGCCTTCGTGCAGCTTGACCGTCGGTGCGCCGACAGTGCCCAGCGGCGTCTTGCACACGGTGTCCACGGTGACCGTGTCCGGGTTGAGGCCCGCGGCCGCGAGCTTCCCGCCGAGCTGGTCGTTGACCCAGCCGCGTACCGCGGCCATGTCGGTGAAATGACCGTTCGCGGGCAGCTGGTCCAGCGCGTTGTGGATCGCGGTGCGCAGTTTGCCGATGAAGTCCGCGCCCTGCTGGAGGTCGTCGCCGAGCAGCGGCAGCTTGCCGCCGAAGCTGGCGGTGTTCAGGGCCTGCTCCACCAGGTTGAGGTAGCTGTCGAGGCCGTCGAGCCTGCCGAAGTCGATCAGCTTGGCCGCGAGCGCGTCCGCCAGCAGCGCCGGATCCGGGGTCTCCAACCGAGGATGCCCGTCGATCGGCGCTCCGCCGAGGTTGAAGTAGTCGTCGGCAGCGGTCGATTTGGGCAGGCGCAAGGCGAAGTTGTTGGACTTCGTCTCGTCGGTGATCACCTTGCTGTAAGTCGCGCCGCCGTCTTCGCTGATGTACAACGGCAACTTGGCACACAGGGCCAGCGGCGTACTGCCGTCGAGGCCGCAGTCGGCAGCGGTGCTCCCGGCGTTGATCGTCGGCCCGACAGCGCCGAGGAAGTCGGTGAAGCTGACCGGCGCACCGGTGCCACCGCCCTTGGCGAGGTCGATCGAGTAGGACGCCTTGGCGGTCGCCTTGTCCGCCGACTTCGGGTCGCCGAGCGAAACGCTCAACGGGCCCAGCGTGGTCGCGATGGTGCCGTTCTCCACGGTGGCGTCGAGTTTGACGCCGATCTTCGAATCGTCGAGCACGCGCAGCGCGTTCGCGTCGGCAGGCCCGGCGCCGGGTTGCAACGGCACGACCAGGCCCATCTTGACCTGACCGCCGACGCCGAGCGACACCGAGCCGTCGCCCTGCACCCCGGCGACCCGCTGGCCACCGGCGGGCAGGCTGAAGTCGAACTGCACCGGCGTGCTGGTGTGGTAGGCGCGTTTCCAGTCCAGCCGGATGATCAGTGACGGCGTCCCGCCGGGCTCGGCGTATTCGAAGGTGACCGGAACGCTGTCCTTGAAGCGGGTGTCGATGGTCTGGACGAGGCGCTGCAGGTTGTCGGACGGCGCCGCCTCCAGCATCGAGATCACGTCGTCCAGTTCGGACCGGATCACGTACGACGTCGCCGGGGCGGGCCGGCTGGCCCACGGTCCGGCCAGGACGAGCGTGTCCGGCGTGACGTTCCCGACGATGCCCACCTGCGTACCGGCGACGACCGTGCGGCCGACGAGCGAGGGCGGGAACGCGTTGCCCTTCTCGACGGTGCGCGCGGTGTCCTTCACGGAGTTCGGGCCGTAGCTCACGGTCGGGCCCGAGCCGGATTGGTCGGCCTTCAACAGGTCCTTCAGCGAACGGCCGACGAGGGGGATCTTGGTCCCGAACACCGCGGCACCCGACGGCGAGGCGTCACTGATCGACGCGTTGAGGGTCTGCAAGGTCTTCAGGATGATCGAGAAGAGCGCTTTCGGGTTGGCCGGGTCGAAGTCGAAGTTCGCCAGTTCGGAGAGGTCGCTCGTGCTGAACTGCGGCCCTTCGGGGCCGGTCAGCTTGGTGAGGTCGTTCCAGGTGAATCCCGCGTGCGCGGTGGCGCCCTTCAGGAAGTCGCCCGTACCCGGCGCGCTCGCGTCGACGCCACCGGCACCGCGGACACGCACCTGGAAGTCGAGCAGCGCCCCAGGGTCGTGCAGCAGTTTGTCGACGACGGCGCCGAAGGTCAGGTCGCCCAGGTCCTTGAGTTTGACCTGCACCATGTGATCGTCCGCGCCCGGTGTGCCGGCACAGTCGGTGCCCGCGTTCGGATGGCAGACGTGCGCCGCGCCCTTCAGCTGTACCTGGAGGAATCCGGCGTTGGCGAAGAGGTCGATGCCCGCGTCCATCGGGAAGTCGGCGGTGAACAGCGAGGGACCGCCGGAGGTGCGCAGCAGCAGCCGGTCCGGCCCGGTCGGTGTCGCGCCGACGAGTGTCGTGCTGCCGTCCGGGTTCTTCTGCTCGATCGGCGGATTGTGGACGGTGGGGTTCCGCAGGTCGAGCACGAGGGTGACGGCGGCGTCGTAACTGGGTTTGACCTTCGCGGTGGCGTTGACGGCGTTGGCCTCGCCGACACCGCGGCCACCGGTCTTCAGGTCGTTGCCGAGCTGCACGACGCCGATGTCGCCCTGCATCCCGGAGATCGTGTACGGCGCGTTGGCGGCCGGGGTCACCGGCGTCCACCCAGGTGCCTGAAGGAAGAGCGTGTTCCCGTCGTTGTTCTCGACGGTCGCCCCCGCCGCGCCGGCGACGAGGCGCCGCCCCGCGAACTCCCCCGGCTTCCAGGTCTGGTTCTCGTCCTTGAGGGTGGTCTGCGTGTAGCTGGTCTTCGCCGGGTTGCCTGCCGGCCCGGATGCCGCCGCGGCGGCCGCGTTGAGGTCCACGGCCGTCGCCGGGGCCTTGCGGGACAACGTGATCTTGAAGTCGAGCTTGGTCGAGCCCGGTGGGAAGTGGACGTCGGAGATGCCGATCTTGCCGCCGCCGGGCAGGTTCGCCGCGGTGTTGAGCTTGTCGAGCATCTGTTGCAGCGACACGAACAGCGGTTCACCCGCCTGTGTCGGGTCCGCCGCGGACTTGGTGTTGTCCTGCAAGAACTTCTTGATCGACTCGTTGAGCTGGATCGCGTCGGCGAGGGTGCCCTTGAGGAACGGCAGGTCGAGGTTGCCGATCGGATTCGCCGCGTCGCCCCACTTCGCGCGCTGCATCGAGGTCAGCGTCGTCGCCAGTTGCGCGAGACCGGTGGCCAGGTCGCGCGGGGTCAGGTTGAGGAACGGGCCGACGGTGCCGATGCCTTCCGGTGTGATCTGCGGGGCCCCGGTGGCGATGTCCGGCCAGCTGAGGCCGATCTTGGCGTCCACCGCGGGCAGGTCCAGGGAGAAGGAAGCGGCGGGCGCGGCCGCCAGATGCAGGGACCCGTTCAGCGAACCCGCCGGGCTGGCGAAGCCGAAGCTGACCAGACCGGCCAGCGAACCGTTCTGGGCCAGCTCGCCCGCGGTGCCGTCGTTGTTGAGGAACGCCAGCCTGCCGTCGTTGTCCGGGTCGTTGATCGTGGCGGCGAAATGCGCCTTGAGGTCCAGCGAGGTGTCGGTCTCGACGAGCTTCACCCCGAGGACACCGATGGCGGCGTTGACGGCCTTGATGGCGTTCGCGTCGGGGAAATCGGCCGAGGCGTCGACGGTGAACGACGGCGTCGTACCGTCGTTGAGGATGTAGGCCTTGTCGTGTGCCTTGTCCCAGATCAAGGTCAGCTTCACCGTGGTGCCGACGGTGAGCCGGACCCCGCCGGTGGAGGAGAACGCCGACTGCGGGGCGTTGGTGCCGTCACCGACCGGGACCGGGATGTTCAGTGCCTGGTTCTGCAGCACGCGGGAGACGGTCAGGGTGAGATCGAGTCTCTTGTCCTCCCCGACGGTGCTCAGTGTGGTCTTGAGCGTCCCGGTGCGGTCGGCCGACAACGTGATCGGCTGATCGATGTCCAGATCGGCGTCGTCGACCGCGGCGGAGAGCTTCTTGGTCCCCGCGTTGAACGCCTCCTGGGCCAGGGTGTCGAACCCGAGCGCGGCGCCGGGGCTGGTCTGCACGGCGGGCAGCGCCTTCGCCAGCTGTCCGATCGTGCCGAGGCCCTTGCTCCAGGCCGCGAAGCTGTTCGTGGGCGCGGCCAACGCGTTGACCAGCGTGCCGACTCCAGGGCTCGCCGCCCGCGCCGGGGCGGGGGTGACCACCACGCCCATCCCGATCGAGACGACGAACGCCGTCGCCGACGCGAGCCACCTGGAGCCGGTACGTGAGCCCATCGGGCACCTCCCCGTTCACGGGCGCGCGACGACGCGCCGTTCACTCGGAGAAGGCTGACCAATGGTGAAATCCACGTGAAGAGGGTGGTCCGCTCACCGGACTGGTGGCTTCCCGGCCGTCAGCGGGCGGATTCGGCCAACTCGTGACCGGCCTCCAGCGCGGCGGCGTCGACCAGCCGCCGCATCACCGCGAGGTCGCTCGCCGGGATGGCCAGCAAGCCGATCGCGGCCACGATCCGGCCTTCCGGGCACCGGATCGGCGCGGCGGCACCGCGGGCGAGACCGCCGAGCAGCACCACGGCCACCGCCGCCGAGGACGGCAGCACCGTGCCCGGCGCGACGGCGGGCACGCTCGCGGAGTGCCCCGAAACCGCCGCGACGACCACGACTTCGGACCCGGCCAGCACGCCCACCGCGACATCGGCCCTGGTCAGTTTGGCCAGCCGGATCGCCGGTCTCCCCACGGCGGCGCGGATCCTCGCGTGCAGCCGCCCGCGGCCCTGGACGAGCCTGCCCGCCAGCGGGCCGACGACGTATCCGCGGAACAGCCGTTCGACCGCGCCGATCCCGCACATCTGCTCCAGCAGCCGATGGGCCGTCGACTTGGGCAGGCCGGCCCGGTGGGCCACCTCGGTCAACCCCAGACCCGCGCCGGCGTCTGCGGCGGCGAGCACCTCGAGCAATGCGAAGGCGCCCTCGAGCACCGAGCGGCCGGGTACGCGCGCCATGCCCATCGGGATACGTCCGACGGTGCCGGTCACCTCGCTCAGATCGTCCGTAAGCATCAGTGACCTCCACCGCGGTCGCGTGCACCGATCGGCTCTTTGTGCCTGAGTTGTCGTCCGCCCGCGACCAGGCGTTACGGCGAACGGCGGAATCGGCGGGGCTGCGGGTTCAGCGCATCGGACGAGTCCCCTGACGGCTCGCGCCGACGGTGAGCTGCAAAGTCACCTTCGAACTGACCATCAGCCTGGTGGCGAAGTTCTCGTTCACGCCCCAGTCGTGGCGGTTGAGCGAGACTCCGCCCGTGAAGCCGGCACGGAAGCCGTCCGGGCCGGGCCTGGCGTCGACCAGTTCGACGGCGACGCGGACCGGTTTCGTGACGCCTCGGATGCTCAGGTCCCCGGCGACCTCGAACCCGGTGCCACCGAGGTGCCGGACGGCGGTCGAGACGAAGGTGATGACCGGATGACCTTCCGCGTCGAGGAAGGCGGTGCGCAGGTGCTCGTCACGTTTCTGGTTGCCGGTGTGGATGCTCGCGGCTTTGATGGTGAGCCGGACACTGGACCTGGCCGGGTCGTCACCGTCGAAGTGGGCGCTGCCGTCGAATTCGTCGAAATGACCCGGTACCCGGCTGGCCATGGTGTGCCGGGCGACGAAGCCGAGCGTCGTCCCGGTGGCGTCGAGCGAATAGTCACCGGTCAGTTCGCTGAGCGGGGTCACTGTCGTCATGCTGGGCTCCTAGCGGGTAGCGGAAGCGTTCTCAGCACTACGACGAAACCTCTCCGCCGGATGTGAGGCGGACGGACCGGGCAGGCCGCTGATATCTCGGTTGCGTGCCCGTTCCCCGGGTGGCTACGGTCCGGTCGTCCGCACCAGGGCGGGCCATCGCGGAGGGGGAGGTGTGCAGCACATGCGCACACATGTCGAGCTGTCGGACCCGGTTTCGGCGATCAGCACTTCGCGATGAGCCACCGGGTGGCTCGATCCTGAGTCACCGCGCTGCGCGACACCCCTCGCGGGTGGTCGACAACGAAACCGGGCATGACCCGACCCAGCACCGAACTCGATCTTCCGTCGCTTCCCGACGCCGAGGATCGCGCTCGCGTGCGCCCAGTCAAAGTCTTGGGCCGACGGCGTCGGCCCCGTTGTCGAAGGGCTCCACACTTGAACCGCGAACAAGTCTCCCGTATCGCCCATACCGATCACCCGATCAAATCGCCGCTGGACGACACCTCGGTCGACCGGCTCCTGAACCGGGGACTCCCCCGAGGTGACGAGCGCGTCCTCGATCTCGGGTGCGGCAGCGGGGAATGGCTCCTGCGCGCCCTGACCACGCGGCCACACCTGGTCGCCGAAGGCGTGGACATCTCCGGGGACGCCTTGGAAGACGCTCGCCGCGCGGCGAGCGATCGTGGCGTCGCCGATCGCCTCGTCCTCCACCACCGCGAGGCCGAAGGGTTCGTCTCGGCCCAGCCGTTCGACCTGGTGCTGAGCGTCGGGTCCTCGCACGCCTTCGGCGGGCTGCTACCCACCCTGGCCGCCGCCCGCGGTCATCTGGCTCCCGGAGGCCGCGTCCTGATCGGAGAGGGTTTCTGGAACCGAGACCCGTCCCCCGAAGCCGTCGAGATGCTCGGGGACTTCGCCGACCTGGCGACCACAGTGGACCGTGTGGCCGCCGACGGGTGGACCCCGATCCACGGACATGTCAGCACCCGCCACGAACTCGACGAGTACGAGTGGGCATGCTGGGGATCCTTGGCCTCGTGGGCACTCGACCATCCTGAAGACCCGGACAGCACGGAAGCGCTCTCGACGGCGAGCATCCGCCGGACCGAATGGCTGCGCGTCTACCGGGAGACGTGGGGATTTCTGTCCCTCGTCCTCCGCCGCACGCCCTGACCAGGAAACTCACCACCAGCGGTGATCTCGGTACGTGAAGGCCCCCTTCATTGCGCTGGGCGCAATGGGCGGATTCGAGGGGTCGTTGCAACACGGGTGGTCATCTGGTTGTGGTGAGGAGTGTAGTGAGGCGCTCGGCTGGGGTGTCCCAGTCGAGCGTT